>NZ_JBQCFT010000021.1:0-8998 GCF_051958795.1 Luteibacter sp. | reverse complement strand
GTCCACCCCCCCCCCCCCGCCCCCCCCCCCCCCGCTCCCACAGATTCAGACCAACTGCACTTCCACACCCTGCTCGCGTAGCGCGTGCACGGCGTCCTTCGGCGCGGTCGTGTCGGTGATCACCACGTTGAGGCCGCTGATCGGGGTGATGACGGCGAGGCTGCGCTGGCCGAACTTGCTGGCGTCGAGCACGGCAACCACTTCGCGCGAGCACTTCACCATCATGCTGTTGAGGCTCGCCTCCTGCGGGTCGGGCGTGGTCACCCCGACCTTCGGGTCCAGGCCATCGACGCCGAGGAAGAGTCGGTCGGCCGAGAGGCGCGACAGCGCGCGTTCCGCATCGGTACCGACCAAAGAATACGAGGTCTGCCGGAGCATGCCGCCGAGCATCATCACCCGCACGGTCGGCAGGCCGCTGAGTTCCAGCGCGATGTTCAGGGCGTTGGTGATGACGGTGAGCGAGGTCCACTTGCGCTGGCGGATGCAGCGCGCGATTTCCACGGTGGTGGAACCCGAGTCGAGGATGATGGTTTCGCCATCGGCGACCATCCGTGCCGCGGCATCGCCGATGCGGCGCTTCTCGGCCAGCCGGCGGGTCTCCTTGATCGGCAGCGGCACATCCTGCGGCGAGGGCTCGGCCGGGACGGCACCGCCGTGCGAGCGCTTGGCAAGGCCGGCAAGTTCCAGGGCTTCAAGATCGCCGCGGATCGTGACGGCGGAGACGCCGTAGCGGGCGACCAGGTCATCGACGGTGACGCGGCCATCCTCACGCAGGAGATCGACGACGGCACGACGGCGTTCTTCGATCAGCAATTTCTTCGGCGGCGCCTTCACGCGTCGTTCGCTCATCTCTTGGCGGTTCAGTCCAGGCGCAGGAGGCGCGCCGCGTTGTCATGGTAGACCTTGCGCAGGATAGCCGAAGACAGGCCCAGGCCGTAGATCGACCATCGTCCCTGGGGCGGCGTCTCGGCCGGCGCGTAGTCGAAATACTCGTCCTCGGACTCGAGGAAGCGGTAGTAGATCTCGTAGAGCTCATCGCACAGGCGCTGCTGCGGTACGGCGTCCCCATACGGCGGGGGCACGGCATCCGTGCCGAACAGCACGCGGTCCTGGAAGCGCTCGATGAACGCCCGGCTGCGCCGCGGCTGCCGCCCCAGTTCGCCGATCCGGGCGCTGATATCGACGAGCGCGTTGGAGAAGCGGGCCAGCGTGCCGGCGAGATCGTCCAGCCGTTCGCCCTGGTTACCCACGTGGAGCAAAACGAAGGTGGTGGCGGGGTGGCGGGCGATGACGCGGTCGCGTGCTGCCATGAGCTCGGCATGCGTCGGGTAATCCCGGCCGTAGAAGGACCAGTCGGGATGCTGGGCCAGCTCTTCGTAGCGCTCGTTGTGCCGGTCGGTCGGCGTGAAGAAGGCCAGCGGGTCGGCCGTGTGCAGGAAGACGGGAAGGCCGTGCGCGGCGCAGGTCTCCCACATCGGATCGAAGCGGGGATCGTCCAGCCCCACCAGTGCGCCGGTGTCGATGCCTTCGCGCAGGTAGAGGCCGAGCGTTTTCAGCAGCTTCAGGCCGCGGGCGCCAAGCCGTGCCGCGTCGGCCAGCGCCTCCGCCTGTAGCGCGGGGTAACCGGCCTCGCCGAACAGGTGGAACGAAGGCTCGGTGAGCGTGAGGAAGCGTCCCGGTGCTGCGCGGTCGAAGCGCGCGATCGAGTCTTCCAGCCCCCGGCCCACGCCGCCGGTCAGGTTCACCATGCAGCGGATGCCCTTGCGGTCCATCAGCGGCAGCAAGTCGCCCGGGGTGGTGAACTGCACCATTTCCTCGCCCAGCGACACGCCGCCGCGCGTGCGCTTCATCCAGGTCAGGTGGGTGTGCATGTCGATGACCGGGAAGCGCGGCGTCTCGATGCGGGTGCCCGTGGTGGCGAGCATGCTGCGCGGTGCGAAATCCACCAGGCGCAGGCTCGCATCGACCGGGGCGGTTTCCAGCGGATTCTTGCCCGTGTCACCGCCCGCCGAGGCTCGGGCGGCCGGCGGTGAACAGCACAGGCAGCCGGCCCAGGCCTCGTCGTGGCGGTCGTCAGTCATCGAAGGGCCTTTCAGCGCGAATAGCGTTGCATGATGTCATGCACCTGGCGGGTCAGCGCCACCGCCTGTTCGAACGGGCGCAGCCACATGTTGCGGCCGAACATCACGCCCGTCGCGCCTTGCTGCATGTAGAACTCCACCTTGCGCAGCACCGCGTCGTCATCGTCATTCTTTTCGCCGCCGGAGAACAGCACGATGGTGCGGCCAGCCGAGCGAACGACGCGGGAGGTGCGGCCCGCCGCATCTTCGTCGAGCGAGGCGTAGGGGCCGGGCACGCCATCGCGCCGATCATCGGGTTCGTGCAGCTTGACGATATCCGCGCCCACTTCCAGCGCGACGCGCGCGGCATAGTCCTGTGCGTAGAGCGAGCCCTTGCCGCCACGCGCATCGATCGCCGCCCCACGCGGGTACGACCACAGCACCAGCGGCATGCCGAAGCGGTCGCAATCCTCGCGTACCTTGCGCAACTGGCGCAGTTCGTCGTGCTGGCGCGGCGAACCGACGTACAGCGTATAACCGACCGCATCGGCGCCCAGGCGCACGGCGTCTTCAACCGAAGCGAACTGGGGCGAGGTGGCGTCGCCATCGCCCGGGATATTGGTCTTGCCGTTGAGCTTCAGGATCAGCGGTACCCGGCCGGCATACTGGCCGATGTACTTCTGCGCCAGGCCGATGCCGAGGGCGATCGCGGAAAAGCCGCCCGCTTCGGCGAGCCGGAACTGGTAATCGGGATCGAGCGCCGGTGGGTGCGGGAAGAAATCGGTCGGGCCGTGCTCGAGGCCCTGGTCGAGGGGCAGGACGAGCAGAGTGCCGTTGCCCGGCCCGTGGCCGTAGAGCATCCGCTGCAGGCGCGTGCGCTTGCCCGGCGGAAGGTCGAGCGTGGCGAGGGTGGGGGTCTGGTGCGTCGGGGCTTGCATGTCGTGATTCCTCGGGGATACCCTGCAATCGAAAGTTTCGTTATCTTTCGTTTTCAACCTAGCGTAAGTCAAGTCCTTTATGACCGTCCCTTCCAGTGAATCCGTTCCGTCCCTTGCCGGCCTGCGCGGGATGCCCGAGGCCCGCCAGCGGGAACTAGGCTACGCCGACACCCTGCGCGAGATCCTGCAGCAGCCTGCCACGTGGCGTGCCACGGCCGGGTCGCAGGGCGCCGCCTTCCGCACCGCGCTTGATCATGCGCTCGGCGGCCGCCCGCCGCAGGTGGTCCTGACGGGGTCGGGCAGTTCGGTGTACGTGGGCGAAGCGCTCGCCCCCGTGTTGCAGGCGGAACTGGGCATCCCGTCGCGGGCGATCCCCGCGGGCGACCTGCTCACGCACCGTGCCGGCGTGTTGCCGGGGCCGGAAGGCCTGCTCGTCTCCATCGCGCGCTCTGGCGATAGCCCGGAAAGCGTCGGCGCCGTCGATGCCGTGCTGGCGAACGCGCCCGGCTGGCGGCACCTCGTCGTGACCTGCAATGCGCATGGTCGTCTCGCCACGCGCTACGCCAGCGAAGCACGGGTCGATGTCATCGTGCTCGATCCGTGCACCAACGACCGTAGCCTGGTGATGACCAGCAGTTTCACCAACATGCTCCTCGCCGGCAGCGCACTGGGCGCGACCCGCCCGGCCGATGGCGCGGCCGCGCTGGTCGAGCGCGTGTTCGACGTGTACGCCGATGCGCTGGCAGCCATTGCGGCGGGCGAACGCGATACCGCGGTATACCTTGGCAGCGCCGGCGCTTATGGCGCGGCGCGCGAATCGGCGTTGAAGATGCTCGAAATGAGCGGTGGCGATACGGTGACCCTCGCCGAAAGCTTCCTGGGCTTCCGCCATGGCCCCATGGCCTGGTTGAACCGGGGCGGCGTCCTGGTCGCCTTCCTGTCGGGTGATGCCGGCATTCGCGCTTACGAATCCGACCTGCTGCGCGAGCTCAACGCCAAGGGGCTCGGCGCCACGCGCGTCGTCGTCGGCCAGGATATCGACCCCGCGCTGGTGGGTGACGGTGGGCTGTCGATTGACCTGCCCGGGTTGTATGCCTTGCCGCCCGCGCAGCAGTTGCTCGTGCACACGGTGGTCGGCCAGCTGTTCGCGTTCTTCCGCTGCCTGCAGCTGGGCCACCGACCGGATACGCCTTCCGAAGGCGTGCTCACCCGCGTGGTCGGTGAGTTCACGCTGCATGAGGGCGGAGCAGCGTGAGCACCATCGTCGTCGCTGGCGAAATGAACGTCGACCTGATCCTGACGGGTATCGACGGTGCGCCGGCGTTCGGCACCGAGAGGTTGGCCCGTGGCGCGAGCCAGGTGCCCGGCAGCTCGTCCATGATCTGCGCGATGGGCCTTGCCCGGCTGGGCGACACCGTACGTTTCATCGGCCGCGCGGGTGACGACGAACGCGGCCGCTACTGCGTGGCCGCGCTACGCGAAGCGGGCATCGATACCGCCGCGGTCATCATGGACGCGGACCAGGAAACCGGCCTGACCGTGGCACTCTCGGGTGCGCACGATCGCGCGCTGGTGACTTATCCGGGAGCCATCGCGGCGCTGCATGCCAGCGACGTGCCCGACGCCGCGCTCGTGGGTGCGACCCACCTGCACGTGTCGTCGTACTTCCTGCAGACAAACCTCCAGGGAAGCATCGCGGCGCTGTTCGGCCGCGCCCGTGCGGCGGGCCTGAGTGTTTCGCTCGATCCCGGCTTCGATCCGGACGGTACCTGGGATGCCGGTTTGCTTGAGGTCCTCCCCCTCGTAGACGTCTTCCTTCCGAATGCGCTGGAGGCGTGTGCCCTCGCCGGCACGGATGATGTCGAGGCGGCCTTGCATCGGCTGGCTTCGCTCGGCCCGGCCGTGGTGATCAAGCACGGCCGCGAAGGCTGCCTCACGCTCCATGACGGCGCGGTGCTTCGCGTCCCGACGTTCCGTGTCGATGCCATCGACACCACCGGAGCCGGTGACAACTTCAACGCGGGCTTCCTCCACGCGTGGCTGGGCGGCCAGCCCATGGCCACGTGCCTGCGCTGGGCGGCCGCGTGCGGTGCGCTTTCGACACGGGCGCTGGGCGGCACGCCGGCGCAGGCGGGCAGGGAAGAAGTGCTCGCGCTGCTGGGTGTTTACGCATGATCACCGTCGCCGGATTCAACAGCGCCATCGATCGTCTGGTCGATGTGTCCGCATTGCGGGCCGGCACGGTGGTGCGCTCGTCGCCGGCGGATGAGCGCCCCGGGGGCAAAGGCGTGCATGTCGCGCAAACGCTGGCGACGCTCGGCGTGCCGGTGACCCTGGTCGGCCTGTGCGATGACGCGCACGCGGCGGAGTTCGGCGAGCGGCTGCGCCTGCGCGGTGTCAATTTTCGCGCGGTCCGTTCGCCCGTGCCGTTGCGTCAGTGCCTCGCCATTCGTGAGGCGGATGGGCGAATCACCGAGATCCTCGAGCGCAGTGATGACCCCGGCGAGGACACCCGCTTCGTGCTGGACCAGGTGCTACGCCACTGGGCCGGCGAAAGCGACGCAGTCGTGTTCACGGGCAGCCTGCCGCCAGGGTTCGATCCGGGGTACTACGCAGGCGTGAGTTCGGAGCTTGCCTTGCCGTGTGCGATCGATGCCAGCGGTGACGCCCTGCGTGCCGCGGCCGAAGCCTCGCCCTGGCTTCTCAAGCCCAATGCGGCCGAAGCGGCCGACCTGCTCGGTGCACCGGTGACGACGCTCGCCGAAGCGATGGCGGTGGCGCGCATGCTCCACGCGCGCGGGGTGCGCCATGCGGTGCTGACGCTGGGCGCCGAGGGTGCCGTCGGGGTCGACGAGCACGGTGCGTGGCAGGCATCGCTGTCCGTCGCGGGAGTGCGCAACGCGGTCGGCTCGGGCGATTGCTTCCTTGGCGGCCTGGTGGCCTCGCTCGTGCGCGGCGAGAGCCTCGCCGACGCCTTGCGCCTGGCCGTGGCCTGCGGCGCGGCCAACGCGCTGGGCGACGAAACGGGATTCATACGGCTCGATACGGTGGACGGCCTGCGGCCGCTCGTCCGCATCGAGGGCATCACCACATAGCAACGGTTCGGGAGAGTGTGGATGGGGAAGGCAGGAATTCGGATGCGTGCGCTGGTCGCCGCCTGTGCGATGACGCTGGCGCCGCTGGCCATGGCGGACACCTTCGGCACGGGCGCGATGACGCTCGCGTGGAAGGTCGCCGACGGCAAGGTGACCGACGTGGTCACTACCGACCACATCAACCAGCGCGAGCTGCCGATCGCGGTGCCGTTCCAGCTCACGCTTGCCGATGGCAGCGTGCTGGGGCCGGATGCCTTCCGCCTCGAAGGCAAGCCGCATGCCACGACGCTGAAGGCGGACCCCAAGGCCTCGCGTGGTGCCGAGCGCCTGCCCGGCAAGGCGTTGCAGGCGCGTTTCACGGACCCCGGGCAGCGCTTCCGCATCGATGTGTCCTGGGTGCAGCGCGAAGGTTCCGACTACCTGCGTGAAATCGTGACGATCAGTGCGCTCAAGGCCGATGAACCATTGCGCCGTGTCGACCTGCTGCAGGCGAAGATTGCCGACTCCGAGGTGGTGGGCAGCGTCGATGGCTCACCGGTCATCTCCGGGCGCGACTGGTTCGGTTTCGAGAACCCGCTGTCGAAGAGCCTGGTGAGCGGCGGCACGAAGGTGCAGCTTTGGGTGGAGCGTGAGCTCCCCCTGCGCAAGGGCACGTCGGTCACGTATTCAGCCGCGCTCGGTGCGACCCACGATAACCAGCTGCGCCGCGATTTCCTCACGTATATCGAGCGCGAACGCGCGCATCCTTACCGCACCTTCCTGCACTACAACTCCTGGTACGACATCGGCTACTTCACGCCGTACACCGAGCAGCAGGCACTGGAGCGCATCCACCACATCGGCGAGGAACTCGCGACGAAGCGTGGGGTGACGCTCGATTCCTTCCTGTTCGACGACGGCTGGGACGACTACAGCGGCAGCTGGGCGTTCAGCAAGGATTTCCCGCACGGCTTCAAGCCGCTGGCCGAAGCCGCGAAAGCGTACGGCGCGGCGCCCGGCATGTGGCTCTCGCCCTGGGGCGGCTATGGCCCGCCCTCGAAGGAGCGTGCGAAGCGGGCGGGTGAAGCCGGTTACGAGATCGTCGACAAAGGCATGGCCCTGTCGGGCCCGAAGTACTACCAGCGCTTCCATGACGTGACCACGGCACTGGTGAAGGACAACGGCGTCAACCAGTTCAAGTTCGACGGCACCGGCAACGCCAACAAGGTCTTCCCCGGCAGCGTGTTCGATAGCGATTTCGATGCGGCGATCCACCTGATCGACGACCTGCGTGCGGCGAAGCCCGATCTGTTCGTCAACCTGACCACGGGCACGCTCGCGTCGCCGTTCTGGCTGATGTACGCCGACTCGATCTGGCGCGATGGCGAGGACGATGAGCTGGTGGGCGTCGGCAGCAAGCGCGAGCGCTGGATCACCTATCGCGACCGCGAGACGTACCACAACATCGTGGAGAAGGGCCCGCTGTTCCCGCTGAATTCGCTGATGCTGCACGGGATCATCTACGCGCGGGAGAATCGCAAGCTCAACACCGACCCAGGGCATGATTTCGCCAACGAGGTGCACTCGTACTTCGGCAGCGGCACGGCATTGCAGGAGCTGTACATCACGCCCGAACTGCTCACGAGCGAGGATTGGGACACGCTGGCCGAGGCAGCGCGCTGGTCGCGCACGAACGCCGGCGTGCTCCGCGATACGCACTGGGTCGGCGGCGATCCAGGCCGGCTCGATGTGTATGGCTGGGCGTCGTGGACGCCGACGAAGGCCATCCTCACGTTGCGAAACCCTTCTGACCAGGCGCAGGCGTTCGTCGTCGACCTGGCGCGGCAACTCGAACTGCCACCGGGCGCGAAACGCCAGTTCCAGGCGCGCAGCCCGTGGAAGGCCGATGCCGCGACACCGGCACGCACGCTCGATGCGGATACGCCGACCACGATGACGTTGCAGCCTTTCCCGGTCGTGACACTCGAACTGACACCGTAAGCCATTCACGCCCCCGAGCCACGGGGGCGCCAACCAGGCCGACTTCAGCGATCGCGGGGGCTCCATCGCGAGGGCCGGCTGTTGCCGCCATTCCGGGAAAAGCCGGGTGGCTAACGAGACGGGGAGAGCAGGGCATGAGGTATCGCAAGCGTGTGCTGGCCGCGGTGATCGCGGCGGGCCTGGCCAGCGGGGGTGCGTTGGCGCAATCGACGACGGGCGCGATCAGCGGCCAGGTCGCGCAAGGCGCCGGTGACACGGTGCACATCGAGAGTGGCACGGGCTTCCAGCGTGATGTGCCGGTCGATGCCCGAGGACGCTACGCCATCGCGCAGCTTCCCCTGGGTAACTACACCGTGTCGTTGCGCAAGGCGGGCGCGACGGTGCAGTCGCACGCGAACGTCGCGCTTCGCGTGGGTGCCGCCACGGATGTGTCGTTCGCCGCACCCGTCGCCGTGTCGTCTGAGGGCGCGCAGGAGCTCGCGGGCGTCTCCGTGTCGGCCAGCACCCTCCCGCCCATCGACGTGGCCAGCGTCGATTCCCGCACGGTGATCACATCCCAGCAGCTGGCGAAGCTTCCACGGGGCTTCAGCGCCGAGGCCGCCGCGCGCCTCGCGCCGGGCGTGGTCGGCAACGCAGGCGGTTTCACCGGGCCCACGGGGCAGTCACTGATCAGCTTCGGCGGGTCGGCGGCCAACGAGAACGCGTACTACATCAACGGATTCAATACGACCGATCCGCTGCAGGCAGCCGGTGGCCTGACCTTGCCGTACGGCTCGATCGACCAGCAGGAGGTGTATACCGGCGGCTACAGTGCCCAGTACGGCCGCTCCGACGGCGGCGTGCTGAACATGGTCGGCAAGCGCGGCACCAATGACTGGCACTTCGGCGGCAAGCTGAGTTGGGATCCGGCGTCGCTGCGCGCGTC
>NZ_JBQCFT010000020.1:0-26555 GCF_051958795.1 Luteibacter sp. | reverse complement strand
GATGGGTGACGCCTGCGTCATGGGGCCGGAATGTCAGACGTTTCCGGCAAGCCAGAGAGCGGCGACGAACGCACCAGCAGCAACGAGCCCGGCAGCGAGCCAGACCACACGCGCCAAGACCGAGACGCCCACATCGGTGGGCGTCTCATTCTCACCACCACCCGTGCCAGTCATCCGCGGCCGCCTTCGTCCCGCTTGCACGCATCGTCCATCGTCTTCTCGCCTTCCTTGATTTTCTTGTCCCGCCTTTCTTGCTGCAGCTTGTCTTGTTTCGCAACGTAGTCGAGATTGCGGTCGCCCGACTGCGGCTTGTGGTTCTGGTCAGCCATGGTCTCCCCCTCAGCCCTGGTCTTCGTCATCGTGTTCCTGCTGCGGGGACTGTTTTCCCGCAGGTTTTTTTTCGACGCGATTGGCAGTGGAATCGTCGTACTCGTGGGGCGAGGTATCGGTCTTCTCTTTCTTCTCGCTGTTCATTGCACTCTCCTCTTTGTGGGCAGCCATCTTGAGCCCCCGGATGCATGCGTCGCGTCCCGCCGCTGGCACACGGTCGTCACACGACGCAGGCACTGCCCGGCTTCATCCACAGGTGCGCCATATTTCTCATTCCGACTCAAGCCAGTTTCGCGCCGTAACACTCTGCGAGCAGCCGGTCGACATAGACCAGTGCCTGCTCGTCCGAGGCCCTCGTGGTGCCGGCGACGTCGCCCGGAAACTCGACACTGTCGAAGCATTCGCCGTGCTGATCGACAATCTCGACGGTCCAGATTGTCCCGTCTGACTTTCGTTCCAGCCGGTACCATCCTTTCCGTCCCGAAGGATAGTTGAACGGCCCGGACAGGACGCACGCCCGACTGGGCGTCGTTTTGCCAATGGAAATCCCATGGGCGCGGCACAGGTGACTGCACGCATCCTCACGCGCCGCATCGAGGGTGGGCGATTCCCCGCTGACGTCGGCGTCGGAGCGTCCCGGGTTTCGGAATCGTGCAGTCCATGCCCACGCGCGGCACTCTTTGATGGTCGACGCTGAAAGCAGCGCCTCGCTCGGTCTGCGGACGGGGGTCTGGCAGTGAAACTGCAATCGCGCGACGCTCGGCCTTGACATCGAAAGTCTCAATGGCTACACCATCGGAAGCCAGGGAGCATTCCCCGTGGACGACACGCCAGAACGGCGAACGCCGTTTTCCACGCCCGACATTGAACCCGAACCGAAGACCGCACAAGCTCAGGTTTGGTAGTTAAGCGTTAGCTTGCGGGAAAAAGTGGCCGTAGAAGTGTTCAATGTGGCAGAAGTGGTCATCGACAGGGCCATTTCCCTGAACACTGGTGAAGTCCCGCTACGGACGCTCCCTCCGACTCACCCATCGGCTGTCTCGCGTGCGTGCACCCCGCTTTGGTCGTCAACCCGGAACAGCGCAGACATACAGCCAAGCACCCGGCCTGAAAGCCGGGTGCTTGGGAGCGAGCGGGATATCGTGCGCGGAGCTAGGCGTTTTCGGCGGCCTTCTGGGTTGCCACCGATGTTGCAAGCAGCGTCAGTTTCTCGTCGGCCGCCTTTTCTTCTTTCAGCGTGTCGGCGAGCAAGGGCACCGCATCGGTGTACCCCAACTGCTTGGCCAAGGCCATCAACGTCCCGTAGCCGGCAATCTCGTAGTGCTCGACGCGGTTGCCGCCACCGATGAGAGCAACGTCTCGCAGCGGGCCCTCTTCCACACCATCGATGACTTCCTTTCCTTCCTCAACCAGGCCTTCCATCGCAGCGCACTTGATGCGCTTGAGGCGAATGCCGAGCAGCTCGACTATCTGGTCGATGCGCTCCACCTGGCCCTGGGTCTCTTCAAGGTGCGACTCAAACGCCTCTTTCAGATCAGGATGGGTGGCGGCGCGTGCAAGGCGCGGGAGTGCTTTTGTGAGCTGCTTTTCGGCACTGTAGATGTCGGACAGTTCGTGGACGAACAGGACCCCCCCCCCCTTGATGGTCATGTCTTTTCTCCGGTTGGTCAGCGCTTGGCTTCAACATGGGGGGTGGCGTCACGGGCGAGAAAGTCGTCCGTCAACTCAGGGAGGTGATTGAGCAGCCATTCGGCCATCGCTCGCTCCTGCGGGAGTATTTCGTCGACCAGCCGCACCGTCTCCGAGTCTCCTTCGGCGAGGGCGGCAGCCCGCAGCGTCGTGTATGTGGCAATCTCCAGGTTCTCGAAGACATAGCCGGCAATTGCGCCCTTGATGACTTCATCGGAGTTGACAGAACCACCGATGGCTTGACCAAACGCCATGACCTTCCCGAGCGCATCCTTGGTCACGGAGGGCTTCGTGTCATACCGGGCGAGACAGCCTTCGATGAGCTTTTGCTGGCCCAGCGTCTCGTCGAGATGCTGCTCGATGCGGGCCTTGAGCTTGGGGTAGTGCTCAATGCGCCCGGCCTGGGCTTTCAGCATCTGCTCCGCCTGCTGTTCCATTGCGTGCGCGTCCCGCAGCCAGTCGATGAGGTTGTCCCGATGCTCTGCCATGGATGGGTTCCTGTTTGGGTGTCCAACAAGGATGCATCGGGCACCATCAAGAACCGCTTGTGCGGATGTGAACCACAAACATGCTTGTCCTCACCAATGTGTTTTCGGGCCTGTGTTTCACGTGTGTCAGGGCTGAATCACGTGATTGCGCCGACCCGTGCACGCCGTGACTTCCAGTGTCCGGTGGCCAGCCACCAAAAGGAGCCAGCACGTGTTCAATCACAACAAGCGTCTGCAGTACACCGTCCGGGTCAGTGAGACCAATCCCGCCCTTGCCAATCTTCTGCTTGAGCAATTCGGCGGTCCGCAAGGTGAACTTGCCGCTGCGATGCGCTATTTTACCCAAGCCCTTGCCGAGGAGGATGCGGGCCGGAAAGACATGCTGCTCGATATAGCGACAGAAGAACTGAGCCACCTCGAAGTCATCGGATCCCTCGTCGCCATGCTCAACCGGGGCGCCAAGGGCCGACTGGCAGAAGCCATCGATTCGGAGGCCGAGTTGTTCCGTTCTCTCCAGGGCGCGGGAAACGATTCACACGTCACCCAGGTGCTCTTTGGTGGCGGACCTGCCCTCATCAATTCTGCCGGTGTGCCGTTCAGTGGTGCCTATGTCGATTCCATCGGCGAGCCGACGGCCGACCTCCGGTCAAACATCGCCGCCGAAGCGAGGGCGAAGATTGTCTACGAGCGGCTCATCCATGTGACCGAGGACCCGGGCGTCAAGGACGCGTTGACGTTCCTGATGACCCGCGAAATTGCCCACCAGAAGTCGTTCGAAAAAGCCCTTTACTCCATGGACAAGAGCTTTCCGCCGGGCAAGTTGCCTGGAGACCCACAATTCACTGACGTCTATGTCAACGCATCCCGTGGGGAGGGAGATACCACGGGGCCGTGGTGCGAGGGCAAGGACTTCTCGAAGGTCATCGTCCCGGACGACGACAACCTCCCGGTCGATGGGGGCGACGGTCTCGCGTCCGTGACGCTCGCGGGGAAAGAGAAGCAGGCCGTGGAGGCGTTTGCGGTGCGTGGCGCATCCGACCCCGCGCGCGACCCTATTACCGGTGCAGACCTCGGCACCCTGCAGCAGGAGCCGAAGGAATGAGGAGAGGCGCCGCCCACTGCCTGTTTTGCCGATGCCGCCGACCGGCGGGCAGTCGCCGGCTCGTCGCTGGCGTCATGCTGGCCGTGGGCGGCGCCTTGCCGCTCCTTGGTGTTTTACTGCGCGGCGGCTGAAGCACCGAATGGCCTTTATCGAAGCGCTCCGTACGCCCGAGCCGCTGGGATGGCTTGCGTCAATCATCCTGCTGTCGACGATTGCGCGGCAAATCTGGCGACAGGCCCGAGCGCCGACGGTAGAAGCCGTGTCGAAATGGCTCTTCATCGGCCAGATTTCCGCGTCAGTGCTGTACCTCACGTACAGCCTTCTTGTTGGGAACGCCGTCTTTGTCGCCTCCAACGCAGCGCTACTTGTAACCGGCATCACAGGTCAGGTCATTTACGTCGTCCGGAGACGCAAGGGGAAGGAGGTTGCGGCACCCGGTCGCGGTGCCAGCGCCACGGCGTCGTCATCGAAAAAGGCCGCGCTGCCCGACGCACTCAACCGCCAGTAGCCGTCCTCTGCGGTCAGAAGGCCGATCGCTTCGAGCACCTCGCAGGACCGGGCGTTGAGTGGATGGCGCGCAAGCAGGGCTGTGTCGGACAACTGCCGCAATGTTCCGAGCATTTCAGGCGTCATGGCTGGCATCAAGTTCCCTCCCTCAATGTTGCCGCAGCGACGGGGTGTGCGCCTCAGTCATTTCCGCAATCGCGGCTCTTCACCTGCCCTTTCCGGAGCGCCCGGGACACTTCCCCGTTCCCAGAGGCCCGCCATGATCCCCACGCCCGCTCCCCTCCGCGCATCGAATCCCCGCCTTGCCGAACTCCTCGCCAGGATGACGCTGGAGGGCTACGGGACGCTGCGCGCCCAGTCCATCCGCCTTGGTATACCGGCTGGTGCGCTTCGCAATTACAGCGCCGGATTTCCCCTCCCCGACGAGGTGGCCCGCGATATCGAGTGGATGATGGAGTTGCCGGACGGATGGCTCAACGACGCCGATGAGCCACGGGCGGTTGGCGCAGGTGCGGGCGCCGTGGCCGGTTTGATGCCTGCCCGCTAGACGCGTGCGCCCCGTCAACCAGTCGCCGCCCGGCGGCACTGGCCATTTCCCAAAGAGAGGCCAACTCGCCGTCGCAAGGCCTCGACGGCCGCAACGCTGCGCCCCTTGCGGCCGAATGCGACAAGCCGAACTGGCGGGGACGACTGACGTCTTCACCGCCCCCGCTGATGTCAGCCGGTCCTTCGGACACCCATGTGACCCATTCCACGGTCGCATGGCGGACGTGCCCCAAGTAAGTTACCAGCCGCCCACGCCTCCCGACGAAGCGGACCAGCTTGCGCCCGGGATCGTCGGGTAAAGAGCGAAAGCCGAGCGTGGGCCTAGCGTGTCACATCGGCCGGCACAAGGAGAAGTGGGTCTCCTGGCACACCGATGCGCTTTGACGTCCTGTCGTTGCAAGGCTCCTGTCAGTTGTCGAGCACGTCGGTTCGCGGCGCATCCAGCCAGCCCACAGGCCGCTGCATTGCCCACTCGATTTCACGGGCGACTTCATCCGACATCGGCTCGCCTGCAAGAAGCGCGCGCAGGTGCTGCTCGGTCAGCCCCCCCAGGATCTCCCCCTGGGCCGCCAGCGAAAGCACGCCCTCGTCGGTCAGCTGTTCCGACAGGCGACGGAGATTGGCGCAGCGACGGGCCTGTGGATTGGCGGTTTTCCGGTTCATTGGAGCTTGGCCTGTCTGACGACGATGGGGGAACACACGGGGATGGGACGAGGCGATGACATGGGTTCTTCAGCAGGTCCACAGCCCAAGACGGGACCGGCATGCAGCGTCGCTGGCGGGACATCGCGACAGAATGCGGTCATGCGTGCCCACTGCCGGGGCATCGGCGACGCGCAGACGGAGCCAGGCGCGAGTCAATCCCATTGTGGCGTACCACAGGTCCAATCGGCCGGACGCCCGTCGATTTGCCGAATAATGCCCTAGCGGCACCTGTGGCCCTGTGGTGCCATACGCGACGGATTCAGAGGCTGTTATCGTGTCCCCTCCCCCGCCCTCCGACGACGTCGATACCCTGCGTCAACTCGACGACACCTCACGTCTGGCCTACCCACCATTGGACCAGCACGCGTGCGAGCGACTGGAAAAAGCGGGGCTGGTGAGCGAAGAAGCCGGCTGGTGGCGCATCACGGCATTGGGCCGGCTGGCGTTGGCGACTGCGGCGCTGACTGCGCGTAACCGAGCACTGGGCCAATCGTGAGGGCAAGGGCTGACCCAATTCGTGGCGTTGACCGAGGGAGTCATCGCGTGAAACGGGAACCGGTGCGCTCGTCCGTCATTGCGGAAATCGGGTATGACCCGGACATGCAGCTGATGGAAGTCAGGTTCCGCTCGGGATCGGTCTACCGGTACGGCCCCGTCAGCGGCAGTCTCTACACGCGGTTCAGAACCGCCCCGTCCCTGGGTCGTTTTTTCGACGCGCACATCCGGGACGTCGTCCCGTACGTCCAAGTGAGTTGACGACAGTCGACGGTCCGAATGAGCGAGGCCACCGCCCCCGCCTCCAGCCCAGTTCAACGCGTACAAAAAGCCGTCACAGCCGTCAGCCCGCCTTGGACGAGGCTCGATTCCGGGCCCACCCGATAAGGACCGCCAGCCGTGAGATGGGCCTTGCCGAAGTCCTTGAGGTCGCCGAGGACTTGATAGCCCTGCTGAGGCCGCCCGGCGCGGAACCGTTGCCAAGTTACGGCCATGCCATGCTCAGGCTCGCCAAGGTCTTAAATCCGCGCCAAGCGCCGTCGCGTTAACGGTCCATCCAGCCAGCTGGTTTATGCATGGACCACTCCATTTCGCGGGCGATCTCGTCCGTAATCACTTCGCTCGTGAGAAGTTTCTGGAGATCGGTGCCATTCAAGACAGCAAGGATTTTTCCCAACTCGCTCCATGACCGAATGCCCTCTCCGTCCAGTTCATCAATAAGCTCCCTCAGGCGGGCGCGCCTTATCGCCTGAACGGTTGGGTCAGCCGGCAATCGGCCGCCAGGATTACCCATGAGGAGCAACTAGTGAGTTTCGACCCGGCGATCTTACACGCAGACTATGCGGTGGTCCTGCATCCATAATTCCCCGGAGCACGTATACGCTGCCATGCCAGACGTGAATCCGTCCCACGAATTTCCGTTCCTGGCGGTCTGCTAAGGGTGTAGAGGGATGCCCACGGCCGGCCTTCGGGCGCCTCATCGAGGCCCCGACTGGCGCGTCAACCGCCTGAATCAGCGGTCGGAGGATCCGTCCTGCAGATTGAAACGCCTCGGAGGAGAGCGGAGATGGGGAGTGAGTCGAGTGTCATGATCGACTTGAAAAACGCAGCCCTGGCGATGAACCGGGCAGCAATCGGTGAGGATTTCGACGGTGCACGGTACTGGGCGTCGCGCATTGCGAATCAGTCCGCCCGTTGCGGTCAGCTGGAAGTACAAGCTGCCGCGTTGCGCGTCCTTCTGTTTCTTGGCCCCTTCGGCACCGAACCCACGCGAGGCTTCGGCAAGGCAATGCTCGAGCTAGCGGAACTGTTAATCCGCTTCTGAGAGCAGGTGCCTCATTCGAATGGCCGCGCGAATCGGTGCACATTCAATGGATTCGCACCAGCTTGTTGCCATTCGAAGGACGGCGGAACGTCCCAGATCTATCTCTCTCCAGGCCGGCCGAACACCGACGGGACAGGTTGGATGCGGAAGCTCGGTTGCAACCACGCTTCTATTGCCGCTATCGCTGCCGCCCCCGACAACGCACGCGTTTGGACCTCGACCACCCTGGACGTGCGTAACGAGTAGTAGCAGATGCCTTTTTCGTCCACCAGCTCAACCAGCTTGACGCCGGAAGAGGGGCTCCTTCGAAGCCGGACCGTGGTCGAAAATCCGAAGACCGTTGTCGAGTGTTGCTCCAGAGCTCGTTTCTTTTCCATGGTCGGACACTTCGCATGAAAGGTTGCAGTGCATTGCCGGCAAGGAGGCGTTTGCGGATCACTCGGGCTTGCCTCCCGCTGCCAGCCATGGAATATAGCTCGGCGCCGGATCTGCACGCCATGGAAGCAGGGCCTTTCACGTTCCCTTGCTTACTGCCGGTATCAGCATGCCCTTGGGTCAGGTCGGTCGGCCCCTCACGAGCGGTAGCAGGCAGCGAAACATGCAGACAGTCGGATGGGCGGTGGTCGAAAACGAAAGCGAACCCGTGCTCCTGGTCGAGGAGCGAGGATCACGCGTCATCCAATACCCCGGCGGAGCAAAACTGTTCGCGGAGTGCGACGACCTCCCCCATTTCCTGAGCAAATTGGCAGCGCAAGGGTTCGTGATCATCCGGTCCGGGACCGGGAGACCGGACGACCTCTGAGGTGCCCTACCGCCCAAGACGGTGACCAGTGACCTCGTTCAGGGCAACGTCCGGCGAGGAAATGTCGCGATTTTGGAAGCAGCGATTCTGGCCACGGAGCAAGGAGCGCTGATGGCCGATGGCCGACGGTTGGCGGAACGGTCACCCCCGTAATTTGCGTTCCGCGCGCTGGTGCAAGCGAAGGGCCACCGCGTCGCGGATCGCCTGCTCAACTGGCAGCCCCCGGACGGGGAGCGCCCCCGAAAACTCCTCGACAACCGCACCGTCGCGCCAAAGCAGACCCTCGGCGTAAACCACCCCGCCGGCGCGTTCAATCGCAAGACACGCCGTGACGTCGCCACATGTGACCTGCAGATAGGTCCTGTCACTGCCGTGGGAGAGGTCGCTTGCGACAAAGGGCGTTGCCAGAAAGCGGTTCTCGTCGAAAGGCTGTTGCATGGTCGGGTCTCCGGCGCTTCGCGGATGATGCGCCGAGTCCGATGTCCGTGGCGGAATGAGAATGCTTTCAACCCATCCTGGTTCAGCTGCGACAGGCCCGTCTGAAGACGTCCCGGGCGGCCCGGCCGGGCATCCTGCCTGCCCACCGGCGGCGGTCGTCAGCAGCCTGCCTCACCTGCCGTCCTTTGCCATGATCGTCGAGCCCAGCAAGGGGCTGCCAGGAAAGGTCCGGGCGGGTCATCTGAACTGCCCCATGCGCATCAAGGCCGGACGGACCCTGGTCGTTACGCCTAGGCTTTCCGGTGCCGGATTTGCAAGCACGACTCGCAATCATCGGCGGAGGGTCGACGTCCGGAACACAGGTCCGACGCACATCGCCGGTGTATCCGGTCACCACCCACGCTGTCGTGAACCGGTCGGCATGCATCCGGAACGCCGTCTTCCTGCGTATGACGAACTTTGACGGCAGACAAGGGTGAGCATGGACATCGCACGCTCCAACAGCACACTTCACTGGCTCGTCGTTGGCGGTGGGCAGCCGTGGGCCGCGTTTCTTGACTCCGTTTCCGATGCCCACGCGTGTGTGCAGGTAGACGATTGGGCCGGTGCGGTCAGGCACCTCGTCGCCTTTCATACCGTCAGGGCAGTCGTGTATTGCAGGGGCAGCGGTCCCGACCTTGAGCGGGCGGTCAGGCAGGCGTATGCCATGAAGCCGGGCATCACGGTTTTTCTCGCATCCGACATCGACCCACTTGTTGCGCCCTCCATTCCACGCCTCTCCCCCGGTGACGTGCCGCCACACGTGTGGCCATGACTGGCCGATGCCCTGCGCCTGAGCCAATGGCATGCCTGTCCACTGCACGGAACGAGACATGCGCGTCAGCTGATGCCGGTCGGCCCGTCGAGCACGAAGCGGATTTTCCGCAGGAGGTCCATCCTTGAGTACGGCTTGTTCAGCACATCGAAGGCGATGCCTCCCGCATCCGTGCGCTGCACCGACTGTGACGCATAGCCGGTCGTCAGCAGGACCTTGATTGTGGGTCGGATGGCGCGGGCCTTTCGCGCCAGAGCGACGCCATTGATATCGCCGGGCATTACAATGTCCGTGAACAACACGTCGAAGGCATCGTCTTTCTCCAGGCGATGGAGTGCCTCTTGCGGGTCGCTGAGCGACACCACCTCGTACCCGGGCGATTCGAGAATCGTGTGAGCAAGTTCGGCGAGGTCATGGCGGTCGTCGACGACCAGGACGCGCTCATGACCGGACCGGTCCGATGCGCGGTCGATGCGGCTGACCTGCGGGACACTCCGCCCATCGTCGTGTTCGACGGCCACGGGAAAGTACATCGTCACCGTGGTCCCCTCGCCCTCCTGTGACGTCAGGCCCACCGCGCCGCCCGATTGTTTGGCAAAGCCATAGACCATGGACAGCCCAAGGCCAGTGCCCTTGCCCTCGTCCTTCGTCGTAAAGAACGGATCCATCACGCGGGATGCAATCTCCGGCGGCATGCCCGTGCCGTTGTCGATGACGTCGATGGCCACGTACTCACCGCCCCGGCTTGAGAGCTCACCGAGGTTGTTGACTTCGAGCGGCGTGGCGTTTCGCGCACGGATGACGAGGCGCTTGCCTGGCCGTCCATCCATCGCGTCCCGCGCGTTGATGGCGACGTTGAGCAAGGCGACTTCGAGCTGGGTGGGGTCAAGACGTGCGTTGCGGGTGGCCGGTGAAAGCTCGAGGTCAAGGACAATGTCCGAGCCTATGGAGCGTCCCAGCATGTCTTGCATGTCGGCGACGACCTGGTTGGGATTGACCACCCGGCCCTGCAGCGTCTGCTTGCGCGAAAACGCAAGGAGCTGGGACGTCAGGGTCGACGCGCGCTTGATGCCGGCCTTTGCGCCCCCGATGAAGCGAAGCAGCTTTTCCCGGTCCGGGTCTGGTCGGGCAAGGCCCGCCTCGACCGATTCGACGTAGCCAATCATCAGCTGCAGCAGATTGTTGAAGTCGTGAGCGATGCCACCGGTGAGCTGGCCGAGCGCCTCCATTTTCTGCGCCTGGCGAAGCGCGTCTTCCGCATCACGCCTGCGGCTGACGTCAAGCTGGGACGCAAAGAAATACACCACCTCCCCATTGCCGTCATAGACGGGAGAAATGAAGAGCGCGTTCCAAAACGTGCTGCCGTCTTTCCGGTAGTTGAGGATTTCGGTTGCGATTTCCTGATTGCTGGCAACGGCGTCGCGTATGGTCGAGATGGTCACGCGGTCGGTGCCGGGCCCCTGCAGAAGGCGACAGTTGTTGCCAATGAGCTCCTCGCTTGTGTAACCGGTCATGCGCAGGAAGGCGGGATTGGCGAAGATGATGGGGTTGTCCGCCTTCCTCGGGTCAGTGACTATCATCGGCATGCGGGTGGTGGAGACCGCCGCGAAGAAAATGTCACTGCCAGGGTGGTCGACGCCCTCATAGTCAATCCGGGTCGGCACGCGCGATGTCGGTTCAGCCATGGGCGGTTTCCTTGGTCGAGCCACGCATTGTCAGGCCAAGCATGGGAATGGTTGATGAAAGGCCCACCCACCCGTATCCATCTTCACGTGGCCGAGTCATCAAGGGGTTGCATGCTGTGCGCCCCACCGCAAGGACGCCCGTCTGAACGCGCTACTGCTCCCTGCCCATGCGAGGACCCGACTGGAACGCCCGGCTCACCATCAAGCCGTCCGCCTGCGGGTGCGCGTCTCGGCGGTGTCGTCTCTCGCCCCGACCCAGGGCACGCATGGCCGGCGGGCCTCAGTGTTCGAACGGCTCGCCCTCGATGCTGCGAGGGATGCATGCATGAAATGGGGAGGGGACATTTCAACGCTGCAATCTGTCTTTGCGACGCATTCCGGGGATGCCCAGGCGGTCGACCGGCTGCTCCGCAGTGTCACCACTACGCCGGCGGCGCCCTCGCCGCTTACGTTCCTGCAGTCGGTCTCTTGCACGCTCGCTGGCACCTGGGCGACCCGTACCCACAACCTCGCCGCATCGACCACCGTGACGGCGGGTCCACACACCCTCGGTGCAGCCCTGCTCGAAGCGGCCGTCATGGTGGTGTGCGAGGAACACCCCTGTCTTCTCGTCGTCGCCGACGTCCCGCCTCCGCCGCCTTTGTCCATGCCTGACCACGTCACGGCGTCTCAGGCACTGGCGGTCATTCTCTCGCCGATGTCGGGGACCGGAAGCGCCATCGACATTGGCCACATGGATGCGCAAGCGGTCCACCGCCCACGGGTGGCGGATGTCGACCTGCTGCGTGCGGTCCTCGTCGGCAAGACACGGGAAGTCACCGTCGCATCGGGCCCGTCGTCGTATGTGGCCATCCACGTTCAGCGTGCCCATCCCGCCGGCAGCGCGAACCTGTAGCCGGGGCAGGACCGATCAAGGGGCCGGGTGGCGTGCTGGCCTGCGTCAGGGCCGCTGGCGTTGTTGCCGACATCCGAGACTTTGGCCATTGTCTCGGCGTCATCCCTAGCGCAAAAAGGGCTCATCGCGCCCGTTGAAATATCGCTCTCCTCCAACCATGCAAACACTGCTGCGCAGGCGCAAAAGCTGTGGTTGAATGGCGCCGGAGGCACGACAGATGTCAGACCACACCATCCAACGGGATGTCCAGCCGCTTGTGCGGGAAGGGCAATGCCTTAGGGAGGCCTTGCTGGCCCAGGATTTGACGGCGGTGCGCTCTCGCGCCCGGAAGATGGCAGGTGTCGCGGGATTGCTAGGCTTTAAACGCGTTGAGGCCGCCGCATGCGCCCTGGTCGAGGCTCTGGGACCGGAAGGGACAGTGCCCCGTCCCGACTATGCGCATGCCGTCTTCGCCCTGTCCGACGCGCTTGATGAAGCCACATGGTAACGACGAGTTGCTGGCTCGCCCCTGGCAGTTCCGGGGACTCGGTCAGGCGATCGCGTCCGGCGCAAAAACGTCCAGCCAGCCACGGGGCCTGTTCATGGCCCACTCGACGTCGCGTGCGAGCCGATCACCGATGGGTGCGCCGTCCACGATGCGGCCAAACTCATCGGGCGGGATGCCCAGCATCCGCGCCCTCGATTGGCGACAACCGATGCCCTCGCGGCGAAGTTCGTTGAGAAGGAGGCGAAGGTTGTTTCGCCTCACGCGTTGCAGCTCATCCATCGTCCCGGCCCTCCCCTATAAGGCCCGGCCCCTTTGTCGGAAAAAGCCCTGTCCGCTTCAAGAGGGCACGCTTCACGAACGTGAAGTGCTTGCCGTGGAGATGCCGACCAGCCGCCCGGTGCACCGTGTCCATGCAGCTTGTCAGTTACGTTGTCGCTCCCTGCCACGCGGCCATCCGATGCCCACGACTGGCCCCATGGCCCGCTGCCACCTTTTACGATTCACGTCGACCGCCTGATGTGCCAGATCCTGGCAGGCGCCGACATCGCGGCGGCAAAACACCTATGTGCGGCTGCATCGATCCCCACTCCCATCGAGCGGGCAGACATCACTGCCGCCACATCTGCCCCGTCCCGAGGCGTTGCCAGGCACTGAGCGGCCGAGGCAGCGATGCTAGCCGAGTCCGCCCCGAACTTCCCCTGCCAGCGCCCAGACACTCGCCCATGCTTCCTGCCGCGTGCTGTGGTCGGCCCGGTCCGTGCCACCGGCCACCTGCCGGCCGGCCGCATCAAACACCTCATAGCGTCCCCGGTAGCGGCCGTCGTCACCGGCCTCAATGGTGTAGCTGCAGGTATGGCTCATCGTACAATTGTATACCACTGCAAATATCCGATTGCCAGCGCCGCAGTTGCCAGGGCGCAATGGACAGGCCCCCATCAGCGTCTTCCATCCCGGACCTCACTTGACAACCCGGCGTGCCGACACGGCAGGGACAGGCATCTCGTGCATTGGGATGACGGCGACCGCGCCGTCGTTTGATGCTTCGCCGGACTGCCGCATGACGTTTCGTTGCAGCCATTCGCGGCGGGCGGGCGGGTTGCCAGAGTGTCTCGTCCGACGCACCATCGCCCGAACCCAGATAGGACGCAATCCATGACATCGACCAAGAAAGTCGGGGCCCACTGGGCGGTGGTCGAGGTCATCCGGCTCGATGCTCCCCGACCTTCCTGGAAAGTTAGGTGGGCGCTCTATGCAGACGAGACGGTCGCGATGCGCGCAACCTCGCCTATCGTGAACGGCGCAGCCGCTTCGGGCAGTACCGCTGTGTTCGGTACGGAAGCGGAGGCAATGACGCGGGCAGCCGAAGACGCATCGGGCAGCGAGGCTCTCCTGAGCACAAGCCATCAACGGTGAACGGGCCACCGTTTCCAGGGCCTGCGCCACGCTAATACGTGAGCGGTGCGGCATGTCGGCGATGCAACGGATCCGGCGGTTCGACGCAATGGGTGAATTTTTCCGCTGCCAGACGTGCTGGGCGCGGAATGCGCTCCCGAAAAATCCCTCGTTTGTGCGGCCCGCGTCGAGATAGGCAGCACGTCATCGAAAGGCACCGACCGCTGGTGACTGGAAACATGAAACCCTTGCGGTTTAACCACCAGCCTCGCGCCTGACCATCCGAGGACGTCGCCAGCCAAAACGTTCGTGCAGGCGCATGACGGAAGCCATTGAGCGTCAGCTGAATCGGGGCGGAGCGCCGGACGTGATGCCCCAGCGGAGCACGGCGGCCTGCAAGGTGGCTGGCATCGTCTCCTCGCTCGCCGCTGTCCCGGTCAGGGGAACGGCGAGGGTGGTGCCGGGAATTTCTGCCGACCACACCACCTCCCGGCCCCTTAAGTCGAAGGTCACCTGGGCACGAAGCAGCACGCCGTATTCGTCGACCACCTCAATGACTTGGGTCTTCAAGGGCAACTCCTTCTACGGGACGTTCAGGGACGAGGACGGCGAGCCCGTGCCACGGTCATGCGCACCCGTCGAGCTCACCCTGCGCGCGCCCCTGTCAAACGATTGGGCATTGAACCGCCCGCAGGCAGAGTTGACCGAAGTCCGGTGGAAGAAGGAAGCCTAACCCGGGGCATCCGCTGACGCCGCCACAAGGTTCAAAACGGCCAGCAGCTGCCGGCGCTGGTAGGGTTTTGCCAAAAAAAGCGCGCCCTCCGGCAGGCGTGGAATCGCATCATTCCGCAGCCCGGTTGCGACCACAATGCCTGTCCCCGGCCAGCGCTGATGGATGTCCTCGGCGAGCACCACGCCCCGCCCTGGGGACTCAAGGTCGATGTCGGTCATGACGACGTGGAACGATGACTCGTCGAGTGCCGTCATCGCCCCCGCCGCACTGGTCATCCCGGTCACAGCCCATCCATTGCTCCGGAGCACTTCTGTCGTGATGTCCAGCAAGACCTCATCGTCTTCGACCAACAAGAGCTTGCGGGGAATACGTTTTCCGATGGCGGCAGCGCTGTCGGAGGAACGGGAGGACCTTCCCGAAAAGAGCTGCCGGCTGACTTTCTCGACCATGTCACGGACGGCCTTGCACCGCACGCGAGCGTTGGATGCCGACGCATAAAACAGGACGCGGTCTCCGTCCACGGACAACAACGCATCGCCAAGCCTGCTTCGCGTAAGCGCCGCCTCGATGATGAACGCATCAACCCAGGGCCGCGTCGGCACAACGCTCAGCAAACCGACAATGGGCGGGTCGCGCACGATGTCGACAGCCGTTTTGAGCGGTGGGACTTCGAAACCAACAATGCGGGGAAGGCGACGGAGCGGCATAACGAAAACGGAAAGGTTTGGATGGCCAATCGATTTTCAAAATCCTGCCAAAGGAAACCCGGCCGTGGCAAGACATGCGGGGTCAGCGGTTCAGCAACCGTGCTCCGGCATAGTGGCTGCATCGCATATCGACGCCCGGAAAGACGCTCAGGCCAGGGCGCTTTCCGCAGCGACCCAGTCCACCCTGGGGATTGACGGTGTCGGGCTCAAAATGAATGCAGTCGATGCACTCGCGGCGCACGGGCCGGGTGGGCGGACGCGACGTCTCGGCCCACGCCAAATCCGCATTGGTCACGGACCAGCGCCGCGTTTTCTCTTCGGTCCCAGCCATAAAAAGCCCGCCCCGTGGTCGGGGCGGGCGGGCTCGTCAGGCAGCGTCGCGCTCAATCTGGCGCACCGGCTCGGCCCGGTCCGGGGAGCTGCTCACCGGAATGGTGCGGGGCTTTTCGGCCTCCGGGATCTCGCGTGCAAGGTCGATGGACAGCAGGCCGTGGGCGAGTGTCGCGCCGGTGACTTCCGTATGGTCAGCGAGCTGAAACCGGCGGCTGAAAACGCGCGACGGAATGCCCTGATGGAGGTACTCCCCTTCCCTGTCGAGCTTCCGCTCACCGCTGACGATGAGTTCTCGCTTGTGCTGCGTGACGGCGACTTCGTCTTCCCGGAAGCCCGGGACGGCGATGGACAATCGGAAGCGGTTGTCGGACAGACGGATGGAATCGAACGGCGGGAAATCGTCGCCCTGGCGTTGCGCGGCTGCCTCCATGAGGTCAAAGACGCGATCGAGGCCGGAGTTGGCGCGAAAAACGGGATTGAGGGTGAGACTACGCATGGCAAATCCTCCAGGTACAAGGAAATGGAATGGGTGCTCGCCTGAGTCCAGGCAAAGGCCGGTGTTCCACCGGCATCAGGCAAATAGGGCCGGCTTCGTTGAGTTCAAGGGCGCGGATTCAGCATTCATTTAGACGTCCATCCAGCACGGCGCCGCGCGCCCGCCCCTACTCGCACCTCACTCGCGGACGATGTGCCAGGCGCCGTCGGCGTCTTCCTGCAGCACCGTGACGTCGTCACCCATTTCCTCCATCACTCGCGCGCGGTCACAGGCGGCATGCAACGCAAGGAGCCCGTCAGGGTACGACTCCCCGTCCCGGCCGTTGATGGAGACATGCCAGGTCCGGGTGTTGTGGGCGGGATACATTATGTAGATACGGACCTGCGCCATTCGTACTCCTCGGTGAGCGGCCAGCCACACGTGGCTGGCCGTCGGACAGAAAAAAGCCCCTGCTGATGGACAGGGGCTCGTGTGGCGCAGCGGGGGTGGGAGGGACTGCGTCACGGGCGCGGATGATGCTGGGTGGAAAGTCACCGTTTTGTGAGGATGCCCAAGGCCCGACCGGGAGCTGGCGTG
This sequence comes from Luteibacter sp., assembly GCF_051958795.1. Taxonomy (GTDB): domain Bacteria; phylum Pseudomonadota; class Gammaproteobacteria; order Xanthomonadales; family Rhodanobacteraceae; genus Luteibacter. The sequence goes on along the minus strand of NZ_JBQCFT010000020.1, from coordinate 10,011 downwards.
GGCCACGCCCGCAAGAAAGGCTGCCTTGCGACGAGGCGTACTTCCTCGGGCTGAAGCCACAGGTTATCCTTGACGCGCCATTCGTGAGAATCGCACGAGCCTCCGCCCGGAGGCTCTCCCCCTAACCCATGGACGGCCCTGGCCTGCGCCCATGCTCGGGCGCAGGTCAATCTCCACCGGCTTTCCGCGCAGGCAGAGGTTGCTGTCGTCGCCATGTCGTGCACACCTCAGCGACATGTCGCACACGACATCCGGCGCCACCCTGTCATTCGTACCTGTACAGGCCGGCCCTATGACTTCGTTGCCCTCCGCAGACGATTATTCCGCCGAGACCGCAATGTACCCGCCCCTGACGGTGGTCGATGTGCTCGCGGAGCAAGCAACGGTGACCGGCCCCTACAGCAACCGTGCATTGCTCGACATCAATGACGCGTGCGTGCGGCTCGCCGTTTTCGATCAAGCGTACCGTTGGCACCGCCATCCAGCTTCGGACGAGTTCTTTCTCGTTGTCGAAGGGTGTCTTGAGGTGGAGCTCGCAGACGGCAGCTCTCTGACGCTCGGGCCATGGCAATCCGTGGTCATTCCCGCCGGAATCGTACACCGGACCAGTGCCCGGGGACGGACAGTCAATCTGACCGTCGAGACACAGCAATGCCTCACCGAGTTTCTCGACTAGTCTGCCGCCCACCCTTGCGGCATGAATCGACCGACCCGGGCCCGCCAGGTCACTTGGCGGCCGGCCCGCCGACGCGCCGGGGGCATCATCTCGCGGAAAACAGCGACCATGCCCTTGGCACGCCATACGTCTATCGGCGGCATCCGGCCGGGGGACGTGACCAACCCATTCACCCCGTCAGCCACACCCGCAACAGCGACAGCAGTTTGTCGACGTCCAGCGGCTTGGCCATGTAGTCATTCGCCCCGGCTGCGAGACACTGCGCCTGGTCGTCCGCCATGGCTTTGGCCGTCAGTGCGATGATCGGCAGCTTCGCCCATCGTGCGTCTGCCCGTATCTCGCGTATCGCAGTCAGACCGTCCTTGACCGGCATCAAGATGTCCATCAACACAAGCTCCACCGGCTTCCCACCGTCGCCGAGCAGTGCATCGACGGCTTCCTGACCATTGCGCGCGATGGTCACGCTGCAACCGTGCGGCTCGAGCACATTCATCAGGGCGAACACATTGCGTACGTCGTCCTCGGCCAGCAGGATCCGCTTGCCTTCCAGCGTGGCATCGCGATCCTTGGCGAGGCGGATCATGCCTTGTTGGCTTTCCGGCAGATCCTGGATAACCCGGTGCAGGAAAAGAGTTACCTCGTCGAGCAAGCGCTCGGGCGAGCGCGCGCCCTTGATGATGATTGAGCGTGAGTACCGGCGAAGGCGCTGCTCTTCAGCGTCCGTCAGCTCGCGCCCGGTGTAGACAATGACGGGCGGGAACGCGTGGCTGTGGCTCGTGCTCAACGTCTCCAGCAGCGCAAAGCCGGAGGTATCGGGCAAGGACAGGTCCAGGACCATGCAGTCGAATGTGTGATGGGCCAGTTGCTCAAGGCACTCGGCAGCTGACCGAGCGCCGACAGTCTCCACCTCGGCTGAGTTCAGGAGACGGCTGACCGCGTCGAGCTGCACCGCGTCGTCTTCGACCACAAGGACGCGTCGCGGACGAAGGGACAACCGACGCTCGAGCGACGTCAGTGCGTCGGTCAATGCGTCCGATGTGACCGGTTTGACCAGGTAACCCACCGCGCCGAGGGACAGGGCGGCGTGCGCGTGGTCCGCCGCTGAAACGATATGCACAGGAATGTGGCGCGTGCGCATGTCGTGCTTGAGGGTATCGAGTACATAGAGGCCCGATTGATCGGGCAGACCCACGTCCAGCACCACTGCGTCGGGCATGTGCTCACGCGCCAGGCGCAGGCCCTCGGCAGCGGACCCTGCCAGGACCGCCTTGAATCCCAGGGCTGCGGCGCGCTCCCCGACGATGTCGGCAAAGACCGGTTCGTCTTCGATGATGAGGATGAGCCGCCCATCCGCCCGCTCGCGGTACGGGTACTCGGTGGCCGCCGATGGACGCCTCGGCGGGGTCGCGGCCGGCACCATGGCCTTGACACCCGCCTCCCCTACGTCCCCTTGTGCCTCCGCGTCCGTGGCCGGCTGCATCCGCGTGGCTATCGAGAGGCTGAAGGTACTGCCCTGACCTGGGGTACTTACCACCGTGATTTCGCCGCCGAGGCGGTGGGCCAGTTCCTGGGAAATCGACAGGCCCAGACCCGTGCCGCCGAAGCGTCGGCTGATTGAGCCGTCGGCCTGCTGGAAGGCATCGAAGATGCGCGCGTGCTGGTCGACAGGGATGCCGATGCCGGTATCGGTTACGTCAAAACGAATGCGGCCTCCGCGTTCGGCATGCACATGGACTTGCACTCCGCCGGCATCAGTGAACTTGATGGCGTTGGAGAGCAGGTTCTTCATCACTTGCTCGATCCGCTGGCGATCGCTCTCGATGACTGGCGGGCAATCCGATCCCGCGACGATGGCGAAGGTCAGGCCCTTGTCCTTGGCAATCGGCTCGAACAACGCGGCCAGGTCGGCCAGCAGGCGTTCGATGGTGAGCGGCTCTGCGTGCAGCTCGACGTGACCGGCCTCAATCTTCGAAAGATCCAGGATATCGTTGATGAGGGTCAGCAGATCGTTGCCCGAGGCGTGGATGGTGTTGGCAAACTTGACCTGCTCGTCGGTCAGGTTGCCTTGTGCGTTGTCGGCCAGGATACGAGAGAGGATCAGCGCGGAGTTCAGTGGCGTGCGCAGTTCGTGCGACATGTTCGCGAGAAACTCGCTCTTGTACTGGCTGGCTCTTTGGACTTCCTGGGCTTTCGCATCCGTAGCGAGGTTCGCTGCGGCCAGCGCGTCGCGCTGCGCGGCCAACTCCTCGGCCTGCTCGGAGAGGTGGACGTTGGTCTGCTCCAATTCGGCCTGCTGGCTTTCGAGTTCCAACTGCGAGACGCGCAGGGCCTGGCTTTGCTCCTCCAGTTCCTCGTTGGAGACGCGCAGCTCTTCGCTCTGGGCCTGCAGTTCTTCGGCCTGATGCTGCGTTTCATCCAGCAAGCGGGCTAGGTCGGCGCGGTAAGCGGCCGAACGCAGCGCCACCGCGATGGCCGCTGATGCCTGATCGAGCAACTCGACAACGTCGTCGGCCACGGGCCTGAAAAAGCCAAGTTCGACGACGCCGTGCACCCGGCCTTCGCTCACTGCGGGCGCGATGACCAGATGACGTGGAGAGGCGTCGCCCAACGCGGAACCGATGCGGAAGTAGGCCTCAGGCACATCGTGAATGACCAGCGGACGCGCATTGGTCACAGCACGCCCCAGCAGGCTGCCATCGGTCGTCATGTCGTGCACCGCTGCCGCGCCAGACAGTCCGGTCGTTGCGATGGGCACCAGTCGGCCATGGTCGGCGGCGAAGGCCACCGCCGCCTGGGCTCCCGTCAGGCGCGTGAGCGCTCCGACGACGGCACGCCCCAAGTCCTCGGCCGACGGATCGCCGGCGAGGACGTTGGACAATTCCAGCCGACCAGCCTGTAGCCACGCCTCGCGCTGTCGCGCGCGACTGGTCCGGCGGATCACTACGCCGACGAAGATGGTGAGCCCCACCCCCAGAGCCGCACTCGCCCCACCCGAGGTCAGTGCTGTCGCGTACGCGCGTTCCATTTCAGCCAGGCGTCCCACGCGCTGCTCGGCTTCCGCTGCGCCCATCGCGGCCAGGCGTGCGCGGATGTCATCCATTGCGGCCTTGCCCCGGTCGGAGTTGATCACGGCAAGCGCGGCGTCCATTCCCTTGTCACGACGCAAGGCGATGGTCTGGGCCAGCTCGGCGAGCTTGTCTTGCACCCGGGCCTTGAGTTCAACCAGTCTCGCCAGCTGCGCCGCGTCGTCCGACATTGCCGCGCGCGCGACATCCAGCCGTCCTGGAATCACGCCGACGGCGGCACGATACGGTTCCAGGTAGCCCTCGTTGCCAGTGAGCAGATATCCGCGCTGGCCGGTCTCGGCATCCTGAAGGCTCGATAGCACGTTGGTCAGCGCCGCAACGGCCTCGTGCGAACGCATGACGTTCGCGTTTCCAGTCCGAATGGTTCGCACGTTGATGGCGGCCAGCCAGCCGCTGGCGACAAAGAACAGGATCACGGCAGTCAGGGCAAGCCAGATGCGGCCGTCGGCGCGAGACGTTCGTGGGAAGGTCGTCGTGGGATTGCTCATGAGGATCGCAAGGAGGAGGCAACCCCTTACCCTAGCACGTCGGCACAAGCAGGCCGAGGGGCCCCACACGACTCTTCCCACACCAGCCAACATCCGTCCCGGGATGGGATGTGCCCTGTCAGGCTTCGGAGGCCCGCCCTGCGCGGCCTGCCCGAACGCCCGGCCAGGTCATGGAGCACGGGTGCCGTCCGGACCGCCACGGTGACGGGGTCCTGACGTGACCAGCGCTTCCCTCCTGCGGCGGGGTGAGGACAGCGTCCGGCTCAGCCTTTGCGGTGCTATTGGCCGGCAGAGAGGTCAGGCCATGCCACCTTTGGCAACGACGCCAGCCCGGGTTTTGCAAACAGAAAGCCCTGTTGCAGTGGAATGCCAAGGTCGAGGAGCGCCCTGCATTCGCCTTGTGTTTCCACGCCTTCGGCAATGACCCGCACGCCAAGGTCCTCACAGAGTGCGACCGTGTGCCTGACGATGCGCTGGCGGGTAAAGTCGGCGTCTATGCCGCGCACCAAGCCGATGTCGAGTTTGAGTAGGTCCGGCTGGAAGTCGGCGAGCAGGTTCAGACCGGCAAAGCCCGCGCCGAAGTCATCGATGGCGGTAAAAAAGCCATGGGCTTTGTACGCTGCGAGAATGCGGACAAGATGGTCGTGGTCGACAATCTCTTCGTGTTCGGTCACTTCGAAAATGACCCGGTCCAGTGGCCAATTTGCAGCCTTCGCCGCTGCGAGCGTCGCCTGAAGGCAATGCTCGGGGTTGTAGACCGCGTTGGGCAAGAAATTGATGGACAGCAGCGCTGGCGGGCAGACTTGGGCGGCCGTGCGAATGGCGGTAATGCGGCAGGCCTGGTCGAAGGCGTAGCGGTTTTCATGATCCACGGATGACAGCACGTCGTACGCCGATTCGCCATGGATGCCCCTGACCAGTGCTTCGTGCGCAAAGACGTCCTGGGTGACGACATCGACAATGGGCTGAAACGCCATAGTCAGCTTCGCGGCCACACTTTCAGCATCCCCGCATCCCCGGCACCCCGGCGTTGTCATGCCGGATGGTCGAGCCCGGTAGCATTACCACCTTGGAGAAGGCCGCCGAGCCCCACCGACAAGGACGCGGGCGTCCCAAAATCGCCCTCGTCAGACTGGGTGGATGTCGAGGTCGCTGTAGGCAACGAGGCCAGGGAGCCCTTTGCAATGTCCAAGGCGCAGCCCATCGCTTCCGAGTAGGACGCAAACCGGCGGGCGAGCTGCCTTCGGCGGACAACAGCTCCATCGGTATCAACGATGATGTACGACGCGGAATAGCCCCGGCCGGGAATCAATTCGACGTCCACATCAATTGTGTAGGCAGAATCCATCGGGCATTCACCGTGTCAGACGGATGGAACATGCCCCGGCCGATGTGAGGCCAAGGTGCACAAATTCGTCTCACCGACGTAGCGCCGATCTCGAAAGCGTGACACGGGGTCAAAGGCCACGACGGTGCCAACCGTTTGACCGGTCAGAGTCGCGCGACTGGCTGTAGGCCTCAACCACGGTACGGCCTCCCAGCCCGTCGATTTCCAGCTTCTTGTCGCTCGCTGACCCGACGCCCTGCTTACGCATCCTTTTCCGCCTTGGCAAGTCCAGGGTAGTCTTCCAACATGACTCCCAAATCCAGAAGCTCGCCAAGCAAGGCGACAAGGTCGGCGTCGTATCGGGTACGCAGCTGACTCAGGCGGGCTCCGCGCGCCTCGGCGTGTCCATCCATCCTGCGGGCTGAGCCATGAGAAATTCGATCTCATCAGCAAGCGCATCACTGACGGGCGCGCCGCGCACAAGACGCGCCAGCTCATCTCCATCAAGCCCCAGCAGCATCGCCCGGTCAGCGGCCGTCGGCGCGCCATCGCGCTTGAGCTCTGAGAGCACCTCCAGCAGGCGGGCGTGGCGGTTGGCGTGTAGTGTGGCGTCGGTCATGACACATCTCCGGTCGACATGGGGCTGATGCTCAACGCCCTCGTGCATTGAAAATGTCGACGTCGCAGGTGACCATGGATAGCTGTTGGCGGTCGTTCATTCACGGCGCACACGCCGACCGACCGCCGGCCCGCACCCATGCCGAGGATGTATGCAGACAGCTTGGACATTAACCGACGACCAGGGACGCGAGATTGCGGTCCGCGTGTCGTTTGAATCGAACGGGCGGGAGGTCCAGTGGATCGCCCAGTTCTCCGGAACCACGCATGCCACCGGTGAGTTGTCCGGGACCGCGAAGGACGAGGCGGACGTCAGGGGTGCCGTACAAGCGGCGTTGCTCCAGGCGGGCGTTCTTACCGAGGGCAAGAGCCGCTGACGCGCAGCTACGTCAGCGCGTCGTCAATGGCGCGATGGAGCGCTTCCCGTACGGCCGTCCAGGTCTCTGGCGCGGGCCGGATGGAGCGCTCGAGGACTTTCCCGCAGGGCATGCGCACATGCTGCGATTTGCGGGTGTCCCGCGCCGTCGGCACGGAGCGCCACCACACGCGCCTGGTGGCGTGCCTGGGGAAAAAGACCATGGTCGAGTGCGTCGTCCAAAGCGAGGGTCGACCGGATGACGGTATCGAAGGGAAGAAGCGTTTCGTTGGGCACGGCGCGTTCTTGGCATGTGCGAATCCCGAACTCGAGTGCACACGGGTATCCGGGCGCGTAACGGCCGAGTGCATCTTGCTGCGCTGGTGGGTGTGGAGGCGGCCACTTCGTCAGCACGTTGCGGACGACCAAACGGGCGGTGGTCGTCGAGCGGGCCAAACTCTCGGGGACGTACGATGTCGGGCGCGTGGGTGCAGGGGATGTCCTGGCAGTCCGGGTAAAAGCGTCGGGTCATGACTGAAATCCGGGATCCCCATCCTGGCAAGGAATTGGACGCTGTCAACCCTTGGGCCGGCGGCGCCCCATTTGTTCCAGTCATTCGCGCCGTCCCTCTCCAGCATGCGCATGTTCGCAGTGCGCGCCCCTACCATTGCACCGATTGTCCGGCGCTGCGCGAAGCTCAATACGCGCCGGACGCAAAGCCACCGCATGCAGCGGCAAGTGAAAGGAGAACGGTCCAACTGGGACAAGCGCACCCTGGCGGGCACAGGGTCGACCAGTGCCCTGCGTCAGGCCGGCTTGTGGTCGGCGCGGACGTTCAACCGCCAGCGGATTTTTCCCTGTGCCACGGTGTGCTGGTGATGGTTCTGCGGCGGAAAGGGGTCGTTTTCATTGCAGCAGTCCTCGCGCCCACACCCCTCGCACCGGTAGATGCCGGAGACCGGCACCGTCTCGCCGGTATGGTAGGTCTTGCGCCACCACTCGTTGGTATCGAGCACGCTTCGCAGGATGGAACGGGCTGGAACATAGGCACTCATGGGCATCCTCCCTGGAAAGCGGCATCATCCGACGCCACCCGGCCGCCGTCTTGTACATCCCCGACACCGTCGCCGAGCCTCAAACCGATGTCATCCGGGCCTTGAGCGCTTCGGCGATGAGGTCCGTCTCGCTGACCGGCAATTACTCGACCTCCCCCCACTTCGTCCCGCCCCCGGCCACCGTGCCCGCCACATGGAAATGGACGTGGCCTATCGACTGGTGCGCCGGCACACCGTTGTTTTGCCACACGGCAATGCCAGGGCGGTCATAGGTCGCATCAATCGCCCGCGCCATCTGCCGGACCAGACGTCCGAGGTCCGCTGCCTCCTCATCCGTCACATCGAGCAGCGTCTCCCGATGGACGCGCGGAATCACCAGCACATGCCCCACGCCGCGCTGCTCGCGCGTCACGAGCACCGCCGACAACGGCGTTGTCAGCAATAGCGTATACGGCCGCCTGCCGCTGAGGTAATCGCAAAAGGCACACCGGTCGTTGTCGGGCAGCTCAAGGGGCATTGGTGCGCTCGTTCGGGGGTGTGGGGATGGGCGACTGCAGTCCCGGCAATCATCCCTGCGGTCATGTCGCAGTCATGCGAAGCCGGGTCGGCGACCTGCACGCGTCGCTCAGGCGAATGCGTCCGTGTCAGGGGTAACCGGGTAGTCGAGCTTTCTGATGGCATCGAGAATCTGCGGCTTCGGTGCATCCATGCCGTAGGAGCTGTGGTGCGTATCGTCGAGCTCGTGGCCCACGTAGGCCGCGCGAAGTTCTGCGGCAACGCCCGCTGCCTGCAGGGTTTGAATCACGGTTTTACGGAAACTGTGGAAGCCCAGCTTTCCCGTGTCGGGCTTCGGCAGGACGAGTCCGCAGTGCCGGGCAAAAGCTTTCGACAGCCAGTCGCCAGACCCGTTGGTCGCCCCCTTCCCCACTTTCGGGAACAACCGGGTCTCTCCCATTTTGCGCAAACGCTCAACGCGTTTGAGAAGGCCAAGCCGGATGAGCTCGGGATGGACGGGAATGACCCGGTTGGAAAAATCATTCTTCGTGCTTTGTCCGTCGCCTTCATTTGTGATGCGAAGGCAGGGAATGCCGTCGACGTTGAAGAAATCGACCAGGGCGAGTTGTCCAACTTCGGACACGCGAGCGCCCATGTACAAGCCCATCCACGTGCCAAGGCGCGCTTCGGAGGACAGACGCTTGATGTTTTGAGGCGCAAACAGGAGTTTGAGCTGCGCGTCGTTGAACGCTTTTAAGCCGTGTTTCTTTCGCAGGCGTTTTTCGCGGGCCTTGTAGACGACATGCCCTGAAGCAGGCGAATCATTGCGGGGAAAGTCGATGAAGCCCTTGCCCTTGGACCACTCCAAAAAGCCTTTGAGGTAGGACAATTTGTTGACGATGGTCGGGGTGGCCAGTTCCTGTGCACGCAGATGGCTCACCCAACGACCAATCTCCACACGCGTCGCGTCATGCACGGAGCGTTTCATGCCGAAGAATTTGCCGAACTCGGTAATGGCCAGGCGCTTGATGACCAGGGTTTTCGGGATGGTGCCGGAGGCAATGTCGGCCAGCCACCCATCAATCGCCCGGTCGATGCGCTCGACCGCCTGGGGCTCGACCGCTACAGGGGCGGGTGCAACCGGTGCTGGACGAGGAATGGGTGCAGGGGACGGTACGTGCTGCGCGGGCGCTGCAGGGGGCGGACTGTCCATGGAAAACGTTTGTTCGCGCATCCACTGTTGCACGATGGCTTCCTTGCGCATGTCACCAATCGACTCGACCATCTCCCTGGCCAATGCATGGTCCTCGGGACCGTTCGCCTCCACCTCAATCGTGCCGTCAGGCCTGGTGACGAGCCGGTAGTGCGTGCCGTTCTTCTTGAGCCGCTCGAGGAGCAGCTTCGTTTCCTTCGTCATCCCTGCCATACACACCATCCGTACCTGCCGATGGAGCTCATCATACGCACGCCACAAGGCGAGTGCGCGGTCACGGGCAACGCCGATGTCGCGGGTGAACAAGCTGCGCTTGATTGCCGGTCGTCCCAGCATGGCCTGGAGCAAGACGGGCATGCGCCGGCGAAAGTGATAGACGCCGGAGGGAGCTTTGATGAGGTAGTGCGGGATGCGCATAAGGGACTCGATGTGTCCCGAAATGTGTCCCGATTTGTTTTTTCCAGAAATCTTCTAACTAATTGATTTTGCTGGATAAAAAAGTCACTGGCGGAGAGAGTGGGATTCGAACCCACGGTAGGCTTACACCTACGGCAGTTTTCAAGACTGCTGCCTTAAACCACTCGGCCATCTCTCCGTATTTTCAGCACCCCGGCTGTTGCAGCCGGAGGTCAAGCAAGGCGCGCCGGGATTGCCCCGGCGCGCCGATTGTACCAGAACCGGCTCAGCTAATCGCCGCG
>NZ_JBQCFT010000019.1:0-4983 GCF_051958795.1 Luteibacter sp. | reverse complement strand
ACCCACCGGCATGAGGGCAGCGCCTTGGTTACGACCCACGATCTGAACGTCTCCCGCCGCGGCTTCCTGAAGCTCACGGCCGTCTCCGCCACCCTGGTTGCCACGCCGCCGCTGGTCGCAAAGGCCTCCGCACCCGCCGCCGTCAGGCCGCCGGTCATGCAGAAGGTCGCGTTCGAGGTCAACGGCAAGGAAACCAGCCTGACGCTCGACACCCGCACCACCTTGCTCGATGCCTTGCGCGAGCACATGCAGCTCACCGGCACGAAGAAGGGCTGCGACCACGGCCAGTGCGGCGCCTGCACGGTCCTGCTCGATGGAAGGCGCATCAACAGCTGCCTCACGCTCGCGGTCATGCACCCTGGGGCGAAGATCACGACCATCGAGGGGCTCGGCACGCCGGACAAGCTGCACCCGCTGCAGGCCGCCTTCGTCAAGCACGATGGCTACCAGTGCGGCTACTGCACGCCCGGCCAGATCTGCAGCGCGGTGGGCGCACTCGACGAAATCAAGCGGGATATCCCCAGCCATGTGACGGCCGATATCACCAGCAAGGCCAGCTTCAGCGCGCCTGAACTGCGCGAGCGGATGAGCGGCAATATCTGTCGTTGCGGTGCCTACTCGAACATCGTCGAGGCGGTCAGCGAATACGCGGGGGCCAAGGCATGAAGCCCTTCACCTATGAGCGTGCGACGTCACCCGCCCAGGCTGCAGCGGCCGCGGCGCGCGAACCGAGGACAAAGTTCATTGCCGGTGGCACGAACCTCCTCGACCTGATGAAAATCGAAGTGGAGGCACCTGACCACCTGGTCGATATCAATGGCCTCGGGCTCGATAGCATTGAAGCCACCGCGGATGGTGGCCTTCGCATTGGCGCACTGGTACGCAACACCGACCTGGCCGCTGACAGCCGCGTGCGCCGAGAATATGGCCTGCTCACCCGCGCCCTGGTTGCGGGTGCGTCCGGCCAGCTGCGCAACAAGGCGACGACAGCCGGCAATCTGCTGCAGCGGACGCGCTGCCCGTATTTCTACGACACGCACCAGGCCTGCAACAAACGCCTCCCGGGCAGCGGCTGCGCCGCCCTCGGCGGGTTCAGTCGTTCGCATGCCATCGTTGGCGTCAGCAACGCGTGCATCGCCGTGCACCCGAGCGACATGGCGGTCGCGATGCGCGCCCTCGATGCCACCGTTGAAACGGTGCAGCCGGATGGAAAGACCCGCCGCATCGCGCTGGCCGAGTTCTACAAGCTCCCCGGCGCCACGCCGCACATCGAGAACGTGCTTGCGCCGGCGGAACTGATCACTGCGGTGACCTTGCCACGGCCCGTGGGTGGCAGGCACATCTACCACAAGGTGCGCGACCGGGCGTCCTACGCATTCGCACTGGTCTCCGTCGCCGCGATCATCCAGCCGGATGGTTCGGGCAGGGTGGCGCTGGGCGGCGTAGCGCCGATGCCCTGGCGGACCGAAGCCGCCGATGCGCGCATGGGTGATGGCGCGAAGGCGGTGACCTCGGTGCTGCTCGCCCAGGCGAAGACCACCCCGCAAAATGCCATGAAGGTGCCGCTGGTCGAGCGCACGCTCGCGGCGGTCATGGCGGAAGCGAGGAGCTGACCATGAAGTTCGACACCCCCGCCACCGTCAACCCCATCGACCGCCTCAAGGTCGTCGGCAAGCCCCAGGACCGCATCGACGGCCCGCTCAAGACGACTGGCACCGCCCGCTACGCCTATGAGCAGCACGAGGCCGCCCCCGCCCATGCCTACGGCTACATCGTGCCCGCCACGATCGGCAAGGGCCGCGTCCTGTCGATCGATACCGCACGCGCAAAGGCCTCGCCAGGCGTGCTCGCCATCGTGACCGCTAAGGAGGCGGGCAAGCTCCAGAAGGGCAAGTACAACACGGCGAACCTGCTCGGCGGCCCCGATGTGCAGCATTACCACCAGGCGCTAGCCGTCGTGGTCGCGGAGACCTTCGAGCAGGCCCGTTCCGCCGCCGCGCTCGTTCGCGTGGATTATGCCCGCGCGTCCGGCATGTTCGACCTGGCTGCGGCGAAGGCCAGCGCGGTGAAACCCGCCGACGGCGACCCCGACACGGCCGTGGGCGACTTCGCGGGCGCCTATGCGGCGGCTGCGGTGAAGCTCGATGCTACGTACACGACGCCCGACCAGTCGCACGCCATGACGGAGCCGCATGCGTCGATCGCCGCGTGGAACGGTGACAAGCTGACAGTCTGGACCGCGAACCAGATGATCAACTGGAGCAAGAACGATCTCGCGACGACGCTCGGCCTGCCGCCGGACAACGTGCGGTTGATATCGCCTTATATCGGCGGAGGCTTCGGTGGCAAGCTCTTCGTTCGCTCCGATGCCGTCCTCGCCGCGCTGGGTGCGAAGGCCGCGGGCCGGCCGGTCGCCGTCGCGCTGCCGCGCCCCGTGATGTTCAACAACACGACGCACCGCCCGGCGACGATCCAGCGCATCCGCATTGGCGCGACGCCCGATGGCAAGATCACGGCCATCGGGCACGAGAGCTGGTCCGGTGACCTTCCCGGCGGCGGCCCCGAGACGGCCGTCAACCAGACGCGCCTGTTGTACGCCGGCCCGAATCGCATGACCGCCATGCGGCTTGCGACGCTTGACCTTCCCGAAGGGAATGCCATGCGCGCGCCAGGCGAAGCGCCCGGCCTGATGGCGCTCGAGATCGCCATGGACGAGCTCGCTGAGAAGCTGAAGCTCGACCCCGTGGACCTCCGTGTGCTCAACGACACGCAGGTCGATCCGGAGAAACCCGAGCGGCCGTTCTCACAGCGCAACTTCGTGCAATGCATGCGCGATGGCGCGAAGCGCTTCGGCTGGGAGCAGCGCTCCGCGGCGCCGGGCGCACGGCGGGACGGGCGGTGGCTGGTGGGGATGGGCGTCGCATCTGCCTTCCGCAACAACCTGGTGATGAAGTCCGCGGCACGGGTGCGCCTTGGCAAGGACGGCCGCGCGACGGTGGAAACCGACATGACGGATATCGGTACGGGCAGCTATACGATCATCGCGCAGACCGCCGCGGAGATGCTCGGCTTACCGCTCTCGGCGGTGACGGTATCGCTGGGCGATTCCTCGTTCCCCGTATCCGCAGGCTCCGGTGGGCAATGGGGCGGAAACAGTTCGACCGCGGGCGTGTACGCCGCCTGCGTCAAGCTGCGCGAGGCGATTGCCGGCAAGCTCGGGCTTGATCCGGCTGCGGCGGTATTCGAAGACGGAAGGGTGTCGGCGGGTGGCAAGAGCGTGCCCTTGGCGAAGGCCTCCGCCGATGGCGAACTCGTCGGCGAAGACACCATGGAGTACGGCGACCTCGAGAAGAAATTCCAGCAGTCGACGTTCGGCGCTCATTTCGTCGAGGTGGGCGTGGACTCGGCGACGGGTGAAATCCGGGTGCGGCGCATGCTCGCCGTATGCGCCGCCGGCCGTATCCTCAACCCGAAAGCCGCGCGCAGCCAGGTGATCGGCGCCATGACCATGGGCGTCGGCGCGGCCCTGATGGAGGAGCTGGTGGTCGATAAACGGCTGGGTTTCTTCGTCAACCATGATCTCGCCGGGTACGAAGTGCCCGTCCACGCGGACATCCCGCACCAGGAGGTCGTGTTCCTGGATGAGGCCGATCCTGTGTCGTCGCCACTGAAGGCAAAGGGCGTCGGCGAGCTGGGTATCTGCGGCGTGGCCGCCGCCGTCGCCAACGCCGTGTACAACGCCACGGGCGTGCGCGTGCGCGACTACCCGGTGACGCTGGACAAGTTGCTGGATAAGCTCCCGGCTGTATGAAGTCCTATGGCGAATTGCGCGAACTGGCAACGGCATGGCGTGCGCTCGGGGAATCTTCCTCGGGGCGGGCCGCGCTGGTAACGATCCTGCGGACCTCCGGCTCCACGTTCCGGCGCGTCGGGGCCGCCATGTTCGTGCGTGACGACGGTAGCGTCATCAATCCGCTCGCAGGCGGCTGCCCGCAGCGCGAGCTGGTCGAGCGCTCGCTGGATGTCATGCGCGAGGACCGCATCGCATACGTGGCATACAACGCTGAGCAGGGGCTCGACCTGCTACTCGAAGCGGGCTGTGGTGGGGAGCTGGAAGTCGCGATCGAACCGTTGCGACACGGGGTGCCGGGATTTCTCCCCGAGCTTGAGGCGATGCTCGCCTCAAGCCGGGCCTTCCACATGATCACCCACTTTCCCGGACCGGATGCCCCCGGACACGCGACGCGCTCGCTGGCCCTTGTCGACGTTGCGGACGCGCCCGTCGCCCGTGACGGCGCTACGAGTGCGGAGACGGCGGGCGGGTTCCGCCTCGTCGAAACATTCGACGCACCGGTGTCGCTGGTCGTCGCGGGCGCCTCCCACGAAGCGCTTGAGCTGGTCAGTGCGGCTGCACACCTTGGCTGGCGTGGCGTACTCGTCGACACCTCCGCGGAACGCCTGGCGGCGATGCCCGTCGCCGCGGCTGGCTGGGAGGCGATTGCCGTACCGCCGGCCCGACTGGCCGCCGTCGTGCGCATGCACGCGTCCACTGCCGTGGTCAGCATGACCCACAACCTGGAACAGGACGTTGCCTACCTCCGCGCCGGGCTCGCGTGCGACGCGTTCTACCTCGGCGCCCTGGGTTCACAGCAACGCGCCCGCACGATCGCAAGGGCCGTCGCGTCGAAGGCGCTTCGCGTACCGGCAGGCCTGGATATCGGCTCGAACACCAGCCGCGAAATCGCGCTATCCATCGTCGCCGAAATCATGGCCGCCCGGCATGCACGCGATGGCCGCGCACTGAGTCGCAGCGGCGGCCCCATCCACTAACCCCCTGGAATCTGTGGGAGCGCGCTTTGAACTGACCCCCAGAAGTTGGACACCCGTCCACCCTCTGGGGGGCCTCATGGCTAAGTACGACAAGCGATTCAAACTCAAGGTAGTAAAGCAACTACTAGCGGGCCCTGATGGCGCCCGGCGACT
>NZ_JBQCFT010000018.1:0-18724 GCF_051958795.1 Luteibacter sp. | reverse complement strand
CGCACCGCCCCCCGCCCGGGGTTTGGTGGGCGCGCGCGGGCGCGGGGGGGGGGGGGGTAACCCCCCCGGGCCCCCCCGCGCGCTCCCACAGGGCTTCACAAGAATGATCTTGTAGGCAGCGAACGTGGCACGCCCTACGATGTCGGTCTTACGACAGCGAAGGAATGCACGATGCGCCCGCGCCATCTCTTGCTTGGCATCCTGGTGACGCTCATCTGGGGCAGCAATTTCTCGGTCATCGAAGTCGGCCTGCGCGCGCTCGATCCGTTCGTATTGACCACGCTGCGTTTCGTGTTCACGGCGCTTCCCCTGATCTTCTTCGTGCGTCGCCCGGCGGGCGTTCCGCTTCTGGCCATGGCTGCGTATGGCGTGTTGTTCGGCGCCGGCTTGTGGGGTGTCGTGAACATCGCGATGGCGCACGGCATGTCTCCCGGTCTGTCGTCCCTCGTGCTGCAGTTCGCCGCATTCATCACGGTGCTGCTGAGCGCGGTTGTGTTCCGCGAGCCGGTGAAGGCGCCGCAGGTCATCGGCATGGTGTTCGCCGTGGCCGGCCTCGCCACCGTGATCCACGCGGCGCCGGGTTCCGCCAGCACGCCTGGCACGGCGCTCATCCTGCTCGCGGCGCTTAACTGGAGCCTGTGCAACCTGCTGGTGAAGCGCTTCCGCCCGGCGGACATGCTGGCCTTCGTCGTCTGGACCAGTGCCTTCGCGGTCCCCGCGCTCGTGCTCCTGACCCTGCTGGCGAAAGGCAGCGGGCCGTTCACCGCGCTCGCGGCGAACATGACCTGGGCCGCGGCCGGTTCCGTCCTTTTCCAGGCATACGTGACCACGATCTTCGGTTATGCGATCTGGAATCACCTGATGAAGACCTATCCGGCTTCCGCGGTGGCGCCGTTGTCGTTGCTCGTTCCCGTCTCCGGCATTGCCACGTCATGGCTCGCCTTTGGCGAACGCTTCCCGTCCGCGATCTGGGTGGGCGTCGTGCTGATCCTGCTCGGCATCGCTGTGTTCGTCCTGGCGCCGCGGCTGCGCCCGGCGACGGCGTGACGACCAAAAAAATGCCGCCCGTGGGAGCGGGCGGCAATCCGGGGAGATCTGCAAGGCGGCGCGGCTGGGAGGGGCCGCGCGCCTTGTCTTCTTGTGGTGATCCTTAGAGCGAGAAGTCGTACTCGGCCGAGACCTGCACGTAACGTGGCGACTGGAAGCCGGTCGGAACCTTGTACGTGCTGTCGGTCAGCGGCGCACCGTTCGGGTCTTCGCCCACTTCGTTGATCGTCGTCGTGTGCTGCTTGTTGAACACGTTGAACACGCTGGCCGACAAGGTCACGCCCTTCGCCCACTGCGGCTTGTACGTGGCGTTGAGGTCGATGTTCCAGTAGGACGGCGTGCGGCCGACCGAGCCGCGCTTCACGATCATGCCGTCGCAGTACAGGTACGCACCCGAGCCATAGCCGCCGTTGACCACCGCATCGATCGGGTTCAGGCCGTAGCAGTTCTCCGGGCGGCCGGTCTGGAAGACACCATTGGCGCCCACCAGCCATTCGTCGCTGATCCGCCACGCACCGTAGACCTTGAAGGTGTGCTTGCGGTCGTTGGGGAGGTAACCGTTCGATCCGGCCATGATCTCCGGGTAATCGAACAGCTCGGTGGTGCCGGTATCGGCCTGGCCGTTGCTGGAATCCACGCCGCCTTCCGAGTTGCCGCGCAGGTGCGACCACACGTACGACGTCTTCAGGTACCAGGTGTTGTCGAAGTTGCGCTCGGCCGTGAGCTGGAGGGCCTCGTAGGCGCGCTTGTATTTCGGCTCGCCGACATCGTCGCCGGTGAGGTGGATCTTGTACAGCTGGCCCGTCGCATCCACCGGCGTGGTCAGCGTGACCGCGCTGCCCGGGTTGAAGATGTAGCAACCCGGCACGTTGGCGTCGGCGGGCGTGAGGCTCGTGGTATCGAGGTTCAGGCCATACTGCGCGTTCGCGGCCTTCGCGATCGGGCGGAAATCGCACGAGTCGTCGATGCCGGTCAGGATCCTCCGGTAGATGGCCTTGACACCCAGCGTCCAGTCCTCGACCTGTTGCTGCGCGCCGAGGATGAACTCACGTTGCTTGAACGGCTTCAGGTCCTGGGTGGCGACGGCGGTGGGGTTGGGCACCAGGCCGGCTTCCCCGTTTGCATACGTCGTGCCTGTGCGCGCCGGGAAGGCCGCCGCATAGGCCGGGGGCAGGGCGCCCAGGCCGATCGGTGCGCCGGTGACCGGGTCGACGCCCGTGTAGCTGAAGTACTTGATCTGGTAAAGCGACGCGGATGCACCACGCAGGGCCACGTTGCCGTCGAGCGGCAGCGAGTAATCGCCCGCGCTGCCATAGATCTTCAGCGTCGAATCGCCGTGCACATCCCACGAGAAGCCCAGCCGCGGCTGCCAGCTGTGCACCTGCTTCACATAGGTCTGGCCGAGGCTGTTGGTGTTCTCGAAGGCATCGTTGCGTACGCCGATGCGGGCCAGGAAGTTATCGGTGACGTGCCAGTTGTCCTCGAGGTAGTAGGACTTCTGCGTGATACCGACCTTGGCGCCGGTGGCGAACACAGTCTGGCGGACGACGCTGTCGGCCGGATCCAGGCCCGGCGCATGGCCGAGGATATCCTCGGGGATGGAGCTGTACTGGTACAGCGCGCCGCCCTCGTACGCGGTACCGGTGTCGGTCTTGAAGTGGTCACGCGCCCAGCCGGCTTTCAGTTCGTGGTCGCCGAGGTGGTATTCGAAATCGATGCGGCCGGCTTCACGCTTGTCCTCGCCGTCCGGCGTGTTGAGCGAACCGGTGGGTGTGAACGAGCAGTGCGGGTAGCCCGCGGCACCGTTGGTCACCGGCGCGCGCGAGTCGGTGATCGCCGGGCAGCCCGGCGAGTTGGCGGCATCGAAGATGTTGCCGTCGTACGACTCGACCGTACCGTCGGCCGCCGTCGCCGTGCTCACGCGCTTGTTGGTGCTCTTGCCGTACTGGGCAGTGAGGGTGAAGTCATCGGTGATGTAGCTGGTGTACTTGAGGATGTTGGTCATACCACCCGTCTTGTCGTACACCTGGCCCAGGTAGTCGCTGCGGTAGGGCTGGTTGTTGTCGTCGTACCCGTAGCCGTAGATGCTCTGCTGCTGGGTGCTGGTGTCGCTGAAGCCGGTGTATTCCAGGATGTTGCTGTCGTTGATGTTCCAGTCCAGCTTCACCAGGTAACGCGGATCCTTGATGGTGGTCTTGCTGAAGCTGCCGCCACCGGTGGTGTCGCCGTAGTGCTCGTCCGCGGTACGCGTTCCGCCAACCAGGGCAAACATGAAGAGCTTGTCCTTGATCAGCGGGCCACCCAGCCACGCGTTCCAGCGCTGGCCGAAGTCTGTCGCATTACCCGACTGGTTGTTGCCGATGAGGTAGTTGCTGTTGTGGCGGTTGTTCTGCAGCAGCGCGCCGTTCTGCAGGTACACATTCGGCTGCTTCGCCTGCAGCTGGTACGGATTCCACGTGAAATCCATGCCGCCCTGCCAGGTGTTCGTGCCGCGCTTGGTGTTCACCGAGATCACGCCGCCGGTCGAATTGCCGTACTGGGCACCGTAGCCACCGTCCTGGATATCCTCCGAATCGATCGCTTCGAACGGAACCTGCGAGTAGGTCAGGCTCTGGAAGAAGTTGGTGACATTAAAGCCGTTGACGTAATAGCTGTTCTCCGCGACCGACGCACCACTGAACGATGCGAGGTTGCCGAAGGCGCTGTCGCCCTTCGTCGCGCCGGGCGCGAGCAGGGCTACCGCGGTCTGGTTACGCGCCAGCGGCAGCTGCTTGATCTGCGCGGCGGTCATCACGGTGCTCGTCTGTGCCGAAGCCACGTCGATCGGTGGCAACGCATTCGCAGTAACCGATACGGCGCTGAGGTCCTCGGCGTTGCCCGCCGTGACCGGGGCGGCGCCCAGGTTCACGTTGAAACCCTGGCCCGCCACGACCTGCACGTCGCGGGAGGTCGGTGTCCCGGTGCCACCGCTGGTGGTCAGCTTGTAATCGCCCGGGAGCAGCGAAACGATGTTGAAGCGTCCATCGTTGCCGATCGTGGTTGAGCGGCTTACGCCGCTGCCCGTGTTCGTGGCAGTCACGGTGGTGCCCGGCTGGCCGGTGCCGAAGATGTTGCCTGCGGTGCTCTGCGCGAAGGTGGCGCTGCTTGCGAAGCCCAGCCCTATGGCGACGGCGAGCGCGAGCGTACGCCGGCCCGTCTGCCTGTGGTTATGACGCGTATTCATTCATTCTCCCCGGCCATTGGCCAAATGATGCAAAGCCGGGCCGCTTACCTTGGCGGGGTGTCGGCCGGCGCTGGTGTTGCCTCGCGTGTTGCGTTAACAAAACGGCAACATGCGAGCGAAAACTACGCGCGGCGGCGAAGCCCACTCAATGCGAGATTCATGAACGCAGGGACTTGGATGTCTTGCATCATGGCTATTCGCATAGGCCATGGCGGTGCCTTGCGAACGCGCCAGCGCGTACGAGGCCGCCGTTGCCTTTCAGACGCTGCAAGGTTGCGGATTTCGTTAAGAGCAACATGAAGCAAGTTTCATGTTGGGCAGGCAATTGCGCGGCGTTCTTGCGCCGGAAACCGGGAAAAAAATGGCTGCTCCCCTCCAGGGGAGCAGCCAAGATCCGGGGAAATGCTGCTGTTGTTGTTATGCCTGGTGCATCAGAGGGTGAAGTCGTACCGCGCGCCGAGGCGCACGTAACGCGGGTCCTGGAACGAACGGGCACTCTTGTAACGCGGGTTCGGGTCCCCGCTCGCCAGCTCGCCGTACTCGTAGTACTGGGTCACCCGCTGCTGGCCGAGGAGATTGAAGACATCCACCGAAAGCGTCAGCTTGTGGTCGAGGAAGGCCGGCTTCCATGCACCGCTGACATCCACCGTGAACGTATACGGCGTGCGACCGAAGGTGCCTCGCTGGGCTGGCTCGCCGTTGCACCAGAAGTAGTTATTGCCATACCCGTACGGGTCGCCACCGACGGCTTCCGGACGCGTACCGAGGCAGCTTACCGGCGCACCCGAGGTGATGCGGGTGACGGTCGACAGCTGCCACTCATCGTCGGGCACCCAGGTGCCGTAGACGCGCAGCTGGTGCTTGCGGTCATTCGGCAGGTCGCCGTTCGTGTTCTCCATGATCGCCGGGAAGTCCCAGCTCTCGGTGGTGGACACGTCGGCCTGGACGATGTTCGAGTCCAGCTGGCCTTCGGAGTTACCGTAGCTACGCGAGTAGGTGTAGTCGATCTTGCCGTACCACTGATCGCTGAACTGGTGTTCGGCGTACAGGTCGAGCATGTAATAGTGGCGCTTCGGCTTCGGGAAGCCGAGGTCGGCGGCGCTGAGCGGTACGCTGAGGTATTGTCCGGCGGCGGGCGAGAGGGTGAACGTATTGGCCCGGCCCGGATTGAACAACCAGCAACCCGTGGAACGGCCGATGCCCGCAGCGACCTCATCGCTAAGGCCGTTCTCATCACCCCACTTCTGCAGCGAGGACGGATCGCACATATCATCGATCAGGCTACGCAGGCGTCGGTACATGCCCTTGGCGCCGACCACCCAGTTGTCTTCCAGTTGCTTGTCGAAGCCCAGGATGTATTCGTCCTGATAGTAGGAATGCAGCTGCTGGGCTGAGACCGTCTTGGCATCCGGCGGGGTGCCGTTGGCGCCGTTGAGGTAGTACGTCTGCGAGAAGTTGCCCTGGACCAGGCCGGTCGGTGCGCCGGTGACGGGGTCGATTCCCGTGAAGCCGAAGTACTGCGACGGATACGTGGACGGGCCCGCGCCGCGAACGGCGACGGAGGTGGGCAGGCCGAGGTGGTAACGGCCGGCGTTGGCATAGATCTTCAGCGAGCTATCGCCATACACGTCCCAGGACACGCCCAGCCGCGGATCGAGCTGATGGCGCGAACGGGCATACGCCTCACCGACGCCGTTGTAGTTCGAGAACTGTTCGTTACGCAGGCCGATGTACGCGTGCCAGCGGTCGGTGACCTGCCAGTTGTCTTCAACGAACTGCGAGCGTTGGGCTGTGCGGGCCGACGTGCCGGTGGAAAGCGCCGTGGATTCCACGTAGTAACCGTTGGCGAAATCCGCCGGGTTATACGTATTAGGATCGAGGCCGAGGTTACTCAGGCGATTGCGGATCGACGAGCCGTTACCCAGGTCGTTGTAGATGTAGCCAGTGCCTCCAACGGGTACGGCACCCCAGCTCGCGCGTAGCTGATAGTTATCGACACCGCCGCGCAGGTCATGGTCGCCGATGCGGTATTCGATATTCGCACTCCAGCCATGCGTGCTGTCCTTCGAGCCCGGACTGAGCTGGGTCGTCGCACCGACAAGGCAGCCGCCCTGCGGGTTACCTGCGAAGGCCGCGCGGTTGTCGGTGATCGCCGTACACGTACCGGAACCAGCCTGGGTGACGACCTGCGAGTGATCGGAACTGGCGCGGCCATACATTGCGTTGAACGTCAGGTCATCGGTGATGTAACCCGTGTAATGCGCGATGTAGGTGTTGCCGCCCGGTGTCGCGTTCGTCTGCGTGTTGTTGTAGTTCTTCGTGTACTGGTGGCCCAGGTAATCGCCGCGGCCGGTGTTGTAGTTGTACCCAAAGATCGACGCATCGGTCGTCTCGGTATCGCCGATGCCGGTGAGTTCGAGGATGTTGTTGTCCGTGATATTCCAGTCGAGCTTGGTCAGCCAGCGCTTGGTCTTGCCGGTGTCGCGTTCGTCATCGTTGGCACCACTGGGTGCGGTGTAGTTGCCGGTCTGCTTGATCCAGTCAGCCGCGGCGAAGATGAACAGCTTGTCCTTTACCAGGGCGCCGCCGATCGATCCCGAGTACTGCAGGTTTTCCTGATCACGCCAGTTATATGCATTGCCGCGCTGGTACTTAGTTCCATCGCGGTAATAGACGTTCCGCGGCTCCTGTGCGAGAGAGGACGGTGCGAAGAGCACCTGGACGTCACCCTTCCATTCGTTCGAGCCGCGCTTCGAGACGACGTTGATCACGCCGCCGGTGGAGCGGCCGTACTCGGCCCCGTAGCCACCGATCAGCACCTGCTCCTGGTCGATCGCGTCGTATGGAAGCTGGCGCGAGCTGACGCCGGTGAGCGGGTTGGTTACCTGGAACCCGTTGATGTAGTAAGCATTCTCCGAGGCGGACGAGCCACCGAACGAGAGCGCGTTACCGTAGCCGCGGGCGGCGGAGGTCGTACCCGGAGCGAGCAGCGCGACCGAGCTGATCGACGTGCGGGCGATGGGGAGTTTGGAAAGCTGGTCGGCATTGAGCACGGTCCGTGAGTCGACCGAACTCACGTCGATGCTGGGCAACGTGTTGGCCGTAACCTGGACGCTGCCGAGGTCGGTCGCGTTGGCGGCGGTGGCCGCGGCGGCAAACGAGACATCGGTACCCTGGCTGATCTGGGTCTGCACGCTCTTGTGCGTGTCGACCGCCGTGCCGTTATGCATCAGCGTGACGTCGTACGAGCCAATGGGCAGGGAGTTGGCCCGGTAGCGGCCATTGCTGTCGACGGTGATGTCGCGCTTGAGGCCGGTGGCGCTGTTCTCGATATGGATGACATCGCCTGGGCTGGCCGAGCCGTAGATGGCACCGGTGGCATTGCTCTGGGCGAGGGCGCCGCCGCTGGCGGCAGCCGCGACGGCGAACGCCACGGCGAGTGTGAGCTTGCGGCGCGGAGGAACCGCGATGCGCGAAACGGACTGCATGAACCTACCCTCCTGAAAGACACGAGTGACGGATGGCGGAGCGAACGAACCCGCATCCGCGCGGCACGCGGATGTTCGCCGCACGAGCGGCGCAGGCTGTTCGAAAGGCACGGCTACGCGGTGTCGCCTGCCTTCTGGCGGGCGGGCGGCATCACGCGGTCAAGGCAGGCGGTTACCCGCGCCTTTGGAAGGGAGAACGAACCGGAAAGGTGCTGGCATGTCGGATTCCCCAATGAACGACAAGAAAGGTATCTGCCGTAAGTCGTGCCGTCCCCGGTGCATCCCCTGGGGAACAGCGATCGACGGCGCCGGAGACCAGCGCGTGGATTCAACGTAATCCCGTGAAATACGCGCTAACAATAGGAATAAGTCCTAAGCAGTTAATTACGAAGGAAAAAACGAAAAGTCTTGCGACCCGGTTGGCGCAAATGCTTGCTCGATTCGGTGTCGGCTCGCTACGTTTCCCGCATGGATCTCGTCATCACCATTCTCGTGCTGCTGCTGGTCGTCGCCCTCTCCGGCGCGGTCGTCCGCCTCCTTCCCTTTCGCCTGCCACTGCCGCTGATACAGATCGGCCTTGGCGCGGTGTTGGCCCGGCCGTTTGGTGTGCACGTCGAGTTCGATCCGGAGCTGTTCTTCCTGCTGTTCATCCCGCCGCTGCTGTTCGCCGATGGGTGGCGGATTCCCAAGCGCGAACTGTTCCTGCTGCGCGGGCCGATCCTCGCGCTCGCTATCGGGCTGGTGATGTTCACCATCGTCGGCGTGGGGTACTTCGTCCACTGGATGATCCCCACGGTGCCACTCGCGGTCGCGTTCGCACTTGCTGCCGTGCTCTCACCCACGGATGCCGTGGCGATGTCGTCGATCACCGGCGGCACGCGCATGCCGCCGCGGTTGATGCACATTCTTTCCGGCGAAGCGCTGCTCAACGACGCATCCGGCCTCGTCGCTTTGCAGTTCGCCGTGGCGGCGGAGATCACCGGCCGTTTTTCCGCGTTGCATGCCGCACGCGACTTCGCGATCACGGCCGTTGGCGGTGTGGCCGCCGGCGCGCTGGTGGCTGTCGCCTTCGGGCTGTTCCGGCGCAGGCTCGTGCGCTGGAGCGGCGCGGTCGATCCGGCCAGCCAGGTGGCGTTGCTCCTGCTGCTTCCTTTCGCGGCCTACCTGCTGGCGGAACACTTCGATGTCTCAGGGATCCTCGCTGCCGTGGCCGCCGGGATGATGATGAATTACACGGACGTGCTTAAGGGTGGTTACGTCGCGACGCGCATGCAGAACAGCGCGGTGTGGTCGATGGTCGAGTTCGTATTCAACGGCCTGATCTTCCTGCTCCTCGGCATGCAGCTGCCGAACATCATCGGCGGTGCGAAGACCGATCTCCAACAGGCCGGTGGTGGCGAGCTTTGGTATCTCGCCGCCTACATCGTCGCGATTACCCTGGCCCTGGTCATCCTGCGTTTCATCTGGGTGTGGGTATCGCTGCGCTTCGTCCTGATGCGCGCGCTGCACCGTGGCGAGAAGCGGCCGAAGGTCGGCACGCGGCTGATGTGGACGACGGCGCTTGCCGGTGTGCGCGGCGCGATCACCATGGCCGGTGTGCTTTCGTTGCCCTTCATGAAAGCGCCCGGCGTGCCTTTCCCGGTACGCGACCTCATGATTTTCCTCGCCAGCGGCGTCATCCTGTGCACGCTGGTGTTCGGCGCCGTGGGGCTGCCGCTTGCGGTGAAGAGCCTGAAGTTGCCTGGCGAAGACCCGCGCGTGCGTGAGGAGCGCAAGGCGCGTGCGCTGACGGCGGAGGCTGCGTTGCGCGGCATCGCCGAAGAGCAGAAGAAGGTTGAAGACGGCGGTGATGCGGACGCGATCGCGCTTGCTTCGCGCGTCGCGGCGCGAGTGATGGCCGACTACCAACAGCGCCTGGAGGCCGCGGGCGAGGAGGGTGATGTGCCAGGCAAGGCGCGTGCCGAGGCCGGTACCGAGCGAGCCATGCGCCTTGCCGCGTTGCGCGCGGAACGCCGCCAGCTGTTCGAGCTTCGCCGCGACCACACGATCAACGATGAAACGCTGCACACGCTGGTACGCGAAGTGGACCTCGCGGAGGCCGCGCTCACGGGCCTCCACGCGGGCTGAGCGCGCTTACGGCAGGCGGAAGAACGCCTCGGCCGTGCGCGTCGATGCCTCGGTGACGGCTTCGCGCGTCTCACCACGATCCTTCGCGACCTCGTCGCGGATGTGCGCCAGGTACATCGGCTCGTTCCGGCGGTCCTTCGGCATCGGCCGCAGCGTGCGCGGCAGGAGGTACGGTGCATCCGTCTCCAGCATCAGGCGGTCGGCGGGAATGAGCCTGACCAGTTCGCGCAGGTGTCCGCCCCGGCGTTCGTCGCAGATCCAGCCGGTGATGCCGATGTGGCAATCCAGGTCCAGGTAGTCGCGCAGGGCTTCGCCCGTATCGGTGAAGCAATGGACGACGGCGGCCGGCACGCGATCGCGGTAGCGCTTGAGCAGGGCGAGGAAGTCGTGGTGCGCATCGCGCTGGTGCAGGAACAGCGGCATCCCGAACTCGGCGGCAATCGCGAGTTGCCGCTCGAACACCTCGCGCTGCACTTCGCGCGGCGAATAATTGCGGTTGTAGTCCAGCCCGGTCTCGCCGACCGCACGAACTTCCGGCTCCGCGGCGAGCTCGCGCAGCCGGGCGTCGGTCGCATCGTCGTAATCGACGGCGTGGTGCGGGTGGACGCCGGCCGTCGCGAACAGCCGGCCGCCGCTGGCCCGCGCCAGGCTGAGCGCGTGCTCACTGCCATCGCGTGAAGCTCCCGTGACGATCATGCGGCCGACGCCGTGCGCGCTTGCCCGTGCAAGCACCGCTTCGAGGTCAGCGTGGAACGACTCGTGTGTCAGGTTTGCGCCGATGTCGATCAAGTCCATGATTTCTTTCGCAAATGTGTGGGTGTGAACCGCGCCCGGGCGATGCGTTATCGCGGCGCAAAGCCATGAATTAGAACATATATGGTCGTCCGCACCCGGTTTCGCCGTGGATTGGGGGATAGGCCTTTCGGACGACACGATTTCCTGCGTCAGATTATTGACGGTCGTATTTTCCTGCTGCTAGGTTCAGAAGACGGCTGGCGCTCCGGCGTCAAAAAGTCGTCGTCATGGATGTGCTTTCAGAAGGATCTCAGTGTCTTTTTTTTGCAGGGGATGCCCGACATGGGCATCAAAAAAGGAAGGCGGCCCGCAATCGGCCGTCCAGGCAGTACCACGGGCTAAGGGGTAGTGCAGATGGGACATCGTATTTTCGCGAGGGCGCTCGCCGCCTCGCTCATCCTGGCCACCGCGCCAGCCGCGTTCGCCGCCGGGGCCGCGCCCCACGCCACGTTCAACGTCAGCACCTTGCGTGCCACCAGCAGCTACGATCGCTTCATCGTGAAGTACCGCGATGGCACGACGCAGCGGGTGAACGCCGCCGCGGCGACGCAGGCGGTCAGCGCCGCACTGTCGCGCGCCGCTGCTACCAGCAGTTCGTTGCGTGCAGGCAAGTCTGCGGCACCGACCGTCAGCTACGGCCGCAAGCTCGGCACGGGCGCCGACCTGGTCCGTGTCTCGCGCAAGCTCAGTGCCGCGGAAGCCGACGCGCTGATCCGCCAGATCGCAAGCGACCCGGCCGTAGCGCACGTCCAGGCCGACGTGATGATGCAGAAGGTGCGTGACATCTCCGCCGCCGCGGCGGTAACGCCGGTCGTGGTCAACGACCAGTATTACGCCCGCTACCAGTGGCACTTCCGCGCACCGGACGGCACGGCCGAGAAGATCGGCTCCGATGCGAGCAGCTACGCGAACAAGGGCGGCAGCAACGTCGCCAATGCATGGAACCTCTCCGACGGCACCGGCGTCACCGTGGCCGTGCTGGATACCGGCATCACCAACCATCCCGACATCGACCTGTCGCTCGCCGATGCGGGCTACGATTTCATCGGCGACAGCTACGTGTCGGGACGCGCGACCGACGGTCGCGTTTCCGGTGGCTGGGACCTCGGTGACTGGACCACGGAAGACAAATACCTCGCGACCAATGGCGGTTGCGTCGACGCGAACAATCCTGCGGAAGACTCCAGTTGGCACGGCACGCACGTGTCCGGCAACGTCGCCGAGCTGACCAACAACACTACCGGCATGGCCGGTATCGCCTACAAGGCGAAGGTGCTGCCGGTGCGCGTGCTCGGCCACTGCGGTGGCTACAGCTCGGATATCGCGGACGCGATCGTGTGGGCCTCCGGTGGCCACGTCGATGGCGTACCCGACAACACGCACGTCGCCCAGGTCATCAACATGAGCCTCGGTGGCGAAGGCAAGTGCAGCGACGACGACGTCACGGCGGACGCCATCACGGGCGCCATCTCGCGTGGCACCACCGTGGTGGTCGCGGCCGGTAACGAGGATGACGACACGGCGAACTATTCGCCCTCGAGTTGCCCGGGCGTGATCGCGGTCGCCTCCAACGGCATCACCGGCAAGCGCGCGTTCTACTCGAACTACGGTTCGGGCGTGACGCTTTCCGCGCCGGGCGGCGGTGTGTATCCGAACGACGCGTCGTCCGGTACGCCGGTTTCCGCAGGCTTCTCGTGGTCGGCCATCAACGATGGCCTCACCGTCCCGACGACGCCGGATTACGGCGGCATGGCCGGCACCTCGCAGGCCA
The DNA here is from genome assembly GCF_051958795.1 of Luteibacter sp. Classification (GTDB taxonomy): domain Bacteria; phylum Pseudomonadota; class Gammaproteobacteria; order Xanthomonadales; family Rhodanobacteraceae; genus Luteibacter. The sequence continues at coordinate 6,273 of NZ_JBQCFT010000018.1, read as the reverse complement.
CGCCGCACGTCACCGGCACCGTCGCCCTGATGCTCGCCGCGGTGAAGGGCGCGAACCTGCCCACGCCGACGCCTGCGCAGATCCGCACCCTGCTCACCTCGACGGCGCACAAGTTCCCGTCCACGCCGGACAAGCCGATCGGCGCCGGCATCGTCGATGCCTACGCCGCCGTGAACAAGGCGCTCGGCAACGACACCGGCCCGGGCGAGCCCGACGTCACCGTGCTGACCAACGGCGCGAGCGTGAAGGCGTCCGGTGACGGTTCGGCCGCGGTCTACTCCATCGATGTACCGACCGGCGCCCGCACGCTCGTGTTTACCACGTCGGGCGGCAGCGGCGATGTGTCCATCGCGGTGAAGAACGGTACCGGGGGCAGCGAGACCACCTCGGCGAAGAAGGGCACGAACAACGAGACGGTAACCGTCGCGCGGCCGGCCTCGGGTACCTGGTACCTGACGGTCACCAGCCCGGCCGCTTACGCCAACGTCAACGTCCTCGTGCGCTTCACCGCGCCGTAAGCGAATCCGTCCACCGGCCGTGCGCCGGTGGCTGGGGAGAGCCTGGCCAGGGGGCGGGCTTTCCGTCTTGCGCCAGCGGAGGGGTCTTCGCTGGCGTGGCGTGCGGGGAGGGGTCCCCGCCGCCGCAAAAGGGAGGTAAGGGCAATGTATTCACGAACACTGGCACAGGCCGTCGGCCTGGTGCTGACGGGCGTCTTCACCCTCGCGACAGCGGCCCAGGCGGCCGATGCGCCGAAGACCGCCGCGCCACAGACCGTCGTCGTACAAGGCGTGCAGGTCGCGATCGATCCGGCAACCGGCCGTCTGCGCGAGCCGACGGCGGAAGAACGGGCCGCGTTGTCGAAGGCCTTCGGGGTGCGCAATGCGACGGCATCGAAGCTGGCCGCGGGCCAGCCGCGCACGGCCGCCGAGGCGAAGTCCACCTTCCGCAGCGTCTCGCTTGGCAATGGCGTGCGTGCCAAGGCCGTGAAGGTCCCGCAGGAACTGATGAGCAGCGTGGTCGCTGAGCGGCAGCCGGATGGCAGCCTCAGCATCCACCACGACGACCATGGCGTGCAGGCCGCGCCGAAGGCGCCGGAGGTGGTGAAATGATCCGCCGCAATCTTCTCTTCACCGCGATCGCCGCCGCTGGTTTGTTCTGCGCCATGGGCGCCAGCGCCGCGGAGATCAAGATCGTCAACCAGGATGTAGGCACCGGCAAGGGCCTCGACGATCCGACCCCGGCGGTACCGGTTGGCGGTAACCCCGGCACCACGGTCGGCAAGCAGGCGCTGAACGTCTACCAGTTCGCCGCCGATGTCTGGGGCGCCGTCCTCCAGAGCGATGTCACCATCGTCAACAACGCGACCTTCGAGAAGCTGGATTGCGACGCGACATCCGGCGTGCTCGGTTCCTCCGGCACCACCTACATTTTCTACTTCGATAACACCAGCACGCTGCCGCCGCGCGCGGTGCGCAACACCTGGTATCACTCGGCGCTCTTCGATGCACTGAGCGGCGAGGATGGCATCCCGGGCGAGGCGGATATCCAGAGCCAGTTCAACGGCGCGCTGGGTTCCACCGGATGCCTCGAGGGCTCCAAGTGGTACTTCGGCCTGGATGGCAACACGCCCGCCGGTTCGATCAACTTCCTGAACGTCGTGCTGCATGAGATGGCGCACGGCCTGGGCTTCTCCGGCTTCAACAGCCTGACCACCGGTTCGCCGTACGTTGGCGATGACGGCGTCGCGCGTCCCGACATCTACTCCACCTTCGTCTTCAACGACACGAAGATGAAGAAGTGGTACGACCTGACCAACGCGGAGCGTGTCACCGCGGCCCTCGACGATGGCAACCTGGTATTCACCGGTGCGACCGTGAAGGCCGAGGCGCCGCTGGCGCTGGGCCTGCCGGATGTCTTCAAGGTGACGGCGCCGGCCGCTGCCGCAGGCAGCTACCAGTACGCGCAAGGTGCGTTCGGACCGCTCGCTACCGCCTCCAACTTCAGTGGCAGCGTGGTCCAGGCGGCGCCGGCCGATGCCTGCACGGCGATCACCAACGGTTCGGCCATCAGCGGCCACATCGCGCTGATCGACCGCGGCACCTGCAACTTCACCGACAAGGTGGCCTTCGCACAGACGGCCGGCGCCACCGCCGTGCTTATCGCGAACAACCAGGCTGGCGCGATCACGCCAGGAGGCACGCCGACCACCACGATCAACATCCCGGTGATCGCGGTGAGCCAGGTCGATGGCAACAAGCTCAAGGCCAACCTCAGCGGGTTGACCGGTGCCGTGGGCAAGGGCACCGGCCTCGCCGGCGCCGACGCGCAGGGCAACGTGCAGCTCTACGCACCGACAGTGCTGGCGCAGGGTTCGTCGTTCTCGCACTACGACACGCGCCTGACGCCGAACGCGATCATGGAATATGCGATCAACCAGGACCTCATGGGCCAGATCGACGTCGACCTGACGCCGGCGCTGTTCAAGGATGAAGGCTGGGGCCTGAACACCACGGGCCAGTTGCTGCTCACCTGCAACACGGGCATCCCGACGCTCGTGCCGGGTGGCGTGATCGTCGGTGCCAACGTGATCTCCAACGCCAAGACCATAGCGGGTGATGCGGCCACGCTGGCCATCTACCGCACCGGCGTGCGCGGCTACGCCTCGACGCTGGCGGGTTCCGGCCTGATCACGGCGGCGCAGGCATCCAGCCTCAACGCGTGCCTTAGCGATGCGGAGACGCAGAAGCAGTACGCCGCATGGCATGCGGCGGTGCCGGACGCGATCAGCCTCGGCAACAACGTCGGCCTGGGTAACCAGTCCGGTGCCGCAGGCAGCACGAAGGCGTACTCGCTGGCGGTGCCGGCCGGTGCGAAGTCGCTGACCTTCCGCACCGCGGGTGGTTCGGGCGATGTCTCGATCGCCGTGCAGGCACCGGGTGCGACGGCGTTTACCGCCGTGGCCAACCGTGCCGGAAACGCCGAGGTGTACACCAAGGCAAGCCCCGCGCAGGGTACCTGGTACTTCCAGGTGACCGGCGTGAAGGCCTACAGCGGAGTCACCGTGCAGGCGGTTTACACGAAGTAAGTGCGCTAAACCCGGGCCGCCTCGAGCGGCCCGGGTTCCATTGAAACGGCAGGCACTGGAGGCAGCGCGCGGCGCGCCCCGTCGCCCGCCGACATCGGCGGCACCCACGGGAGGAAGTTACGTGAACACGATCTACAGCAAGGGATGGAACAAGTCGCTCGGCATCCTGGTCGTCGCATCCGAACATGCACGGGCGAACGGCAAGGGCGGCGCCTCCCGACGTCTCCGCGCGGCCATGGCCGCATTGCCACTGGCAGCAGGCGCGATGCTCGCGCTGGCCAGCCCCGCGGCCCAGGCGGGATCACAGAACAACAAGGCGCAGGGCAGCATCTGCAGCGGTTTCTCATCGCTGCTCGCGCCGGTCGCGAAGGGTTATGAAGCGTTTGCCTGCGGCGCGCAGGCCAAGGCCGCGGGCGACTACAGCGTGGCGCTCGGCTCGGCGGCGAACTCCAAGGGTGATTACAGCACCGCGGTCGGCCAGGATGCGCAGGCATCCGGCGACTTCGCCACGGCGGTGGGGCAGGGTGCACGCGCCACGGCAACCGACAGCCTCGCGCTGGGCCAGGGCGCGAACGCGGCGAACACCGGCAGCACCGCGCTCGGTCGCGGCGCACGTGCCATCGCGAACAACGCGGTCGCGCTGGGTTCGGATTCCGTGGCGAACCGCGCGAACACGGTGTCCGTGGGTCGCAGTGGCAGCGAGCGCCAGGTCGTGAACGTCGCCGATGGCACGCAGGCGACGGATGCGACGAACAAGCGTCAGCTTGATACTGTCAACAACCGCGTGACCACGGTGAATGGCCGGGTCGACACGGTCAACGGCCGCGTCGATACAGTGAACGGACGCGTCGATACCGTAGCGAGCAACGTCGCGAAAGTGTCTGGCAAGGTAGACGCGGTGGATGCCGCCACGGCGGATGCACAGCACTATTTCAAGGCAAACGGCGCGGCCAATGGCAGCGACGATGCCACGGCGATCGGCAAGTTCAGCACGGCGTCGGGTTCGGGTGCCTTCGCGGGCTCCGCGGGCGACAGCGCCTACGGCAGTGGCTCGTTCGCCAGTGGCGGCAATGCCACGGCCGCGGGTTACGGCGCGGCGGCCACCGGCCAGAACAGCGCGGCTTATGGCGCCGGTTCGCAGGCTAACGGCCCGGGCAGCGTCGCGGTCGGCGGCGTCGCGGTGGACGCGCAGGGTAATCCGCTGATCACCAACGGCGGCGTGCCGGTGGATACGGGCGCGACCAGCGCGGATGTCGGCGGCACGGCGGTTGGCGCGAGCGCACAGGCCGGCGGATTCGCTGCCTCGTCCTTCGGCGTGGGTGCCTTTGCAGGTGGCGCGCAGTCGGCGGCCTTCGGCGCCGTGGCCAATGCGATCGGTGATTATTCGACGGCCATTGGCACGCAGAGTGCTGCGCTTGGCGTGGCCAGTGTCGCGCTTGGCGCGGGTTCGGTCGCGGACCGCGACAACACCGTGTCGGTCGGCGATGTGGGTGCAGAACGGCAGATCACCAACGTGGCCGCTGGTACGCAGGACACCGATGCCGCGAACGTCGGCCAGGTGAACGATGCGGTGAACGGTGCCACGCGCTATTTCAAGGCGAACGGTGCGAATGATGGCAGCGACGATGCGACCGCCGTAGGTGATTACGCGGTCGCTTCAGGCTCTGGCGCGTTCGCCGGCGCGAACGGTGCCGCGGCTTATGGTGCCGGCGCATTCGCCAGTGGTGTGAACAGCACGGCAACCGGTTATGGCGCCACGGCCACGGGGCAGAACAGCGCCGCGTACGGCGCGGGTTCACAGGCTAACGGCCCGGGTAGCGTGGCCGTCGGCGGCGTCGCCGTCGACGCGGACGGTAATCCGCTGATCACGAACGGTGGCGTGCCGGTCGATACCGGTGCGACCAGTGCCGATGTGGGTGGGACGGCCGTCGGTGCGAGTGCGAATGCCAGCGGATTCGCTTCGTCGGCGGTGGGTGTCGGTGCCTACGCCAGTGGCGCGCAGTCGTCAGCTTTCGGCGCCGTAGCGAATGCGCTCGGTGCTTATTCGACCGCGGTGGGCACGCAGAGCACCGCGGGTGGCGTGAGTAGCGTGGCCGTTGGCGAGAGCGCCACCGCTACGGGCGACGAGAGCGTGGCTGTCGGCGGCAGTGCCTTTGGCTTCTTCACGGCGCAGGCGACGGGCTATGCGACGACCGCGCTTGGCGCGGGCGCGTGGGCGACCGCCGATTACGCCACGGCGATCGGCTGGAACACCTATGCCGCCTCCGACAGCAGTACGGCGCTGGGTGAATCGGCCGGTGCATTGGACCTGGGCTCGAGCGCGCTTGGTGCCGAGGCGATCGCGGAAGGCACGCAATCGACAGCCGTCGGCGCAGTCGCGACGACCAGCGGCGACTTCGCCTCGGCGATCGGCAGCGGCAGCCTCGCGGGGGCGAACAACGCCACGGCGGTGGGCGGCCTGGCCGTCGCGACGGGCGAAGACAGCACGGCGGTGGGTGCGAACAGCGAAGCGTCGGGCGCACGCGCGACGACGACGGGCGCATCGAGCGCGGCGTTCGGTGACGACAGCACTGCGAACGGTTACGGCAGCATCGCCGATGGCAACGGCGCGACGAGCGTCGGCGCCAGCAGCGTGGCCGATAGTGATTACGCCACGGCGGTCGGTAACGGTAGCAGCGCGAATGGCGTGGGTGCATCGTCCCTTGGCGCGGCGACGTTCGCGCAGGGTGATGGCGCCACGGCGGGTGGTTATGGTTCCACCGCCCAGGGCAAGAACACCTCCGCGTACGGCAGTGGCGCACAGGCCACGGCGAACAGCGCCACGGCGATCGGCGGCCAGGCCGTCGATGAGAACGGCGATCCGCTGATCACGCTCACGGCGACCGGCGAAGCAGTCGGCCCGGCGTCGGCCTCGGGTCTGGCCGCAACAGCGGTAGGTGCGAGCGCACAGGCGGAAGGCCAGTTCGCCACGGCACTGGGTACGGCGGCATTCGCCCAGGGCGAGCAGTCGCTCGCCGGCGGCTTCCTCTCCGAAGCGTCCGGCGCAGGCTCGACCGCGCTGGGTGGCCAGGCCTATGCGCCGGGTGAACTCTCGACGGCAGTGGGCTACGGCACGGCGGCCTACAGCGATGGCGCAGTGGCGGTCGGCGGTGGCGCGAGCGCCGCTGGCACTGGCAGCGTCGCGATCG
>NZ_JBQCFT010000017.1:0-4242 GCF_051958795.1 Luteibacter sp. | reverse complement strand
CTCCCACACAACGCCTCGCAGGGTGATCCCGCGCAAGCGCCCGCCCACGCCCGCACGGTACGCTGCCCGGCGGAGCGGCGGGCGTTCTCGCTGCAGTGCAGCGTGCGATGTTCGTTTATGTTCGAATATGCTCCTTTGACGCAGGCGAGTGATGGCTCGTGGTGTGAAATGTTCGTAATTGCGCAAGTGCCGCGCGAGATTTCGTAAAAACGAACGTACCCGAACGCAGGGTACCCACCCCGGCCCGCTCGCCCCCAAGCTAAGCGGAGCGTGTGATGGTCGAGCAGGTCGATGTCCTGGTTATCGGTGGTGGCGTCAACGGCGTGGGTATCGCGCGCGACGCGGTAGGCCGCGGGCTGAGTGTCTGGCTGTGCGAACGGGACGACCTGGCCTCGCACACCTCGAGCGCAGCGACCAAGCTCATCCACGGTGGGCTGCGCTATCTCGAGCAGTTCGAGTTCGCCCTCGTCGGCAAGGCGCTGGCCGAGCGCGAGGTGTTGCTGAGGGCTGCACCGCACATCATCTGGCCCCTGCGATTCGTCCTCCCGCACCAACCGCACCTGCGCCCGGCGTGGATGATCCGCATCGGTCTGTTCCTCTACGACCACCTCGGCCGTGGCCGCCGCACGCTGCCGGGCTCGCGTCGCGTGCGCTTTGCCAAGCACGTCACCGGCGAGCCCATGCGCCCGGAATTCACACAGGGTTTCGTCTACTCCGATGCCTGGGTGCAGGACGCCCGCCTCGTGGTACTGAACGCCATGGATGCCGTCCACCGCGGCGCGAAGATCGAAACGCATACGAAGTGCATCAGCGCCCGGCGCGATGGCGATGGCTGGATCGCCGAACTCGAGAAGCGCGACGGTACCCGCCACTTCGTGCGCTCGCGTGCACTCGTCAATGCCGCTGGCCCGTGGGCCGCCAGCTTCCTGGATGAAGTGGCCCATGTGAAACACAGCCACACGCTGCGCCTGATCAAGGGCAGCCACATCGTGGTGCCGAAGATCTACGACCATCGCTACGCCTACATCTTCCAGCAGCCCGATCGGCGCATCGTTTTCGCCATCCCCTACGAGCGCGACTTCACGCTGATCGGCACCACCGATATCGAGTACAAGGCGGATCCCTCGCACCCCACCATCGATGCGGAAGAAACCCAGTACCTGTGCGAAGCGGTGAACCGTTACTTCAAGAAGCAGCTCACCCCGAAGGATGTGGTCTGGAGCTACAGCGGTGTGCGTCCCCTCCTGCAGGATGAAGCGGGCAGCGCCTCCGAGGTCACGCGTGACTATCTGCTCGACATCGACCAGACCGGCGGCGCACCCTTGCTCAACGTGTTCGGCGGCAAGCTCACCACGTTCCGCAAGCTATCCGAAGAAGCGATCGACAAGCTGGCACCGTTGCTCGGCAACGACACGCCGGCGTGGACCGCGGATGCGCGGCCGCTCCCGGGCGGTGGTGAACGCGACATCGATGCGTTGACGGATGACCTGCGCGCCACCCGCCCGTGGTTGCCGGAAACCTTCGCCTGGCGCCTTACCCACATGTACGGCACCCGCGCACGCGACCTGCTCGGTGAGGCCAATGGCATCGAGGCGCTGGGTACGCACTTCGGGTCGGACCTCTACCAGGCCGAAGTCGATTACCTGGTCCGCCACGAGTGGGCGACCGAGGCCGAGGACATCCTCTGGCGGCGTAGCAAGATCGGCCTGCGCGTCGGGCCGGACGATGTGCGCCGGCTTACCGAATACCTGGAAAAACGCGTCCCGAAAGGGAATTCGACCACCCCGTAGCGCCCCCGCGCCACACCCACCATGAAACCGATGGAGAGACGGATCATGCGGCAACAGATTGGCGAACTCATATCAGAAGCGGTCGCGATGTTCATCATCATCGCGTTCGGCGATTCCGTGGCATGCATGTACGTGCTCTACGACCCGAGTCCCTACCTCAACGCCTACTGGGGCGTGTGTATCGCGTGGGGCCTTGCCGTCACCATCGCCATCTATGCCACCGCCTCGGTGTCCGGGACGCACGCCAATCCCGCGGTCACGCTGGCATTGGCGCTGTTCCGCGACTTCTCGTGGAAGAAGGTGGTGCCGTACTGGGTCGCCCAGGTCATCGGCGCCTTCCTGGGCGCAGCCATCGTCTACGCCCTGTTCGGGCCGGTCATCGACCACTTCAACGAAACGCATAACCTGACGCGCGAAGCAGGCGGTGCCGCGGGCGTGTTCTTCACCCACCCGGGCCTGGCCGTCACGCCGATGCACGCACTCTCGGATCAGATCATCCTGACCGCGTTCCTGCTGTTCGGCATCTTCGCCATCACCGAGCAGTACAACGAGACCGCGCCCGGCGCGAACAGCGGTGCGTTGATCATCGGCCTGCTGGTCGCCACCATCGGCGCCTCCATGGGTTACCTCGAAGCCTGGGCGATCAACCCGGCCCGTGACTTCGGCCCGCGCCTGTTCGCCTATTTCGCCGGCTGGGGTTCCTCGGCCCTGCCGTCGCCGGACAACTACTGGTGGGTGCCGATCGTCGGCCCGCTGATCGGCGGTGTCATCGGCGGTGGCGCGTACCAGCTGCTCATCCATCCCTTCCTGCCGGCCCGCCAGCGTGCGCTTGAAGAAGCGCGCCAGGCGGCTGGTCGCAACGCATCCAACCCCAACCGTTAACGAGGCCTGCCATGGACAAGAAATACATCCTGGCGATCGACCAGGGCACGACCAGCTCGCGCACCATCCTGTTCGATCACGACGGCAACATCGCCGGCACCGCGCAGCGTGAGTTCCCGCAGATCTTTCCGCAGCCGGGCTGGGTGGAGCACAACCCGCGCGAGATCATGACCAGCGTGCTCTCGACGATGACCGAAGTCATCAGCAGCTCCGGTATCGATGCGTCCTGCATCGAAGGCATCGGCATCACCAACCAGCGCGAAACCGCGGTGGTGTGGGACAAGGCCACCGGCCAGCCGATCTACAACGCCATCGTCTGGCAGTCCCGGCAGACCGCGGATATCTGCGAGCAGCTGAAGAAGGACGGCTACGACAAGATGGTCCGGGAGAAGACCGGCCTGCTGATCGACGCTTACTTCGCCGGCACCAAGGTCCGCTGGATCCTCGACCATGTCGAAGGTGCACAGGAACGCGCGGAGAAGGGCGAACTGCTGTTCGGCACCATCGATACCTGGGTCATCTGGAACCTCACCGGCGGCAAGGTCCACGTCACCGACTACACCAACGCCTCGCGCACGCTCATCTACAACATCTACAAGCGCGAATGGGATGACGAGCTGCTGAAGATGCTCAATATTCCGCGCGCGATGCTGCCGGAAGTGAAGTCGTCCAGCGAGGTGTACGGCAACACGCTGGCAAAGCATTTCTTCGGGCGCGAAGTGCCTATCGCCGGCATCGCCGGCGACCAGCAGGCGGCGCTGTTCGGCCAGGCATGTTTCGAACCCGGCCTGGCGAAGAACACCTACGGCACCGGCTGTTTCATGCTGATGAACACCGGCGAGAAAGCAGTGCCATCGAAGAACGGCCTGCTGACTACCATCGCGTGGGGCCTCGACGGCAAGGTCGAATACGCGCTCGAAGGCAGCATCTTCGTCGCGGGTTCCGTCATCCAGTGGCTGCGTGATGGCCTGCGCATGCTCGGCAAGGCCTCCGATTCGCAGCAGTACGCGGAACGCGCGAAGGATACGGATGGCGTGTACTTCGTTCCCGCGTTCGTCGGCCTCGGCGCGCCCTACTGGAAGAGCGATGTGCGCGGCGCCGTGTTCGGACTTAGCCGCGGTACCACGAAGGAACAGTTCATCCGTGCGGCCCTCGAATCGATGGCCTACCAGACGCGCGATGTGCTCGAGGCGATGCAGAGTGATTCGGGCATCGAGCTGAAGGAGCTGCGTGCGGACGGCGGCGCCATCGCCAACGACTTCATGGCGCAGTTCCAGGCCGACATCCTCGACGTCACGCTACTGCGTCCGAAGGTGCAGGAAACCACCGCACAGGGCGCCGCCTATCTCGCGGGCCTTGCCGTCGGCTTCTGGAAGAGCAAGGAAGACATCGCCAAACGCTGGGCCGTCGACCACGAGTTCAAGCCGTCGATGACGAAGGAAACCCGCGACGACCTGTACGAAGGCTGGAAGCAGGCGGTGAACGCGACGATGGGCTTCAAACCCCGCAACTAAAACGCCGCTGTTGTGGGAGCGCGCTTGCGCGCGATGGGTAGTGCGAGAGCCCCCAT
>NZ_JBQCFT010000016.1:0-14133 GCF_051958795.1 Luteibacter sp. | reverse complement strand
CGCCGGGCGCCAGAATAAGCCGCCTTCCGCCTGAGTGCGATCCATGCGCACCGTATTGATGTGCCACGCTGACGACGCCTTCGACCGCCAGGGCCTGGCGGCCTGGCTGGCGTCGTTCTCCGACCTTGCCGGCCTCGTCCTTATCGAGGAAACCGGCGAGCAAAAACGCGCCCGCATCCGTCGGGAATTCCAGCGCGTGGGGCCGTGGCGCTTCCTGGACGTGCTGGCCATGCGCTTCTACTACCGCTTCCGGCTCGCGGCAGCCGACCAGGCGTGGACCGAGGCCAGCCTGGCCGGACTCCGGGCCCGCTTCGGCGACGTGTCCGGCGTACCCGAACTCCGTGTATCCAGCGCGAACGCCCCGGAAGTGGCCGCATTCCTGAAAACCTGCGCCCCCGACGTGATGATCGCCCGCAGCAAGCAGCTCCTGGCGCGGAAGATCTACCGGATTCCGCGCCAGGGTTGCCTGGTCATGCACCCCGGCATCTGCCCGGAATACCGGAATGCCCACGGCTGCTTCTGGGCCATGGCCGAGCGCGATCTCGACCGCGTCGGCCTCACCCTGCTCCGCATCGATGCCGGCGTCGATACCGGGCCGGTCTATGGCTATTTCACCTACGCCTTCGACGAGGCGAACGAATCGCATGTGCGGGTGCAATACCGCATGGTCCTCGAGAACCTCGACCCGCTGGCCCAACGCATCCGCGACATCGCGGCCGGCACGGCTCGTCCGCTTGATGTAGAGGGACGGGAAAGCGGTGTGTGGGGGCAGCCATGGCTAAGCCGCTACCTGCGCTGGAAACGCGCGGCACTCGCAAAGCAACCCATCACGGCGGCAGCCGAATGAGCCTGGCCACGCTCATGTACCACGATGTCGTGGCGCCCGGCGGCTGGGACGACAGCGGCTTCCCCGGTAGCGCGGCGGCCCACTACAAGCTGGAAACGGCGAACTTCCTCGCGCACCTGGACGCCCTACGCGCTGCGGGAACCCGGTTCGCCGGACCGGATGCCGTGATCCAGGGCACGTACGATGGCTGCCTCCTGACCTACGACGACGGCGGCGCGAGTGCGCTCGCGGCGGGCAAGGCCATGCAGCAGCGCGGCATCCGCGGCTGCTTCTTCATCACCACCGCCCGCATCGGCACACCCGGCTTCGTCAGCGCGGATGACCTGCGCGCCCTGCGCCGGGATGGCCACCTGATCGGCAGCCATTCGCACACGCACCCGGCGAACATTGCCCAGCTCGATACGGAAGCGCTGTACGACGAATGGCGTCGAAGCGTGGATACCCTCGAGCAAGTGCTTGGCGAACCTGTGAAAGCCGCCTCCGTGCCTGGCGGTTTCATGTCGACCGCCGTATTGCGCGCTGCGGAGGCTGCGGGGATACGCACCCTGTTCACCTCGGAACCCACGACTAACGACCGTCGTAGCGGCACGTGCGCCGTGCTGGGCCGCTATGCCCTGCTCCGCGATTCGGCACCAGCGATTGCGGTCGCGCTAGCGAGTGGCGAAGGCAGCGCGCGCCTGAAGCAGTGGGCTGCCTGGAACGTCAAGAAGCCGTTGAAGCGCTGGGCCGGGCCGGTATACCGCCTCGCCCGCGCGCGCCTGCTGCACGACCGCATGCAGGCCTGACATTCGGTCGCGACCGCCTCGGGCAGGTCGCGACCACGTGGTTCACCGGGCGCCGATGCGGTTCGCCATGCGCGCCACCCAGCGATACATGAAGAACACGATCAGCGCGAAGACGATGCCGCCGATCCACTGTGCCTTCTCACCGAAATCCGCACCGACCAGCGCCAGGGGCGCCTGCAGGTTGCTGAAGCCGAGCTTGTCGGCGAAAGCCACGATCGCGGCGATCACCACGCCCACGATGCTCTCGCCCACGATCAGGCCCGAAGCCAGCAGCACGCCCAGCTGCTTGGTGCTCTCTGGCCGCGCGGCGCGATCGGCACGGCGGTCGAAGAACCAACCGACGACCGAGCCCACGACCACCATCAGGGTGCTCACGGTGGGCAGGTAGATGCCCAGGCCAACGGCCAGCGGCGGAATACGCGCGCTCTTGGTCGTGCGCGCCAGGATCTCGTCGATGGCGATGATGACCACGCCGATGGCAACGCCGATCTCGATCAGACTCCAGTCGATGTTGCCGGTGATCACGCCCTGGGCGAGTGCCGAAATCAGGCCGGCCTGCGGTGCCGGCAGTGCGTGCGCACCCGCGCCCGCCACGCCGACGAAGCCGTAAGCCTTGTTGATCAGGTCCAGCACCGGCGGAATGACCGCCGCGCCCGCGACGACGCCGACGACCAGTGCGACCTGCTGACGCCACGGCGTCGCGTCCACCAGCTGGCCGGTCTTGAGATCCTGCAGGTTGTTATTGGCGATGGCGGCGACGGTAAACACCACCGCCGTGATGAACAGCGCGAATGCGACCATCGCCTTGCCTTCCTCCACGCCGACATACGGCTTGACGAAGGCCACCAGCAGCAACGCCGCGGCGATGACCACGAGGATGCCCACGCCGGAGAGCGGGCTGTTGGACGAGCCGATCAGGCCAGCCATATAGCCGCACACGGTCGACACGAAGAAGCCCATCAACACGACGAAGGCCACGCCACCGATGGCCAGCACGCCGAGGTGGTCGCCCAGGCCGGCCGTGTTGGCGAAGTAACCCAGCAGCCAGGCGATCGGAACGAAGCAGGCCAGGGTCACCAGGCCGACGATACCGATCGGGATATCGCGCTCGGTGCGCGGCAGCGTGTGGGCATCGCCGGCCTTGCGCACCTTGTTGGCCGCCATGGCCGAGCTCAGGCCGGTGATCACCGGCTTCACCAGCTTGGCCAGCGTCCAGATCGCCGACACGCCGATCGCGCCCGCGCCGACGAAGCGCACCTTGTGGCTCCAGGTCGCATTGGCGAGGTCGGCCACCGGCTGCGACAGGTCGCCAAGCATGGAGAAGTGCGGCACGCCCCAGCCCCAGCCGATGATCGCGCCGACCAGCATGGCGATGCCCACCGAAATGCCCACCAGGTGGCCAATGGCGAACAGCGCGAAGGAAAGGCTGAAGTCGAAGCCGCTGACGCCGCCGCGGTCATTGACGCGGAAATAGCGGACGAAGTCGCTGGCGAACACCTGCGTGGCGACGACCACGGCAAACGCGGCCGACACGATCGAACCCCACAGCACGGCAAACAGGCCTGCCCGGCCCTCTTCGACGCTGCTGGCGTCGGCATCAGCGCCACTGCCCACCTTCAGCACTTCCGCGCAGGCGAGGCCTTCGGGATACGGCAGGTCCGAATTGGTGACCAGCGCACGGCGCAGCGGGATCGAATACATGACGCCCAGCACGCCACCCAGCGCGCACACGGCGAACGACGTCCAGAACGGGAAATCCGCCCACCAGCCGATCATGATCATGCCGGGCAGCACGAAGATGATCGAGGACAAGGTGCCCGCCGCCGAAGCGATGGTCTGCACCACGTTGTTTTCCTGGATGGTGGAATCCTTGAACCCGCGCAGCAGGGCCATGGAAATGACCGCCGCCGGGATCGAGGTGGCGAAGGTCAGGCCGGCCTTGAGGCCGAAGAACACGTTGGCGGCGGTGAACACCACGGTGATGATCACGCCCAGGATGAGGCCGCGGACGGTCAGCTCCTTGCGATTTTCGGTCTGAAGATTGCCGCTCACGAAAGGCTTCCGGTCATGTGATGATCCCCTGGGGTGCTCCCCGCCTCGGATGGCGGGCCAGGCCGTAGGGTTGCCGGATTCGGCGAGAATCGCAACGTGTCGATTTGTGCAGGGCTTGTTCGACGTCTGAATGTGGCACCTTCCGCCACCCTGGAGAGAACGCAATGAAGGCCAGCAATCGCCGTATCTTCCCCCACCGTGGCCGCGTCCTGGCCATGCTCTGGATCGCCTCCCTCCTGGGCGGTTCCATCGCCGCACCCGCCCATGCGCAGGGCGCCGACCACATGGCGCCCATCGACGCCTACCTGATGGACCGCAACGCGGAAATCGCCCTGGCCCGCAGCGCCGCGCCGGCGTCCATCGCGAAGGATGCCACCGTGCTGGTCCTCACCCGGACGGGCTACGAAACGGCGGTGAAAGGGACCAACGGCTTCGTCTGCTACGTGGGCCGGGGCTTTGGCGGGGCGCCCGACTGGCCGGAACGCTGGGAGCCCAAAATCCGTGCCGCGGCCTGCGATAACCCGCCGGCGGTGCCCACCATGACCGCCCTCCTCAAGCTGCGCACGGCGCTCACGCTCGCGGGCAAGACGGATGCGCAGGTCATGGATCGCATCAAGGCCGCCCTGAAGTCGAAGGAAATCCCGCCGCTGGGCGCCGGCGCCATGTGCTACATGATGTCGAAGGACGCGTACCTCTCCGCCCAGGGCGAACACAACAGGGCCCACGTCATGTTCTACGCACCCTTCAAGGACGGCACGAACTGGGGTGCGAATCTCCCGGGCTCACCGGTGATGGGCGGCAATTACTGGTACCTGCTGCCCGGCCACGAGGCCGACATTGCCAGCCTGCCGCCGATCTCGGTCTTTCTTGTCGCGACGGGGACGTATTCCGACGGCAGTGCTGCAGCGCCGCATGCGATGTAAGCGCGAAGGTCCGGGTTGCCCCTGGCTGGCCCGGACCTCTGCCTGATGCCACCCGTTACTT
Organism: Luteibacter sp.; assembly: GCF_051958795.1. Lineage (GTDB taxonomy): Bacteria > Pseudomonadota > Gammaproteobacteria > Xanthomonadales > Rhodanobacteraceae > Luteibacter. Next base: position 9,465 of record NZ_JBQCFT010000016.1, on the reverse strand, counting down.
CGCCGGCTTCCGGAACCGGAGCATGAACCGGTCCGTCTTGCCCTTCACGGACGGATCGAACACCTTCAGCGAATGATCGTCGGCGGCATTCGCCAGCAACGACGATTCCTGGTCGAGGACGAAGCCGGCTTTCTCGACCTCCGCCTTGACCGTCGCGGGTTCGATGCGGTGCAGGTCCTCGGTGTTCTTCAGGCCCTGCCCTTTCGCCGCGGCGTGGTCGACGATCACGTAATAGCCACCGGGTTTCAGCAGTTTGAAGACCGCCTGGTTGAAGCCATCGACGCTCGCGCCCTTCATGAAGCTATCGTGGAAGTCGTGGTAGTTCTCGAAGGTCCAGATCACATCGAACTTGTTGAACATGTCCGGTGGCGGCTGCTGGGCCAGCGGATCCGAGATGGCCTGCACGTTGGCATAGCCTGGCTCGGCCGCCATGGCCTTGGCGATCGCCAGCGGGTCGCTCTTGAACTCGGTGATCTCGGCGGGGACATAGGCGTAGACCTTGCCCTTGGCGCCGACGATCGGCGAGAACAGCCGGCTCCAGTAACCGCCACCCGGCCAGACATCCATGACCGTGTCGCCGGCCTTCACCTTCGAGAACGCCAGGAGTTCCGCCGGGTGCCGGACGGCATCCTGCTCGGTGTCCTTGGCCGGACGATGTGAATCGGCGACCGCCGCCGCGATGGCGGGGCTGGCGGCGGGCGGTGGCGCTGCCAGGGAAGCCGCGGAGGAAAGGACAACCGCGGCGATGGCCACGGCGAGGACGGTGGACTTCATGGCTGCCTTCCCTAGGGCACCGGGCCCTGTGACATGCGGAAACCCGAGCCTAATCCGCCGGCGGCCCCGCCGCCATATGCCCCTTGTCCCGCTTAGTCGGTCACGCCAACGATCACCGAGGCGGCATCGAAGATCGCCAGTACCGGCATCCCTTCGGCGAGGCCAAGCGATTCAGCGCTCTCCTTCGTGATGATCGCGGCGATCGTGCCGCCACCATCGAGTGCCACGGTGATTTCGGAATTCACCGCGCCCGAATGCACCTGCGCGACCTTGCCCGGGAGCTGGTTCGATGCCGAGACCCGGCCTTCGCCAGGCACCCCGAGGATCACCCAGCTCGCCTTGATCAGCGCGACCACGGGACGCCCCGTCGCGAGCGCGAGCGCGTCGGTGCTTTCGCGGGTGACCGTGGCGATGATCCGCGCGCCACCCGTCGTTGCGATCGTGATGATGTCGTTGACCGCGCCTTTCTGGACTTGCTCGACGGTTCCGGCGAGCTGGTTGCGTGCACTGGTTCGCATGGTGAGGCGCCTCAACAGGTGGATGTCATCGGTGGCGTCGCCGCCGAGCGATGCGAGTTGCTCGACGAAGATCCGGTGGGCGGATTCGATGCTTTGGAACGATGCGATCAGGCGCTCGGCGCGAGCGGTCAGCGTCGCGCCGCCCCCGCCCTTGCCGCCCGTGGAACGCAGGACCAGCGGCTCGCCGGCGAGGTTGTTCATCGCCTCGACCGCATCCCAGGCGCCCTTGTAGCTCATGCCGACGGCCTTGGCGGCGGCGCTGATCGAGCCGGTCTGGCCGATCTGCACCAGCAGGGCGACGCGATCGGCGCCTCCCCAGCGCTTCGCGCCGTCCGATAACCACAGGGAACCTTCGTACTGGAGCATCGTTTCACCGGCCGATGGAGTGTGAACAGTCTAGCGGCCAGATGACGACATCAGAAGCGGTAGCTCACCTTCAGGGCCCCGGTCTTCGAATCGAAGTGGCTGGCGAATTCGCCGGTGTATTCCAGCCGCACATCCCATCGGTCTTCAAACCGCCAGTCCAGGCCGGCCGTCGTTTTCAACCGGCTTTGCGGCAGATCGCTCTTGACCTCGAACCACCCTGCCCCAGCGGCATCCTGCGCGAACTGCATGGAGGCGCCAAGGTTACCCTTGCTGTAGAACGAACCGCCCAAGCCGGCGTACAACTGAAGGGACGTGTCGTTATCGAACGCGAACTTGCTGCCTGCCTCAAGCATCGGCGACACACTGAGGATATTGCTACTCGAGCCGGCAACCCGCAGGTCCAGGCTCCCGGCACCACGCTCCGTGTAGCTCCCCGAGTCGATGTGGGTCGCGTGCAGATCGATGTAGGGCTTAAGGTACGCGTGGTCAAAGGCAATCTGGTCGCTCACTCGCGAGTGGATACCCCAGTGGCTCACGTCGAACGAGCCGCGCGCGGTTCCACCCAGGGCGCCCAGCTGGACGTTGCGGCGCGAGTCATACGACATCCTCCCGCCGTCCACTCCCATCGACACGAGCCATGAACCCATCTGGTGCTTGCCGATGAGGCCCGCCGTCCAGCCGTTGCCGTTGACGGAACTGTGGACGCTGCGAGTGGCCAGGCTGCTGTTGTCGGCCGATGCCGACGCCCCGACGAACCAGTCGGTTGCGACCTCGCGCTGGCCACCCAACTGGTACGTCTGTCCATTCTGGTGGTAGCCGACACTACTGCCACCGGAATCGCGATCGCCGCTGCCCGCGATTACCCGGCCCCAGAAGCAATCGTGCTCGTGCTGGAACTGCGCCCCATCGTCGAAGCGCGGGCAGCTGTTCATCCGCTCGACGAAGGCGTTGCCGGCCACTACATGTGCCACGGCGGCCGCCTGGGCGCCTTCGCTCTGCATCTGCGAAAGCGCGTTGCCATAGGAGGTCGGATCGACAGATGCCGCGTTGAGCGCTGCGAGCGCCGTGGCGGACGATGCGGACAACGTGTTGTTCTGGAAGTTGGTCTGCAGGCTCTGCGCCAGGGCCTGCTCGTTGGATGAGAGGCCAGCGACCTGCGCCTGCTGCACGAGCCGTGGCGTCGGCGCCACTTCCAGCGAGAGCATGGGGTCAAGCAACCAGGTGTAGTTGAACAGGTAGTTGGGTGTGTCGATGACGGTCAGCTGGCTGTTCGTCTTCAGGTCCATGACATTCCCGACAACGGGCATCGCCGCGTTGCTCAGGGTATCCGGCTTGACGAGGATGGTGCTCCCTGAAAGGTAAGCGGCCGTGGGAACGAGCGACGTTGCCTCGCGATTGAAGAAGTCGACCGCGACCTTGATCGTGCCGTTGTTGTGCAGGGTACCGTCGATCACGCTCGCCACCGGCGCATAGGCCGCGGCGCCATTCACGTCGATCACGCCGGTATTGTCGATGTCGCCGATCGAGCTGAAGTTCGAGGTACCCCAGTAGCCCGCATTTTCCATCGCACCGCCGCTGCCCAGGTCAAGGTTGCCCCGGATCTGACCCGAAGCACTATTCTGGACACCGGAATACGAATCCAGAGACGCGATGGCGTAGGTACCTGCGATAGACCCATTGGGATTGGAAACCCAGATCGAACCGGAGTTATAGACCAGTCCATCACCGTTGGTATTGCCGCCGCGAAGCATGATGGCCGGAGCGGTGGCGTTACCCTCGATGACGCCGCCCAGCTCATTCATGATCACGACTTGCGCCTTCTGGCTCTGCCCCTGCGAATCGACATAGATCGCGCTTGAGCCGCTCCCCGAAGCCTGGACGAGCCCGCTGTTAGTGATGTTGATCGTACCCGCGCTTCCGGCGCCTCCCACGTAGCCCATGTACGCCTGCCCGCCCGACATGGCCCACAGCCCACCGCCGCCGCCGGCGCTCTGCGCGAAGATGGCATGCGCATTGGCGCCCGAGGTCACGATGGAGCCGCTGTTCTGGATGGTGATGTTGCCACCTGTGCCGAAGCGGGTGTTGCCTGCATCGGCATAGAATGAATGATCGAACAAACCCGTGGTCGTGGTCGTCGCAAGGTCGCCGCCCAGGATGCCGCCACCGCCGATGGTCTGGGCGAGGATGCCGTAAGCACCGTCGCCCGTCGTGCTGATCGAGCCGGCAAGGGTGAGGGCGAGATCGCCGCCGTTACCCGCCATCACCGGCTTGTTGAACGGACCGACGCCCGCCGCGAGGCTGATCCCGGTGACCCAGCCGCCACCGCCGCCGATGCTTTGCGCGAGGACACCATGGGAATCACGCCCCGTCGTCGCCACGGTGGTGTTCGCGGAGGTACTGACCGTGACGCTGCCACCGCTTCCGCACGCGTCGCTGTAATAGCCTCCCGTCATCGCGCACAGGCTTAGTGGGGTATTGGTATTCCCGGACGCGTTGCTTCCCACCACCACGGTATTGAGGCTACCGGTCGGATCGGCGAGCGGATTGGTCACACCGGAGGAGGCGCCGTTCGTGTTCACCGCGCTGCCCGTGGTCTGCATGACCACCGCGTTGCCACCGGCACCGCCGATGCTCTGCGCCACGATACCAACCGCGTCGTTGCCCCAGGTATTGATCGTGGCGGCGGCGCCCGTCGAGGTGTTGTTGACCGTGATATTGCCGCCATCACCGGTCGAGCTGATCTGGCCGCCGAGGGTGATCTGGATCGGCTTGCTGCCGACGCCGTAGTTGCTCGCCGTGACGATGCTTTCGCCCCCGCCAGCGCCGACGCTTTGGGCGAAGATGCCGAAGCCGGCATCGCCACTCGTCCCGATGACGCCGTTATTGGTCACCGTCACGGCGCCGCCGTTACCAGTGTTGTCGGCGTTGCCGCCGATCTTGCTGACTACGCCCTGGGTGTTGCCCGAGGTGTCCTTCAGCTTGTCCACGGCGGTCGCGCCGGCCTGGCCACCACCAGCACCCACGCTCTGCGCAAGGATGCCCGGCGATGCGGCACCGAACACCTGGATGATGCCTGTGTTCGTCGCGGTGACCTGGCCGCCATCGCCCTTCGTCACCGGGCCGCCGTCGCTGCCACCACTGCTGCCGCCGCCGAGGAACAGCGCGACGCTGGTCGTCGCGCCCGTGGCATCGGAAGGCGTGGCAATGGGATGCGCCGCCGCATAGGCGAGGTAATCCCGCGCCCACAGTTCCAGTGTGGTGTCATCGGTGTTCCATGCACCCGCCTGCCAGGCAAGGGCCCCACCGTACGTCCCGAGCAGGCCCGCGAGCACGGAGCTCTGGCCCAGGTAGTCGGAAAGCTGCCCGGCGGAGCCTGGCAAGCCCGCCGTGCTTCCCGAGCCTCCCTTGCCGCCACCGCCGCCGACGGACTGGGCATAGATACCCGCCGCATCGCCACCAGCAGTCACGATGATGCCGCTGTTCGTCGCGTTCACAGCGCCACCATTGCCGGGGCTGCCGACGCTGCTCGATACCGTCACGGTCTGGCTTAGCTTCCCGCTCGATCCTTTCGCGGTGCCACCCGTGCCCAGGCCGCCGCCGTTGCCGATGCTCTGCGCGAAGATGCCGTTACCGCTATCGCCGATGGTAAGGATGCGACCCTCATTGCTCGCGGTGACCGTGCCGCCGTCGGAACCGTTACCGCCCTTGCCGCCTAGTGACATCGTGTAGCTGCCGCTCCCGTTGCCGGTCTTGCCAAGCGTGTAGGTATCGTCCTTGCCGGTGCCACCCGTGCCGCCGCCACCGCCGACGCTCGAGGCCAGGATGCCGTTCGCACTGTCGCCAGCAGTCCAGATCAGCGCGCCCGCAGAGTTATCCGCGGTCACGTTGCCGGCCGTGCCGCCGCCGGCGCCAGATCCACCGAGAGCCACGGTCACATCGATCGACGTGGCCTTGCCGATGAGCAGTGTGTCCGCACTGGAGTCACCGCCGTTGCCGCCGCCACCACTAACGCTCTGGGCAAGGATGCCGTGCGCCGCCGCGCCGCTCGTCATGATCAGTTGCTGGTTGTATGCGAAGACGTTGCCGCTGGCGGCACCATCGCCACCGTTGCCACCGATCGCCGCGTTGATCTCGATATTGGGGACATCGGGCGCGAGGAACTGCAACGCATCACTCTTCGTCATGCCGCCGTTGCCGCCACCCCCGGCCACGCTCTGTGCAAGCATGCCCCACGCATCACTGCCCGAGGTGAGGATCTGCCCGGCGTTGGTCGCATGGACGTCACCGGATGTGCCACCTTTGCCGCCTGTGCCGCCCACCGAAACGTTGACGTTCACCAGCGAGCTAGCCGACATGGCCGTCGCCGAACCACCATCGCCACCGCCGCCACCGACGGCCTGCGCGACGAGTCCCTTCGCGTGATTGCCGCCCGTCAAGGCGATGCCGCTGTTATACGCCGTGACCTGCGTGGTTCCTGGCGTGCCCGCGTCACCGCCGGTGCCACCAGCGCCACCTACCGCGTAGGTAAACACGCCGGCGTCGCTGTTCTGTGCCGAGCCGCCGGTTCCGCCGCCCCCGCCGATGCTTTGTGCCACCAGCGCGCTCGCATGCGTACCACCCGTGATGATGACCTGGCCGGGTTCAGCCGGCGAGCCGTCGACGCGCACCGGATAGCCGTTGTACAGCGTCACTACGCCACCGGAACCGCCCGTTTCGCCATTACCGCCGATGCTTACGCCAGCGAACACCGAGCCACCCTGCACGGAGCCACCCGCGCCGCCACCGCCACCGATGCTCTGGGCCGCTACGCCGATCGAGTCATCGCCGAACGTGCTCAGCACCGAGTTCGGCACCGTGCCGACGCGCTCCCACAGGCCCACATCAACTTCACCGCCATTGCCGCCCGCGCCGCCGCTGCCGCCATGCTGTGAGAACATGCCGCCGGCTGTCGATCCGTTGCCACCGGCGCCGCCAATGCTTTGAGCGAGGGCGCCCGCGGCCGCGTACCCCTTCGTCGCGATGTCGGTGCTGGATACCGCCACCTGCACGAGGCCACCATCGCCAGCCGCGCCGCCCGGGCCGGCCTTGCCGGCCGTGCCGTCACCCGTACCACCGTTTCCACCGACACCACCGGCGCTGAGCGCCTGGATGCCTGCCGCCATCAAGGCGGCCTGCGCGACATTGCCGTCCGCGTCGACTGGAATGACCGCGCCACTCGCGGCGGACGCCGCGCCCATGGCTGAAATATGCGATACCACCGTACTGTTGTATTCGCCGATGATCAGGTTGACGAACCCACCCTCGCCGCCCAGGCCCCCACGGCCGCCCTTGCCTTCGGCGGTGTAGGAGTTGGCGCCCGTGCCATCGCCGCCTTGCCCGCCCTGGCTCGCCGCGACAATCGCGGAGCCCTGCGAAAGCACGTCACCGGCGTAGAGGTAATAGGTGACGTTGCCGCCCGATCCGCCCGCCGAGCCGGCCGGTCCGGTCTGGTCAAAGGCGCCCTGGCGGATGTTCGTGGGCTGACCGCCCGCGCCACCGGTGGACGTGAGCCACACTGCCGTCGCGCCGGGCACGCTGCCGTTCCACCCGTTGCTGCTCAGCACCGAGCCGTATTGATTGAAGGTGACCGCCTGGCCGTTGCCGCCCGCACCCGGTTGACCGGGTGTCGCGTCTTCCTCGCTCAGTCCACCGGGCGCCCCGCCGGCGCCACCTGTGCTGTAGAGCCAGACCGCGGGTGCAGTGCCGGTGCTGTTGACGCCGCTACCAGCATCAAGCGTGAGCGTGACAGTGCTTGCCGCGCCGCCGGTGCCACCATTGCCACTCGTGTCAGTGCCATCGACGCCCGTGCCGCCGGCACCTCCCACCGCGCCGAGCTGGACCGACGGCGCGACCTGGCCGTTCGTCAGTTCGATATCGACCGCATCGGGCGTCACGCCCGTCCCGCTGCTCTGATCGGGCGCCGCGGCACCCGTCTGCACCTTATTGACTGCAGGAAGCGTTGGCGCGGGGAGGGTCGACTGCGCCGAAGCGGTGCCAGCGGCAAAGGCCGCCGCGACGAGGCAGAACGTCAGCGCTCGGGCCAGGGGGCGGCGCGGAGGAAGTACGATCGGGAGCGAGCGTGGGGCCATGACGCGACCTGCTGAGTGTGTGCGAGAGGCGCCATCCTGAGACGACGCGCTCCTGCACACTTCTCATATCGGTCGACGCTTTCCTGATTCGCCCGATCTCGTTCAACGAAAGTGGTGCACGAAACCGATACGGAATCCGCCAGGCAGCAGACTCAACACGAACGGCGAATCGCTGCGCTTCGCGCTCCAGATGCCAATGCCAACACCAAGGGCGGCACCGGCGAGTACGTCGGTCTGCCAGTGGCCGCGCACCTTCACTCGTGCCACGGCGTCGTACGCAGGGAGCAGCGCGAGTGCGTAGACGGCGGGATGCTCCTCGCCATAGTTGACGATGAAGGGGGTGACGGCTGCGGAGATCAGCGTCACCTCGCCGCTAGGAAAGCTCTTGTTTCCGCTCCCCTTGAACCAGCGGTTGGGATCGTCGGTATCGGACGGTCTCTCGCGGCGGAAAGTAAGCTTCAGGCCGGCTGCCGCCACGCTGCCGATAATCGTCGAATCGACCGAGCGCCAGAACGTATCGCCGAGCTTGTCGTTATCGCCGAAGGCAAGCGCGCCGCCTGCCACGGTCAGTATTGTGCCGTACTGCAGGATGTGCTGGTTCGAGAGCTTCCAGATGCCGCTGTTCTGTTTGTGCACTCTGTGATCGATGCCGAGAGGTCCGCCACCCGCGTAGGCCTGCAGCGGACACAGCAGCGCCATAGCCAGCGCACCACCCATTATTAAACGTCGCATACGGCCTCCCCACCGCCCGCGATCATGGCGGGCAGCCTTCGCGGCGATTAAACGCCCACCACCTTAGTGCAAGCTGATGGGCGCCCGTCGTGAGCAGAGGCTAAGGTTCCTAACCGCCCAGGGCCGGATCGGACACCGAATCCCGGCCGGTTTCGACGTGGCCGGCGAACCGCCGGGAGAAGAGTTCGTCCGTGTCGCAGGTGGCCGTCAGGTCATACCAGTGATCGCAGCCGCCGATGTCGAAATGGCTTTCGACGCGCTGCCCGGGCAGCAGCCAGTAGCGGCGCGGCGGCGTGCGCAGGTAGTCGTTGGCTTCAATGGTGATCGCGCAGGGGCGGCCGCCACCGTTGCTCAGCACGAGGTGCAGTTCGCCGGAGCGGCGCCCCTGCGTCATGGAGACCTCGGGCAAGGCGATCCGTCGGCGGTCGGCACCCGCGTCGGGCTGCTTGCCGCTGAACTGGCGCAGGAAGCCATTCGGCCCGATCACGGTCAGGTCATAGGCATCGCCACTATTCGAGCTGGTCCAGTAGTCCGAGAGTGACTTCCCGGCCTCGACGGTATACGTCCAAGGGCCATCACCACGCAGGGTCGAATTCACATTGAAGCAGGCGCCCATGCCCCCGGAATTGTTGAAGTTCAGGACGTAGCGGCCGTGTTCCTGGTCGACCTTGCCGCTCACCTCGAGCGCATAGGCGAGCGCGCGCGCCGGCCGCTGGCCACGCTCCTGGCGGGGCAGCTTTTGCTGCGTGGGCGGCGTCGGATGAAGGTCCGAATGGTCGCCACGATCCGGCTCGTACGAGCCCGTCGCCGGCAGGCGCGGCATGCGGCCATCGTGCCCGTCGAAGTCGAAAGCGCGGGTCAGGTCGCCGCACACGGCGCGACGCCACGCCGAGATGTTCGGCTCGTGCACGCCAAAGCGCTGTTCCAGGAAGCGCAGGATCGAGGTG
>NZ_JBQCFT010000015.1:0-13080 GCF_051958795.1 Luteibacter sp. | reverse complement strand
GTTGGCAACGTCGGATCCACGGGTGGCCATGCTTTCACCGTGGCAGTACGTCGCCTTTGCTGCGTCGTAGGTCACCGTGGCGTGATCGTTGATGGCAACGACGTGTTCCTGCCCACGCTCGATACGAACCAGTTTCACGCGCAGGCGGAGCGTGCCTTCGGTCGATGTGCCCGACAGCAAAGCAACGGGGTCGTCTCGCTCAGGACGCTCATACTTGAGCGCAAGCATGTAGCGGTATCCGAACTCGGCGAACGGACCGACAGTGAAGGGGATGCTGATGGCATTCCCCTTCCGAGCGACGGAGAACGGCGCACTCGCAAACGGCGCCACGGGCTTGTCCGCACAAGCACCCAGCGCAACAGCCATGGCCATCGTGGCCAGCAACTTCACCAACATTCCGTTCTCCGTGGTCGAAGGGCGGAGCATGCAGGCCATCGGTGTCGATGTAAATAGCTAACTTATTGAGTTATTTATCAAATGAGATCCTTCTCATGAGAATTTAGGTCGCCACACGCCCTGCTGCGGCGTGACTTGACACCGGTGTCAGTCCCGTTACACCCTGATGACGAGTCCGGTGCGGGGGCACCTTCGGACGGGGTGATTCACCCTTGGGGCGAGCGCGGTGGGGAAAGCGGGGATGCTCTTTCTTGCGGGCGATATCGGCGGTACGAACGGCCACGTTGCGCTCGTGCGCGCGGCCGACGAACGGCCGGGCGACATTGAGACGATTGCCTATCGCGTGTATCCCTGCGCGGCTTTCGCGTCGCTCACCGATCTGCTCAAGGCGTTCATCGACGACGAGGTCCGTGTCCCGGTTTCGCATTGCGTACTGGCGTGTGCCGGCCAGGTCATCGGTGACGAGGTGGCGAACGACAACCTCCCCTGGCCCGTCCGCGTCGACACCCTGCGCGCGTCGCTCGGCCTCACCGAGGTCGCGGTACTCAATGATTTCGAAGCCCTGGCCTACGCCATCGAAGGGCCGCTGGCCGCGAGTGGCCGGCACCTGTGCGGTCCATCCACGCGCGGGCCGGGCCCATCGCTGGTGGTCGGACCCGGCACGGGGCTGGGCGCGGCGGCCTATGTGCCCGGTGCCAGCAGCGGCGTGGTGCTGACCACGGAAGCCGGGCAGATGGACTTCGCGCCCCATTCCCTTCGCGAACGCGAGGTACTCGCGTGGCTCGCGCCGGAAGGTGGCTACGTACCCGTCGAGCACATCGTCTCGGGGCCCGGCCTTCTCACGATTTACGAAGCGCTGTGTGCGCTGGATGGCGAAGTGTCGTCGCTGGCTACGCCGAAGGCGGTCACCGCGGCCGCCGCGGCGGCTGACAGCCCGCACGCCGTGGAGGCGGTCGCGCTGTTCTGCGCGGCGCTGGGCAGCTTCACCGGCAACGTTGCCATGACGTACATGCCGACCGGCGGGGTCTTCCTCGCCGGTGGCTTTCTCTCCTCCATCTTCGACCTGCTGAAGCACAGCGCGTTTGAAGAACGCTTCCTGCACGGCCGCAGCGTCCGCGGCCTGCTGGCCCAGGTGCCGGTGTGGGTGACGGAGCACGGTTGCCACGGCGTGCAGGGTGCCGCGCGCTGGTACATGCGCCAGTGGGCAGCGACCCGCTCCGCGACCGCCGAGGGCGCCGCCGCATGAGGCCGGGCGCGCCCCTGCAGCGTCTGCGCCGGGCGGTGCTGGTGGTTGCGATCGGCTTATCCGCGGCCGGCGCGTGGGCGGCGGACGCCGTGCCGGCCACCTGGTCACTCCTGCCCACACCAGCCGTAGCGAAGCCCGCGGGCACAGGCGTCGTCGAGGTGGCCAATAACGCCGTCGTGGCGGTGCATGGCCCCGACACCGCCGGCATGCGCGCCATCGTGGATAACTTCACCAGGCGCATCGCCAGCGTGCGGGGACTATCGCTGCGGAAGTCGACAGGCGGCGACGCCAAAGCAGCGGTCACGTTCGATATCCGCCCCGACGCGGCCGTCGTCGGTGACGAGGGCTACGCCGTCACCATCGGCAAGGACGGCATCGTCGTCACCGCACGCACGGAACGCGGTGCGTTCTACGGCGGCGTGACGGTGTGGCAACTCCTTACACCGCCCGGCTGGAAGCGCGGCGCCGTCGCACGCGTACCGTACGGCAGCATCGAGGATCACCCGCGCTTCGCATGGCGCGCCCTGCTGCTCGATTCCAGCCGGCACTACCAGAGCGCCGACGAGATCAGGCAGCTGATCGACGGGATGTCGCTCGACAAGCTCAATGTCCTGGTCTGGCACATCACGGATGACCAGGGCTGGCGGCTACCCATGCCGAAGTATCCGGAACTGGCCACGAAGGGCGCATGCCGTGACGCCGTCGGCAACGACGCCGAGGTTACGGGCGGGCGCGACAAGCCCTACTGCAAGACGTATTCGGCCGAAGAGATCAGCGCCATCGTGCGCTATGCGGCCGAACGGCAGGTCGATATCGTGCCGGAGATCGACCTGCCCGGGCATTCGCAGGCGGCCATCTCCGCTTATCCGTGGCTTGGCGTGACCGGCAAGCGGCCGCCGGTATGGACCGCATGGGGCGTCAGCCCCTGGCTGCTCAACCCGAACGCGAAGACGCTGCACTTCGTCCAGGATGTCATGGACGAAGTCATGCACCTGTTCCCCTCGCGCTACGTCTCCATCGGGGGCGATGAGGCGGACAAGCAGCAGTGGAATGCATCACCCGAGGTCAACGCGCAGATGAAGGCCCTGAAGCTCGCCAGCATGGACGAGCTGCAAGGCTGGTTCATGGAGCAGGTGGCCAACTACCTGGTCGCACACGGGCGCACGCCGGTGGGCTGGGATGACGAAGTGGACGCTGGCGTCGCCCTGCCGAAAGCACAGGTCGTGATGTCCTGGCACGGGGATCACAACGAGCGTGTCGCGCTCGCCGCCCTGCGCCAGGGCCACGAGGTGGTCATGACGCCGCAGGAATCGCTCTATTTCGATCACCTGCAGTCGAACCACCCGGACGAGTGGGCTGGCCCGCCGCCGGAAGTCACGCTGCGCCAGGCCTATGACGCGCCGGTCATACCGCCAGGCGCCACGGCCGCCGAGGCAACGCACGTCATCGGCGTGCAGGCCGGCCTGTGGGCCGAGCAGTTGCAGACCTTCGCGAACCACCAGCACGCCACTTACCCGCGGATCGCCGCGCTGGCGGAACTCGGCTGGTCACCCGCCGCCGCGCACGACTGGCAGGGTTTCCTCGGGCGCCTGCCCGCCGAACTGGCGCGCTACCGCGCCCTGGGCATCGCCGCGGCGGACACGGCCTACGCGCCGACCTTCGATGTATCACGCGCGGCGAACGGAGCCTTCCGCGTGGCTCTGGCCAACCAGGTCGAGAGCGGCGAGATCCGCTACACCCGCGACGGCACGGCGCCCAGTGCCCGCTCCGCGCGCTATACGCAGCCGCTCACCCTGCCCGCAGGGACCACACTCAAGGCAGCGACGTTTGCGGCCGACGGAAGCGAGCTCGCCGCGCCACGCTCACGAACGCTGGATGACTCGGCGCTGCTGAGCCGCGATAGCACCGCGCTCAAGACCTGCTCGGGCGAGCCGCCATCACGGCTGCAAGGCACCAGGCCAGCACGGGGCACGAGCCCGGTTTACGCCGTCGAGATCGGCAACGCGTGCTGGATGTGGCCGGACGCAAACATCGATGGCGCCACGCGCGTCAGCGTGACCGCGGAACGGCTGCCCTGGCGCTACGGCGACGAGGCCCGCGACGCGACCGTCCGCGAGCGCCACGGCGCGAACGACGTCATCGAAATTCATGCGACCAGCTGTAGTGGCCCGCAGGTCGCCGCGCTGCCGCTGCCGCCATCCGCTGGGCAGGTGCACGCGGAGGTAACACTCCCCGCGCCGGTGGCCGCGGGTGCGCAGGCGCTGTGCTTGGTGGCTACGGGTGACCCACGCGAGGGGCAGTGGGCGCTGGGGAAGGTTTCGTTTTCAAGGTAAGGCGGCGCGCAGGGGCGCATCGCGGGTTGGGAAGAAGACAGCATCGCAACGGCGCGCGCCATGACGGAGCCGCCGGGCATCACGCGTTTTCGCAAGCAGGGTTCCTGGGTTCCGACAGGCAACAGTCACGAGGTCACGGCCATGTCCACAGCACTTCGCAAGCATCCCTTGTCGTTCGCTATCACGCTTACCCTGCTGGCGGTCGCGACCGCACCGGCCAGGGCCTCCACGTTCTTCGACGTGCAACAGGACGGACAACCCGCCCAGGCCACGACCACCCAGGCCACGCCGCCTCCGCCGGCTGCGAAGAAGGGCGACGACAAGAACGCCGTGGACCTGTCGGCAGTCACGGTCACCGGCGTGCGCGCATCGCAGATGAAGGCGATCGACGTGAAGCGCGACGCCGACAAGATCCAGGACAGCATCACCGCTGAAAACATCGGCGCGCTGCCCGACACCACGATCACCGATTCGCTCCAGCGCATCACCGGCGTGCAGATCAACCGCGATGCGGGCGTGGGCACCTCGGTCGACGTACGCGGCCTGCCGCAGGTCGGCACCATGCTCAACGGCGAGGTGTTCATCACCGCCGACCAGATCGACTCCCAGCAACCCGACTTCAGCATGCTGCCGTCGACCCTGTTCCACGGCGCGGACGTGGTCAAGTCCGCCACCGCGGATGAAACCGATGCGGGCATCAGCGGTGCGATCGACCTGCACACCTACCGCCCATGGGATCTCCCCTCCGGCTTCACCTATAGCTACTCGGCCAACGGCGAGCGCGGCTCGACGACGAAGCACACCGGGCCCGAGGCCAACGGCCTGTTCTCGTACAACGACAACGGCCGCTGGGGTTTCCTGGTGTCCGGCGACTACTCCGATACCCGGCGCATGAACTCCACCGAGGGCCTGGACCAGTACGGCGTGGTCTTCAACGGCGAGAACGCGGCGAGCGCGGGCGGCTACAACGGCTTCCTCACCCCGTGGAACGGCGCGCCCATCCCTTCGCAGATCGTGCAGAACGCCGACGGCAGCGTCGACGTCAATGGAGACGGCAAGTCCAACGGCGTGTTCATGGGCAGCCAGAACTTCGGCATCAACCAGATCATCACCGAGCGCAAGCGCAAGTCGGGCAACGCCTCGTTCCAGTTCGACATCGGCAACGGCTTCAGCCTGACCAGCGATTACTTCTACTCGCAGCAGCACGAGTTCAACCGCAACGTCGGCGTCCAGTTCAACTCCACCAACTGGCAGGGCGCGACGTACGTCCCGCTCCAGTCGCAGGATACCGGCCGCCCGGCGCTCGGCTCGTACGGCACGCCCGAGCCGGGCTGGGAAGGCTCGAACCTGTACACGACGCAGGTCTACCAGAAGTGGCCCGGCGACGTGGAGTCGTACTCGTCGATGATCCGCAAGTTCTCCGTCGCGAAGAACTTCAACCTCCAGCTGGATTACGACGATGGCGGCCCGTTCACCGCGAGCCTGCGCGGAATCCACGACACCGCATCGCAGCATCTGCAGGAAACCGACGTCAATATTTCCGATTCGGATGGCGCGTTGTGGCCCAACGTGCTGATGGATGGCGTGCCGGATGATGCGGTTCCGCCCGGGACGATGGTCTACCCCGCCGAGCTGGGCGGCAACCGCGTCTTCAACCCCACGGGCATCCCGCAGAACACGATACCCATCACGGCGGACTTCCGCGGGCGGTACCTCAAGATCGGAACACCCGCCGAGCTGGCCGCAGCCTTCGCCGACCCGAATGCGTGGACGTTCAAGACGCTTGAGTCTTCGGGCAACTACGACCGCAAGGTGGCCCTCAACGCCTTGCGTTTCGACGGCAAGTTCGACTTCAACGATGGCTTCAAGCTGAAGTTCGGTGTGCGCAACAGCATCCGTTCGGCGGACAACAAGGGCTACACGTTCGAAGTGCCGGTGTATGCCGGTATGGGTGCAAGCGATCCGGGTGGCTGCCTGGTGCGCTACGTGGGTGCCGACGTGGTGTTGAACAGCGGTTCGTGTACCGCCGGCAACGATCTCGGCTACTTCCGTGCGGGTCCGTTGTCGGCCCTCTCGATGCCGAAGACCGCCGCGCCGCTCGCGGACAACTTCAAGGCCTATAACAACCTGCTCGGCTCTGGCATCGATTTCTGGGCGGTCGACCCGAATGCGATGAAGAACCCCGAGGATTACTGGAAGTCGCTGTACCCCGATACCGTAAGCGTGGGCGAGCCAGGTACCACCTGGGGCGTGCGACTCAAGGAGCTCACCGGGTACCTGCAGGGCGACTTCAACGGCACGATCGGTGACATGACCTACAGCGGTAACGTCGGCGTGCGGGTTATCCGTAGCCATCTCGACGTGACCCAGCACCTCACGGGCGACCCAGGCGCCTACGGCGACGAGCCAGAAGACGTGGGCAGGGATATCACCAAGCGGCGCTACCAGGACATCCTGCCTTCGGCGAACTTCGCACTGGATGTGACGGACAGCGTAAAGGTCCGCCTGGCGTACTCGAAAAACATGATGCCGCTCGACCTGAGCACCTGGGCCGGTGGCCTGCAGCTGAACTACTCCCTGTCCGAGACGCCCGACGGCCCGGTGTTCCGCGTGTCGAACGGTACGTCATCAGGCAACCCGAACCTCGACCCCTGGCGTTCCACCAACTTCGGCGCGTCGGCCGAGTGGTACATCAACCCGTCGAGCATGGTCAGCCTGGCACTGTTCCGCATCAACGTGGATAGCTTCATCAAGAACGGCAGCGTGACCAACTGCACCCTGCCCGACGAGGATGGCGTGGTGCGCGACCACTGCATCGTCATCACCCAGCCGGTCCAGGGCACGGGCAACAACATCAAGGGCGCGGAGTTCGACTACCGCCAGGCCTTCACCTTCCTCCCGGGCATCTTCTCGAAGACGGGCATGGAGGTGAACGCCACGTACGCGCCGAGCAATTCGGGCGAGAAGGACCTGGCCGGCAAGAAGATCCCGTTCCAGGACAACTCCACCAAGTCCGGCAACTTCATCCTCTGGTACCAGGATGACCGCTTCCAGGCGCGCGTGGCGTACAACTACCGGTCGCGCCGCGCGGTGATGGACAGCGTGGGTGGCATCACCGGGCTGGAGATGTACGAGGCGCCGCAGAAGTACATCGATGCCTCGATCTCGTACAAGTTCGCCAAGCAGCTGGAAGTGTTCCTCAACGGCACCAACCTGACCAACGAGTACCAGAAGTACTATCTGGTCTTCCCGAACCAGCCGGGGCACTCGACGTTCTCCGAGCGCATGTTCATGTTCGGCATCCGCGGCCAGTGGTAGGAAAAACCATGAGTGAGCGACAGTTCCACCGTTCGATCGGCGTGTTCTCCGGAACCGCCATCAACATGACGCAGATGTGCGGCATCGGTCCCTTCATCACCATCCCCCTGATGGTGGCGGCGATGGGGGGACCCCAGGCCATCGTCGGTTGGATCGTCGGTGCGTTGCTCGCGATGGCCGATGGCCTGGTGTGGGCGGAACTCGGTGCGGCCATGCCGGGCTCCGGCGGTACCTATGTGTACCTGCGCGAGGCCTTCCAGGAGCGCACCGGCAAGCTCATGCCGTTCCTGTTTATCTGGACCATGTTGCTCGCCATCCCGCTGCTGATGTCCACGGGCATCATCGGCATGGTCGAGTACCTGCAGTTCTTCTTCCCCAACATGGGCTGGTGGCCGTCGCACCTGGTCGGCATCGCGGCGACGGGCCTTGTCACGTGGTTGCTGTATCGCCGGATCGAATCGGTCCGCGTGATCACGGTGGCCCTGTGGGTGATCATGCTCATCTCGATCATCGGTGTGGCGGCCGCGGGCTTCTCGCACTTCAACGCCAGCCTGGCGTTCGACTTCCCGCCTGACGCTTTCGGTCCACGCTTCTTCGCCGGCCTGGGCGCGGGCCTCATCATTGGCGTGTACGACTACCTGGGCTACAACACGACGGCGTATATCGGCGACGAGCTGCGCGATCCGGGCCGGACGATGCCGCGCTCCATCATCATCTCGATCATGGCGATGATGGTGATCTACCTTCTGCTCAACATCAGCGTGCTGGGCGTGGCGCCGTGGCAGGAGATCGCCCATTCCAAATCGATCGCCTCGTTGGTGGTCGAGCGCAGCTGGGGCCATGCGGCGGCGGCGGTCATGACCACGCTCATCATCGTCACCGCCCTCGCCTCCGTTTTCACCGGGCTGCTGGGCGGCTCGCGCGTGCCGTTCGAGGCGGCCCGGGACAAGGTCTTCCTTTCCACCTTCGGCCGGCTGCACGCGCGGGATGGCTTTCCGCACGTCGCCCTCCTGACCATGGGCCTCGTCACGGCCATCGGCACGTTCTTCGACCTGACCGAGGTCATCAACATGCTGCTCACCGCGACCATCCTGGTGCAGTCGCTGGCCCAGGTGGTCGCGCTCGTCGTGTTGCGCCGGCGCCGGCCGGATCTCACGCGGCCGTACCGGCAGTGGCTTTACCCGGTGCCCTGCATCATCGCGCTGGTCGGCTGGATCTACGTCTACATCTCCGCGTCGACCTTGTCGCTGCTACTGTCGGGCGCCTGGATCGTCGCCGGGGTCGTGGTGTTCATGCTCTGGGCGCGCGTCAACGCGGCATGGCCTTTCGCCCCTATCGAAACCCACCGCACCGCCATCGGGGAGCCCTAGCACCATGCCCATCGCAGCCCGGGCCGCCGTCGTCGCGGCCGCCATGATGAGCCTTGGCGCCGTACCGGCCGCCATAGCCCGTACCACCTATGCCGACACCCGCGTCGCGGCAGACGCGGGCACCCTGACGCCGATCGCGCACTGGCAGATCCAGGACACGTCGAAGGCCCAGGAAGCTGGTGCCGCGATATCCGAGGCGGGCTTCGCCACGAAGGAGTGGTATCCCGTGACCGGCCGCGCCACCGTCATGGCCGGCCTGCTGGAGAACGACGCCTTCAAGTTCGACGTGTTCCACAGCGACAACCTGCGCGCGGTGCAGGTGCCGGATGCCAGCGGCAACCTGTTCGTGACGCCGTGGTGGTATCGCGCGGGATTCACCCTCGCAAAGCCCTCCGCGTCGCGACACACGCTGCTGCGCACCAACGGCATCATCGCCAGCGCGGATGTGTGGGTGAACGGGCAACAGGTAGCCGACCACGCGGACGTCGCGGGCGCGTACCCGGTGCACGACATCGACGTGACGCGCTGGGTGCACGGCGGCGCCAATGCCGTGGCCCTGAAGGTGTATCCCGGCGATCCGCGGATGAGCCTCTCCATCGGCTGGGTCGACTGGAATCCCACGCCGCCGGACAACAACATGGGCCCGTGGCGTGGCGTCGATATCGTGCAGACCGGCCCGGTGGCCCTGAGCGCGCCGCTCGTGCAGACCACCCTCTCGGCGGACCTGAAGCAGGCGACGCTGGCGGTGAAGGTCACCGCGACCAACCTGGATAGCGTGGCCCATGATGCGACGGTGTCGGGCACGGTAGCCGACAAGCCGATCCAGCAGACGGTCCATCTCGGCCCGGGCGAAGTGAAAATCGTCTCGCTTGCCGGCAGTTCCGCGCCGGCCGTGACGCTGGATAACCCGACGATCTGGTGGCCGATCGGGATGGGCGACCATCCGCTGTACAGCATGGCGGTGACCGCGAGCGTCGACGGCGCGCCTTCGGATCGCGCGGCCACGCACTTTGGCGTACGCCGCGTCGAGTCCAGCCTCACCCGCCAGGGCTACCGGCAGTTCACCATCAATGGCCAGCCCCTGCTGATCCGCGGCGGCGGCTGGGCACCCGACATGTTCCTGCGCGACGACCCCGCGCGGATGGAGGCCGAGTTCAGCTATGTCGTGAACCTCGGGATCAATACCATCCGCAGCGAAGGCAAGCTCGAGAACGATCGTTTCTACGAGCTGGCCGATCGCCACGGCATCCTCGTGCTGGCTGGCTGGGAGTGCTGCTCCAAGTGGGAGGCCGCGGCGAAGACCGGCGGCCAGCCGTGGAACGACGCGGACATGCGCGTGGCGCAGGCCTCCATGGCCAGCGAAGCGCGACTGCTCCGCAACCATCCCTCGGTGATCGGCTTCTACATCGGCAGCGACCATGCGCCGCCGCCCGCGCTTTCGAAGATGTACGCCGACACCCTGCGCGCCGAGGACTGGTCGCTACCGGTCATCTCCGCGGCGGTGGCCGAGGGCACGGCCGAGGCGGGCCCGTCCGGCATGAAGATGGCCGGGCCGTACGACTGGATCCCGCCGTCCTACTGGTACGCCGACAAGCTGGGCGGTGCGTTTGGCTTCGATTCGGAAGTGAGCGCGGGTGCGGTCATCCCGCGCCTCGAGGATGTGCAGCGGATGCTCTCGGTGCAAGAGCAGGAGGCCTTATGGAAGTACCCCGAGGCCAGGCAGTACCACGCGTCCGCGGACTGGTCGACGTTCGCCGTGCTCACGCCCTTCGATACCGCGCTCGCGAAGCGTTATGGCGCACCGACGGGACTCGCCGATTACGTTGCCAAGGCCCAGCTGGATAACTACGACAACGTGCGCGCCCAGTTCGAGGCGTTCAACGCGCACATGGGTGCCGCCAACCCGTCGACGGGCGTCATCTACTGGATGCTCAACAATGCCTGGCCTTCGCTGCACTGGCATCTCTACGATTACTACATGAACCCGGCCGGCGCGTATTACGGCGCGAAGAAGGCCAACGAACCGGTCCACATCCAGTACTCGTACGATTCCCGCGCCATCGTGGTGGTGAACCACACGCTGGACGCACGGCATGCGCTGCAGGCGACGGTGCGCGTGCGCAACCTCGACGGCAGCGTGCGCTTCGAGAAGCAGGTGCAGGGCATCGAGCTCGCGGGCAACCATGCGCAGACCGTGTCCGAACTTCCCGCGGTGGCTAACCTGTCGCCGGTGCATTTCGTCGAACTGGACCTGGCCGCGTCCGATGGCAAACCGGTGAGCCGCAACGTCTACTGGCTCTCCACGCGTGCGGACAAGCTCGACTGGGCGAAGTCGAACTGGTACCTCACGCCGCTCACGCAATATGGCGACTTCACCGCACTGGCCTCGATGCCCAGGGCCTCCCGCGAGGTGCATGCTTCCACGGTGCGCGAGGGTAAGGAAGACGTCACCACCGTGACGCTCTCCGTGCCGGCGTCCTCGGCAGGGGCGGCGATCCAGGAACATCTCTCGATCCGTCGCGGGGCGAAGGGTGAGCTTGCGCTGCCCGTGAGGTGGACTGACAATGACCTCACGCTCTGGCCGGGCGAATCCATCGTGCTGACCGCGCGCTATCCGGCGCAGGGTACGGCCGGCACGGTGGTCGAGGTGGCCGGTTGGAACGCCCCCGTGGAGCAGTTCACGGCGGGAGTCACCCAGGGAACGAAGCATTGAAGAGGCCTTCATGTCGCGCGTGACCATCAACGATGTGGCTCGTGCGTCCGATACGTCGAAGAAGACCGTCTCACGCGTGCTCAACCAGGAACCGGGCGTGCGCAAGGAAGTGCGCGAACGCGTGATGGCTGCCGTCGCCGAACTGAACTACCGGCCGCTCACCTCGGCGCGCAGCCTCGCCTCCAACCGGTCCTTCATGATCGGGCTGCTCTACGACAACCTTTCGCCGAGCTATGTCATGGAGGTTCAGGCCGGCGTGCAGGAGGCCTGCGAGGCACACCAGTACAGCATGATGGTGCAGCCGCTCGATTCGACGGCGCCGGATTTCATGGAGCGCGTCGAGGGCATCCTCTGGCGGCACCGGCCCGATGGGCTGGTCCTTACGCCACCGATTACCGACCATGCCGCGCTGCTTGCCCACCTGCGCGCTTCGGAGCTTCCCTTCACATCGATTGCGCCGCGCAAGCCGAAAGGCATCGCGGGCGTGATCCTGCGCGAACGCGAGGCCGCCGCGGCCATGGTCGCGCACCTCGTCGAGCTGGGGCACCGGCGCATCGCCCACATCATCGGCGACCCGAAGCATGGCGCTGGCGTGTGGCGCCTGGCCGGTTTCCGCGATGGACTCAAGCGTGCCGGGCTCGAGGAGCGCGCCGACTACATGGTGCAGGGCCGCTTCTCCTTCGAGTCCGGCGTGAACGCCGCCCGCCAGTTGCTGCGCCTGAAGCAACGGCCCACGGCCATCTTCGCCGCCGACGACGACATGGCCGTCGGCGCCATCTGGGCGGCCGCCGAGGCGGGTGTCTCCGTTCCCGGCGACGTCTCCATCTGCGGTTTCGACGACACCACCATCGCCACGCAGGTCTGGCCGTTGCTCACCACGGTGCACCAGCCCGTCCGCGACATGGGCAAGCGCGCCACCGAAGAGCTGCTGCTCGGCCTGCTCGGCAAGGGCGAACCGCGTATGGTCGAGGTCGACTACCAGATGCGCCTGCGCGCCTCCACGGCGCCCGCCCGCTGATCCACGGCAACCACCACCGCCCCAAGGAAGCACTGCATGTCCGCGACGCCAGATGCCCCGAAACCCCAGCGCCGGTTCCACTTCATCTCCGGGCTGCCGCGCGCGGGCACCACGCTGCTCGCCGCCATCCTCAACCAGAACCCGCGCTTCCGCGCCGGCATGACCAGCCCCGTCGCCGACATCATGGGCGTGGTCGTCGCCGAGGCCAGCAGCCGTAACGATTTCGCGTTCGATGTCTCGGATGAGCAGCGCGTCGCCCTGCTGCGCGGCCTGGTCGAGAACTTCTACTCGGTCGATACCCGCCCCGAAGCCATCTTCGACATGAGCCGCCTGTGGTGCAGCCGGATGGGCCTGCTCAACACGCTGTTCCCCGGGGTGAAGGTCATCGCCTGCGTTCGCCAGCTGGCGTGGGTGCTCGACAGCATGGAGCGGCTGGTGCTGAAGCAACCGGTCAGCGTGAGCAAGGTCTTCCGCTACGACACGAACACCACCGTTTACTCGCGGGTCGAGGCGCTCACCGATCCGCGCGGCATGGTCGGCTTCGCCTACCAGGCGACGAAAGAGGCGTTCTATGGCGAGCACGCCCGCGACCATCTCCTGCTGCTGACCTACGAGACGCTCGTGCGCGACCCGGAAACGGCGATGCGTGCGGTCTATCGGTTCCTCGGCGAACCGTGGTTCGAACA
>NZ_JBQCFT010000014.1:0-13220 GCF_051958795.1 Luteibacter sp. | reverse complement strand
ACATCCCTCCATGCCTTTCGATATCGCTCTCAGCGGCATCAATGCCGCTTCCACGGACCTGGAAGTCACCGCCAACAACATCGCCAACACCAGCACCGTGGGCTTCAAGGGCTCGCGTGCGGAGTTCTCGCAGGTGTATTCCGTGGCCGGCCAGAACCTCGCCGCCACCGCCGCGGGCAATGGCGTGCGCGTGACCAACATCGCCCAGCAGTTCAGCAACGGCAACATGTCGCAGACGGGTAACTCGTACGACATGGCCATCAGCGGCACGGGCTTCTTCACGCTGCGCGATGGCTCGGGCTATTCCTATTCGCGTGCCGGTAATTTCCACCCGGACGACAACAACTTCATCGTGAACGCGACCGGCCAGCACCTCCAGGTGTATCCGCCGACCGCTTCCGGCGGCTTTGACCAGAGCGCGCTGAAGGACCTGCAGCTGACCTCGGGCACCTCCGCCGCCAAGGCCAGCGCCAATATCGGCATCTCGGCCAACCTTTCGGCCAGCGCGGCGGCTCCGGCCAACGCCACGTTCGACCCGAAGGACGACACGTCGTACAACTCCATGTCGACCTTCCAGGCCTACGATTCGCTGGGCGCGGCGCATACCGTCAACGTCTATTACGCGAAGGACGCGGCTGGCTCCAACAGCTGGCAGGCCTACATGACGGTCGACGGCACCCAGGTCGGTACCCCGCAAGCCATGACCTTCAGCAGCGGCGGCGCCATCCTGACCCCGGCCAGCAACAAGCTGAACTTCGGCGCCGTCTCGCCGAACCCGGGTGCCAACCCGATGAACCTGACCCTGGACATGAGCAAGGTCACCCAGTTCGGTGACGCGGCCTCGACGACGGCGACGACCAACGACGGCTACCCGGCCGGCAAGTTCTCGGCGATCGACGTGTCGTCCGAAGGCGTGGTGTCGGCGAAGTACACCAATGGTGACTCGGTGGCACTCGGCCAGGTCGCCCTGGCGACGTTCGCCAACCCGCAGGGCCTGCGCCAGCTCAACGACACGAACTGGGCCGCCTCGGCCGATTCGGGTCAGCCGGTGCGTGGCTCGGCGGGCTCCGGTGACATGGGTGCCATCCAGTCCGGCCAGCTCGAGGCCTCGAACACGGCCGACCTGACCGCCCAGCTGGTCAACATGATCAAGGCGCAGCGCAACTACCAGGCCAACGCCCAGGTCATCTCGACCGATAACACGCTGACCCAGACGATCATCAACATCCGCAACTAAGCCCCGCTGGCGGGCGTGGCCGTGATGGCCGCGCCCGCCCCGGGCCGTCGCAGGGGAAACCGCCATGGACCGTTCCGTATATGTCGCGATGACCGGCGCCACGCAGACCATGCGTGCGCAGGCCGAGGTCGCACACAACCTGGCCAACGCCAACACGACCGGCTTCAAGGCCGAGCTGTCGGCGTTCCAGAGCCTGCCGGTCAAGGGCGATGGCTTGCAGACCCGCATCAACGGCGTGGCCCAGGGCATCGGCTTCGATACCACCCAGGGCAACCAGATGGCCACGGGCAACGACCTGGACATCGCCGTGCAGGGCAATGGCTGGATCGCGGTGCAGACGCCGGATGGCAACGAGGCCTACACCCGCGCCGGCAACCTGCGCATCGACGCCGACGGTCTTTTGACGGACATGCGTGGGAATGCCGTCATGGGCGGCGGTGGTGCCATCACCATCCCGCAGGCATCGAGCGTGAAGATCGGTAGCGACGGCACCATTTCCGTCGTCCCGCTCGGGCAGGCGCCGAATACGCTTACCACTACCGACCGCATCAAGCTGGTCAACCCGGGCGACGAGACGCTGCAGGCGGGCGCCGATGGCCTCATGCATACGCGTGACGGCAATCCGGCCGAGGCGGACGCCAATGTCCGCGTGGTCTCCGGCGAGCTGGAATCCAGCAACGTCAACCCTTCCGAAGTGCTCGTGAAGATGATTTCGCTCTCCCGCGAGTACGAAATGCAGGTCCGATCGATCAAGGCCGCCGACGAAAACGCCCAGTCGGCATCGAAATTGCTACAGGTGGGGTAACCACCGCCGCGCGACGCAAATCCGTCGCGGCATAGCAGGCGCCAAGCGCGCAGGAGTCAAAGATGTTCACGTCCCTCTGGATCGCCAAGACCGGCCTCGATGCGCAGCAGACGCGCATGGATGTCGTCTCGAACAACCTGGCCAACACGAACACCACCGGCTTCAAGCGCGCCCGTGCCGAGTTCGAAGACCTGGCTTACCAGAACCGTGGACAGGCCGGTGGCCAGACCACCGAACAGACGACCTCGCCGACCGGCTTCATGATCGGTACCGGTGTGCGCGTCGTCGGCACCCAGAAGATGTTCGAGCAGGGCGGTTCGCAGCAGACCGACAACCCGCTCGACGTGCGCATCGATGGCCGCGGCTTCCTGCAGGTCACCATGCCCGACGGCACCGTGGGCTACACGCGCGATGGTTCGCTCAAGCGCGACCAGGATGGCCAGATCGTCACCAACGACGGTTACCCGATCGAACCGGCCATCAACATCCCGGCGAACGCCACCGCCGTCACCATCGGTAACGACGGCACGGTCAGCGTCACGACCCAGGGCTCGTCGGTGTCGCAGACGGTGGGCCAGATCCAGCTCGCCGATTTCGTGAATCCCGCGGGCCTGGAGCCTCGCGGCGACAACCTTTACCTGGAGACCACCGCCAGCGGCACGCCGCAGACGGGCACGGCCGGCCTCAACGGCCTCGGCAACATCCAGCAAAACGCCCTCGAAGCGTCGAACGTCAACGTCGTCGAGGAAATGGTGAACATGATCGAAACCCAGCGCGCCTACGAGATGAACTCGAAGGCCGTGTCGGCGGCCGACCAGATGCTCCAGTTCATCACCCAGAAGACCTGATGACCCACGCCATGAATCGCCTCGCTCGCCTGATCCTCGCCGCGCTCCCGATCGCCACCCTTGCCGGTTGCGCCATCGTGCCGCCCACGCCGAAGCCCATGTACAGCGCCACGCTGCCGGAAGAGCCGTCCCGTTCGGCCATGCCGAGCGGTTCCATCTATGCCGACCAGCAGTCGATGGAACTGTTCGCCGACCCGCGCGCGCACCGCACCGGCGATATCCTCACGATCACCCTGGTGGAAAGCACCCAGGCCAGCAAGAAGGCCGCGACCAGCACCAGCAAGAAGAACAGCAACAACATCACCGCGCCCTCGATCCTCGGCCACGGCCTGAAGGTCGGCGGCAATGTCGCGGACAGCAGCCTCGCATCGAACAACGCATTCGCGGGCGACGGCTCGTCCAGCCAGAGCAACACGCTGAACGGCGAAATCACCGTCACCGTCGCGCGCCGCCTCAGCAATGGCGCGCTGGTAGTGCAGGGCGAGAAGTGGCTCACCATCAACCAGGGTGAAGAGCTCGTCCGCATCTCCGGCATCGTGCGCCCGCAGGACATCGGCAACGACAACGTCGTGCTGTCGAGCCGCGTGGCCGATGCCAAGATCGAATACGTCGGCAAGGGCACCCTGGCCGATTCGAACACGCGTGGCTGGCTGTCGCGCTTCTTCGATTCGAAGTGGATGCCGTTCTGATGAAGACCATCCTCCGCACCGCAGCCGTCGTGCTGGCGCTGTTCGCGATCCTGCCGGCGCATGCCGACAAGATCCGCGACCTCGCGCAGGTCGGCGGCGTGCGCAGCAACCAGCTCGTCGGCTACGGCCTCGTCGTCGGCCGCGACGGCAGCGGCGACCAGACCAGCCAGGCCCCCTTCACCACGCAGAGCCTGGAGAACATGCTCCAGCAGTTCGGCGTGAACGTGCCGGCCAACGTGCGCCCGCAGCTGAAGAACGCCGCGGCCGTGACCATCACCGCCGAGATCCCGCCGTTCGCCAAGCCGGGCCAGAAGATCGACGTCACCGTGGCCTCCATCGGCAACGCCAAGAGCATCCGCGGTGGCGAGCTGCTGATGTCGCCGCTGAAGGGTGCGGACGGCCAGGTGTACGCCATCGCCCAGGGCAGCGTCATCGTCGGTGGCGTCAGCGCGCAGGGCAAGAGCGGTTCCAGCGTCCAGGTGAACATCTCCGCCAGCGGCCGCATCCCGGGCGGCGCGAGCATCGAGCGCAGCGTCGCCACGTCGTTCGACAAGGGCGGCGACATCATGCTCAACCTCAACACCGCCGACTTCATGACGGCGAACCGCGTGGCCCAGGCCGTGAACCAGAACTTCGGCGCCGGCACGGCCAACGCCATCGATTCGGGCACGATCGCCGTGCGCGCGCCGCTCGATCCGTCGCAGCGCGTCTCCTGGCTCGCGACCATCCAGTCGCTCGATGTCACGCCGGGCGACGCGCCCGCGCGCGTCATCGTGAACTCGCGCACCGGCACCGTCGTCATCGGTTCCGACGTGAAGGTCGGCACGGCCGCCGTGGCGCACGGTTCCATCCAGGTCACGATCAGCGAGCAGCCGCAGGTCAGCCAGCCCGGCGCGTTCAGCCGCGGCCAGACCGCCGTGGTGCCGAGCAGCCAGGTCGCGGTCAGCGAGAACGGCGGGCACATGTTCAAGTTCGGCCCAGGCACCAGCCTGGATTCGATCGTGCGCGCGGTGAACCAGGTCGGCGCGTCGCCGAGCGACCTGATCTCCATCCTCCAGGCCCTGAAGGAATCCGGCGCGCTGCGCGCCGAGCTGGTGGTGATCTGACATGACTACCGCGGTCGACAACCAGCGCCTTGGCACCTACGCGGATATGTCCGCGTTCGCCGGCCTGCGTACGGCCGCGCAGAACGATTCGAAGTCGGCGCTGCCGGTCGTCGCCAAGCAGTTCGAATCCATCTTCACCCAGATGATGCTGAAGTCCATGCGCGACGCGAGCGCCGCCATGGGTGGCGATGACCTCATGGGCTCCAGCGCCGCGAACTCCTACCGCGACATGCTGGATCACCAGCTCTCGGTCACGCTGTCCCAGGGCAAGGGAATCGGTATCGCCGACATGCTCATCCGCCAGCTGGGCGGCAGCCCCTCGACCGCCGGTGCCGGTGGCGACAACGGCCTGTTCGCCGGCGTCACCGGTTCCGCATCGACCGCCGATGCCGTCTCGTCCAAGTCGGACCAGGACAGCGGCCTGATGAGCTCGCTGGAGCACATGCTCAGCGGCGCGGGCAAGGCCGTGGGACAGGGCGCGAGTGCCGTAGCCAATGCCATCGGTTCGATCGACAGCCCGCAGGAATTCGTCGAGAAGTTCGCGCCGCACGCAATCGAGGCCGCGAAGAAGCTCGGCGTCTCCGTGCGTGCGCTGCTCGCCCAGGCCGCGCTCGAGACCGGCTGGGGCAAGCACATGCCCGCGCAGGGCGGGAACAACAGTTTCAACATGTTCGGCATCAAGGCAGGCAGCAGCTGGGATGGCAAGCGCGTCAACGTGCCGACACTGGAATACGAAAACGGCGTGGCCGTGCGCAAGAAGGACAGCTTCCGTGCGTACGACTCGCCATCGGATTCGTTCAAGGATTACGCCGACATGGTCGCCAGCAGCCCGCGTTACGCGAAGGCGGTTGGCCGCGGCGACGATATCGCCGGCTTCGCCCATGCGCTCACCCAGGGCGGTTACGCCACGGACCCGAGCTATGCGCAGAAGCTGACCGATATCGCCAATGGCCCAGTGATGAAGCAGGCGCTCGCCGCGCTGAAGCACATCGCGGCAGATCTGTAAAAGGAAAAGACGATGGCTGACCTGCTTTCCACCGGCGTTTCGGGCCTGCTTGCATCGCAAGTCGGCTTGTCGACCGTTGGCAACAACATCAGTAACGTGAACACCGTCGGCTATAGCCGGCAGGTGACCGGGTTCAATGCGCGTGCGCCGCAGTTCCAGGGCGGCTACTACGTCGGCCAGGGCGCCGATGCCGTCAGCGTGCAGCGCGCGTACAGCCAGTTCCTGACCCAGCAGGTGTGGTCGGCGAACTCGAGCCAGAGTCGCGCGGCGCAGTACGCCGGCCTCACCGCGTCGGTGAACAACGTGGTCAGCGGCTCGACCAACCTGCAGACTTCGCTGGATAGCTTCTTCGGCGCGATCAGCGACGTGGCCAACGCGCCGGTGGATACCGCGAGCCGCCAGGCCCTGATCGGCCAGATGAGCTCACTGGTGTCGACCTTCAAGTCGCTCTCCACGCAGTTCCAGTCGCTGGATGCCCAGACCAACCAGCAGATCAGCAGCGCGGTCGACAACATCAACACGCTGGCCAAGAACATCGCGAACCTCAACGCGCAGATCCAGAAGGGTTACGCGAGCGGTGCCGAGCCCAGCGAACTGCTCGACCAGCGTGACCAGGCCGTTTCCGATCTCTCCAAGATCGTCGGCGTCAGCGTCACCCAGACCAGCGACCACATGTACACGGTCAGCGTGGGCAACGGCCTGCCGCTGGTCAATGGCACGAACTCCACGAAGCTCGCCACGGCCACGAACCAGTACGACTCGTCGCGGCTGGAAGTGGTCGACACGCAGGGCACGGTGATCTCGGGCCAGCTAGGCTCGGGCTCGCTCGGCGCGACGTTCGATTTCCGCACCAACGTGCTCGACCCGGCCCGCAACCAGCTCGGCCGTTCCGCGATTGCGCTCACCAGCGCGATGAACAAGCAGAGCGCGCAGGGCATCGACCTGAACGGCGACGCCGGCGGCAACATGTTCAACATCGCCGACCCGGCGGTGTTCAACAGCACGAAGAACACCGGCACCGGCTCGGTCTCCGCCGTGGTGTCCGATGTATCCAAGCTCGATAGCTCCGATTACATCCTGCGCTTCGATGGCGTGAAGTGGTCCGCAGCCACGACCGCGGGCGTGACCGTGCCCATGACCGGCACCGGTTCGGCTACCGACCCGTTCGTGGTCGGCGGCATGCAGATCACCGTGGCCGCGGGCGCGGCTGCCGGCGATTCCTTCCAGATCCAGCCGACCCGCAACGCCGCGTCCACGATCAGCGTGGCGATCAGCGACACGAACAAGATCGCGGCGTCCGGTCCGCTCGCCGCTGGCAAGGCCTCGACCAACACCGGTAGCGGTGTGCTGGGCGGCCTGACGGTGACCGATACGGCGAACCCGAACTTCAAGACGCCGGTCAATATCGTCTTTACGTCGGCCAACACCTACAGCATCAATGGTGGGCCGGACCAGAACTACACCTCGGGCGACACGATCACCGGCAACGGCTGGTCGCTGAAGCTCACAGGCAAGCCCGCGCTAAACGACACGTTCACCGTGAAGCCGGCCGGCAGCTCGAGCGGCGACAACGGCAATGCGCTGGCGATGGCCAACGTCGCCAATGTCGGCGTGCTCGATAACGGCGTGACGACGGTCGGTAAGTCGTACAGCCAGCTGGTCGCCCAGGTTGGCACGGCTGGTGCATCCGCCAATACGGCGCTGAGTGCACAGCAAAGCATCCTCGACCAGGCCACGGCATCGCAGCAGAGCGTTGCAGGCGTGAACCTGGATGAGGAGGCCGCCAACCTCCTGAAGTTCCAGCAGGCGTATTCGGCGTCCGCCCAGGTGATCACCACGGCGAACTCCATCTTCCAGTCCCTCCTTTCCGCGGTGCAGAGCTGATCATGCGTATCTCCACGACCTGGCAGCAGCAACAGTCCGTCAACCAGATGCTCAACCGGCAGTACGACCTGTCGCAGACGCAGCTGGCCCTCGGCAACGGCAAGGCGATGCAGAGCCCGTCGGACAACCCCGCCGCCGCGGCGCGGGCGGTCGACGTCAACTCCGCGAGCGCGCAGAACGACCAGTACTCGCGCAACATCAACATGGCCACCACGCGCCTGTCGACGGAAGAGCAGTCGCTGTCGAACGCGTCGGATATCCTCGATCGCATCCGTACGCTCGCGCTCGAAGGCAGCAACGGCACGCAGACCGATGAGTCACGCAAGTCGATCGCGACGGAACTTCGGCAGACGCTGCAGCAGCTCGTGGCGCTGGGCAATACGAAGGACGGGCAGGGCGAATACATCTTTGCCGGCAATCGCACTTCCTCGCAGCCGTTCACGCAGTCGGAGCTCGGTGTCACGTACAGTGGCGACCAGGGCCAGCGCATGGTCGCGGCCGGCGCCGGGTTGCAAGTGGCGACGGGCGATAGCGGCGACGACGTCTTCATGTCGATCAAGGGCGGCAACGGTACGTTCCAGACCGCCGCCGGCGCGACGAACACCGGTACCGGCGTCGTCGGTGCCACCACCGTCACTGATGCTTCGGCGTGGACGGGTGGCAGCTACACGATCACCTTCACCGATGCATCGAACTACGAAATCCATGATGCCGCCAATCCGACCGGCCCTGCGATCAGCACCGGTACATACGCGGGTAACTCGGGCGTCATCAATTTCAACGGCGCGCAGATCAACCTGACCGGCGCACCGGCGGCCGGCGATTCGTTCTCGGTCACGCCGTCGTCGTCGCAGGATGTGTTTTCCACCGTCGCGGGCCTCATCACGGCGTTCGAAACGCCGGGTGGTGGTGCGGCGATGAACAACGCGGTGAATGCGCAGCTGCAGAATCTCGACCAGGCGCAGGGCAGCTTCCTCAATACGCGTACCCAGATCGGCGCGCGCATGAACACGCTGGACCAGCAGACCAGCCTGGGCTCGGACATGAAGCTGCAGTACGACACCACGCTTTCGGGTCTGCAGGATCTCGACTACGCCAGCGCGGCGAGCAAGTTCTCGCAGCAGCAGAGCGCGCTCGATGCCGCCCAGCAGGCCTACGTGAAGATGCAGAACCTTTCGCTCTTTAATTACCTGAAGTAATTCAGGTACTGAATGGCAGAACGCGTAAGACGTTCACCATGGATGGCTTTGCCGGGCGGTTGCCACCACGCCACGGTTTCTTGCGACACCTTGGGTTGACCTTTCCACCAACGGCACGGTTGCCGGCCCGGATCCCCCTGGCCGGATTTCCACACAGGAAGTGAAAAATGGCCCTAAACCCCGGCGCACCCGTGCCGATACCTCCCTCGACAGTGGCAGGGCAGGGCTACGTCCCAGGCCCCCGTCAAAAAATAACTGTTGACAGGTAGAAAAAGTTCTCAAGTTTCCTCCCGGCGTGCCGTAAACCTCTCTGAGGCGGAAGGCTTCCCTATCGGAACCCCGCCGGAATACGCCGACACCTACTCCGGCCATTCGGTTCCGCTACCAAAGGATCATTACGATGTCTCTGACCATCAACACCAACATCATGTCGCTGAACGCTCAGCGCAACCTGAGCACCTCGCAGACGAAGCTGTCTTCGGCTATCGAGCGCCTGTCCTCGGGTAACCGCATCAACAGCGCCAAGGACGACGCCGCCGGCATGGCGATCTCCACCCGCATGACGACCCAGATCAACGGTCTGAACCGCGCCGTGCAGAACGCCAACGACGGTATCTCGCTGGCCCAGACGACCGAGTCGGCCCTCGACGAAGTCACGAACAACCTGCAGCGCATCCGTGAGCTGGCCGTGCAGTCGACCAACGCGTCGAACTCGCCGAGCGACCGCGCCGCGCTGGACGCCGAAGTGCAGCAGCGTCTGTCGGAAGTGACCCGTATCGCCACGCAGACGAACTTCAACGGCATGAAGGTGCTGGACGGTTCGGCCAAGAACCTCAGCTTCCAGGTCGGCGCCAACGTCGGTGAAGTCATCACCGTCGGCCTCGACAAGGGCATGAAAGCCAACCAGGTGGGTAGCCTGGCTGAAGCCTCGGCCACCGGCACGTTCGGTGCGACCCTCGCCGCTGGCGACCTGAAGATCACCGTGGGTGGTGGTACGGCTGTGTCCGTGGCTGCCGGTACCTACACCTCGTCGCAGGATCTGGCCGACGCGGTCAACAAGGCGGCTGGCAGCACGGTTGCCACGGTCGATACCAACGGCGAGCTGAAGTTCTCGAACAGCGATGCGACCAACGCCATCACGATCGCGTCGACGGGCGGCGCCACGGCTCTCGCGCTTCCGACCACGGTTGCCGCCGCCACGGCCGGCCCGCCGGTGGTCCCGGGCACCGCGACCTCGACCGCGGTTGCCAAGAACGTTAACGGCACGCTGAAGGCTGGCGATCTGTCCATCTCGGTTGGCGGCGGCAAGTCGTTCGACATCACGGGCACGTTCAAGAGCACGCAGGACCTGGCCGACGCGATCAACGCCCACACCAGCGAAGGCATCAGCGCCTACGTCGGTGAAGACGGTTCGCTCAAGATGTCCTCGGCGCAGTCGATCGCCGTGACCGTCGGTACGGCTAACGCCAGCAACCCGGCTTCGAAGTTCGGCTTCTCCACGGCCACCACGCAGGTCGCGACCGGCACCACGCTGGCCGACTCGAGCGTCAAGACCGTCGACGGCGCCAACGAGACGATCAACCGCATCGATGCCGCCCTGCAGTCGGTTTCCGACCTGCGCTCGGACCTCGGCGCTGTGCAGAACCGCTTCGATTCGACCATCTCCAACCTGTCGAACATCTCGCAGAACCTGACCTCGTCGAAGTCGGCCATCACCGACGCCGACTTCGCCCAGGAAACGGCGAACATGTCCTCGGCGCAGATCCTGCAGCAGGCCGGCGTCTCGGTTCTCGCCACCGCGAACCAGTCGCAGCAGATCGTGACCAAGCTCCTCGGCTAATCAGCCCGGAGCTCCGCCAACCCCGGGACTAGTCCCGGGGTTGGCAGGGTAATTGCTTAGTTGTCACGGGTGGCCTTGCTTGCAGGGTCACCCGTCGACAAATTGGCGCCCAGGGCAGTGAGGCGTCTTCAAGGAGAAACCTCATGGCCAGTAATCCGATCACCCTGGGTTCAAGCTCGATTGACGTCGCGTCGATCGTTTCGAACCTGGTAGCCAACAAGCGCGCCGCGAAAGACAAGCAGCTTTCCGACGCCAGTACGGCCAACACCACCCAGTTTTCCGCGGTCGGCAATTTCACCTCCTCGCTGACCAGCTTGCAGAGCGCCATGAAGGCGCTGACCAACGGTTCCGCGTTCACCACGCAGAAGACCTCGGTCGGCGACAACACGATCCTGACCGCCTCGGCCGATGACTCGGCTGTCCCCGGTACCTTCAATATCGTGGTCGGCAAGCTCGCGGCGGCCCAGAAGACCTCTTCCACTGCCATCAGCAGCTCGACGGCTGCCGTCGGTACCGGCACGCTCACGATCGCCATTGGCGACAAGTCGATGAGCCTGGATATTGGCAGCACGGGCAACTCGCTGCAGGACATCCGCGACAAGATCAACAAGGCATCGGATAACCCCGGTGTCACGGCCAGCATCGTTACCGGAAAGGCTGGTGCACATCTGGTCCTTTCTTCGGTTTCCACGGGCGCCGCCAACGCGTTCTCGGTGACCGCCAGCGGTGGTGACGGCGGCCTTTCCAAGCTTGCGTTCGATCCGACGACGGATACGCCGACGACGAAGGCGCAGGATGCCGAATTCACCATCGATGGTACCGAGGCGACCAGCGCCACGAATACCGTGGCCGATGCGATCGACGGCGTCACGCTGAGCCTGGTGAAGGAAGGCTCGAGCAGCGTCAGCATCACGACGGATACCTCGGCCGTCACCACGGCCGTACAGAACCTCGTCACTGCTTACAACTCGTTCGTTTCGACCTACCAGACCCTGACCAAGTACGACTCGACCAACAACCAGGTCGGCGCCCTCATCGGCGACGCCACGGTCATGTCGATCAAGAGCCAGGTCTCCAGCCTCATCGGTTCGCACGTTCCCGCGGCCAACGGTGGCCCAACCTCGCTCAGCAGCCTGGGTGTGTCCTTCCAGGTCGATGGCACGCTTGCGTTCGATTCGAGCAAGCTCACCAAGTTCATGGCGTCGAACCCGAAGGAGACGCAGAGCCTGCTCAGCGGCGACAACGGCATCGCGCCGAAGCTCGACAAGCTGATCACGAGCTGGACCTCCAGCTCCGGCATCCTGACCCAGCGCACCAATAACCTGAACCAGAAGACCAAGGATATTGCGCAGCAGCAGTCGGATTACGACCAGCAGATGCAGGACTACACCAAGCGGCTGACCACGCAGTACACCGCGCTGGACACCATGATGACCAAGCTCAGCAGCACCAGCAGCTACCTTCAGCAGCAGTTCGACGCGCTGAACAACTCGAACAAGTAACACGGTAGGAACGACTAGACATGGCACTGGGATACTCCCGCGGCGCAGGCGCCTACCAGCAGATCCGCACCGGCGGCGGCATTGAATCCGCCGACGCGCACGGCCTGGTCACCCTCCTGATGGATGGTGCACTCGAACGCATCCGCCTGGCGGTGGCGTGCATCGCCACCGGCAACGTCGCCTCGCGCGGCGAAGCCATTTCCAAGGCCATCGAGATCATCGGCGGCCTGCAGGCCGGCCTGAACCACGAAGTGCAGCCCTCGCTGGTCGAGCGCCTGGATGCCCTGTACGATTACATGAGCCGCCGCCTCCTGTTCGCCAACATGCACGCCGACACCCTGGCGCTGGATGAAGTGGCGACCCTGCTTGGCCAGATCCGCGACAGCTGGGTGGCTATCCCCGCTGAAGCTCGCCAGGTGGCAGGGGCGGGCGCATGAACATCACCTTCTGCGACATCGA
The DNA here is from genome assembly GCF_051958795.1 of Luteibacter sp. GTDB lineage: Bacteria > Pseudomonadota > Gammaproteobacteria > Xanthomonadales > Rhodanobacteraceae > Luteibacter. The sequence goes on along the minus strand of NZ_JBQCFT010000014.1, from coordinate 645 downwards.
CCGCGTCCTGACCCTGACCGAGGCCATGCACGCCGCCGCTTCGGAAGGGCGCTGGGATGACCTGACCGGCCTGGAAGCGGAGCGCGACCCCGTGTTGCGTGCCGGCACGATGCGCCCGGCACCGGAAACGCTCGAGTCGCTCAAGTCGATCATGCTGATCGACAACCTGATCAAGGACCTCGTCTCGGCCGCCCGCGACGAGACCGCGCTGGCGCTCGGTTCCTCGAACCGGGTACGCAAGGCCGTGGCTGCGTATACTTCGTTCTGATTTCACCACGGTGGCAGGCCCATGAGTGACTCGACGTGGAAGGCCTTTTCGGAGCGGGTCAGCTGGGACGCCCGGTTCCACGCCACCTGTGAACCCGCCGAGCGCCCCGCGCCAGCCGCCCTGGCCTCGGTCAACGATCGCAACGCCAATGTCCTGGTCGCTGTCGCTGCCCTGATGGACCGCCGGGTCGACACCGGCGACGAGGACAACGCCCTCAGCCATGAGGTCGCCCGGCTTGATGCCAAGCTCAACGTCCTCATGGAGATCGTGAACCGCCTTCTCCTGCCGCAGTCGGCCCTGCCACCCCGCATTTCCCTGCGCTTCAACGCCCTCGGCGTGGTCCTCCCCTGGGACGGCCTGCCGCCCGTGGGCGAGTC
>NZ_JBQCFT010000013.1:0-13713 GCF_051958795.1 Luteibacter sp. | reverse complement strand
CTCAGCCAGTCGATCAGCACCGACGGCCCGGCAGTCACCACGTTCAAGATCCAGAACCCGAACGAGTGGCCGGAAGGCAAGTACAAGGTCGCCATCTCGCTCAACGGCAAGTCGGTCGGCGACACGGCGTTCGACGTCAAGAAGAAGTAAGACAGCGCCGGTTGGCGATGGAAAAAGGCGCGGCGAAAGCCGCGCCTTTTTTGTTGCCCGAAGGCCGCAACCCGTAGGAGCGCACCCTGTGCGCGACGCCGTTCGCGAACACCCAACAAGCCCTGCGGCTGTGTCGCGAAAGATATCGCCCACAGGGTGGGCTCCTACGCGATCAGCCGCCCGAGCGCTTCAACAACGCATTCAACAACGGATAACTCAGCGCCTCCGGCTCTGCCTTCGCCATGAACGCCGCCGCTCCCTTCGCCGCGCCCGCATAGGCATCCAGCGCAAGCGCGATACCCGCGCTCAGGCGCCGCGCACCTGCTTCATACAACGCCGCATGCGCAGGCAGCCCCGGCACCAGCATCACGTTCAGCGGCATGCCGCCGATGGAACCCGCGACGTGGCGGATCTCGTCCACGTTCGCGATGCCCGGTGCGAACAGGCCATCCGCGCCCGCTTCGTGGAACAGCCCCGCGCGGCGGACCACTTCGCCGACCGCTTCGTCGCCGGCGGCGATGCCGCGCAGGTAGATGTCCGTGCGGGCATTGATGTAGAGATCGCGCCCCTGGAGCGCCGCGCGGATCGCGCGGATCTTCGCAGCGAGTTCGGCGGGATCACGCCCGGCGTCCTCGATATTGATGCCGGAGACACCAGCGTCGACGAGCGCAGACACGAACCGGCCGACTTCGCCCGGATCGTTCGAGCAGCCTTCTTCGATATCGGCGCTCAACGGCACGCGCAACACGGCCGCCATGCGCTTCACCGAGGCCAGCAGTTCATCGGCCGGCAGCTGGTCGCCATCCGGCCAGCCGCATGCCCAGGCGACGCCGGCGCTGGTCGTGGCCACGGCGGGCGCCCCGGCATGCTGGATCGCCGCGGCGCTGCCGGCATCCCATGCGTTGGGAAGGACCAGCAGGCTGCCGGCATGGTGGAGGTCGCGGAATCGGGAAGCGCTCACGGCATGCATCCATCAGGGGAGGTGGGGCCACGATCCTCGCATGCCGCGCGGCCCGCAACGCCGCGCCAGGTCATGTCGCGATGACCTGGCAGGTTATGGCCGCCAGCCTGGTAACCCGCTAACGTCGGCGCATGCAGACCCCCGCCTTCGGTCCCCTGTTGAAATCCTGGCGTACGGCGCGCCGCGTGAGCCAGCTTGGGCTGGCCCTCGATGCGGGGATTTCCGCGCGCCATCTCAGCTACGTCGAAACCGGCAAGGCGCGGCCCAGCCGCGACATGGTTGCCAGGCTGGCGGATAGCCTGGAGCTGCCGCTGCGCGAGAAGAATTCATTGCTCGTGGCGGCCGGGTTTGCACCACGGTACAGCGAGACGGCGCTGGCCATGCCGGCACTCTCGGCGGTGAACCGCGCGATCGAACTCATCCTTCGCCAGCAGGAACCGTACCCGGCCTTCGTGCTGAACCGGCACTGGGACATCCTCCAGGCCAACGACGCCGCGCGCCGGGTCACGGGTGTCGTCATGGGCGGTCGCGGCGTGAAGCATCGCAACATGGTCAGGCAGATCTTCGACCCCGACGACCTCAGGCCGGCCGTCGCGAACTGGGAGGAGGTTGCCGGTGACCTGATCCGCCATCTGCACGAGGCCGTCGCGGCCAACCCTTCGGACGATGTGCTCGCGGCGTTGCTCGAGGAAGCGCTGGGTTATCCGGGCGTGCCTTCGCGCTGGCGCCTGCGCGACCTCGACGACGCACCGGCACCCTTGCTGACTACCGTGCTGCGCCGGGGCAGCGACGAGTTCCGCTTCTTCTCGACGATCACCAGTTTCGCCACGCCGCGTGACGTCACGCTGGAAGAGATCCGCATCGAGTGTTGCTTTCCCGACAACGAAGCCACCGTGCGAGCGTGTGCCGCGCTGCGGCCGGTGTAGGGGCGCTCTTAAGGTCTTCCGCACTAAGTAGTCCTACCTAGCGGTTCAGCCACGGCAAGGTTACGTGAGCAACTTGCCAAAAACCGGTGATCCGCTACCTCACCGCGCAAAGACGACTCCTTGAACAGACCGATGCTCGAATGGCACCCAACCTGACGCGGCCACCGCCGTTCGGGCTTTGTGACCACCCGAGGAGAACCCACATGCTTTATTGGGCCGTTGTCTTTTTCATCGTCGCGATCGTGGCCGCGATCTTCGGCTTCGGCGGTATCGCTGCCGGTGCCGCCAGCATTGCGAAGATCCTGTTCGTCGTGTTCCTGATCCTGTTCATCCTGTCGCTTCTGTTTGGCGGGCTGCGCCGCGGGCCGAGGTTGTAACGACCCGGACGCGTAGCACCCCGACGACGCCCCGGCCCAGGCCGGGGCGTCTCCTTTTATGAGGAACCGAACCATGCACGCCCGCCTTGCCTTCGTCGCGCTTGCCCCATTCGTATTCGCTTCCGCCTATGCGGCGGAGTTCGCGAAGACCACGACCGCCGACGCGGATTTCGTGCGCCGCGCCAGCAGTGCAGGCCTCACCGAAGTCGCGCTCGGCAAGCTCGCCGCCGGCCAGGCCTCGAGCGATGCGGTGAAGACCTTTGCCGCACGCATGGTCGAGGACCACTCGAAGTCGAACGAAGCGCTGGGCAAGCTCGCCGGCACCAAGGGCCTGCAGATCGCCGTGGCACCTGAGCCGGCGCAGCAGCAGGAGATTGACCGCTTGAAGGACCTGGACGGCGCGAAATTCGATCGGGCGTACTCCGACGCCATGGTGAAGGACCATAAGCTGGCGACAGGGCTGTACCAACTGGAAGCCGACAAGGGCGAAGACCCCGAGATCCGCGACTGGGCGCGCAGCCAGCTGCCGGTGCTGAAGGAGCATGAGAAGCTGGCGGATGGGTTGCCGCCGTTCTAGGTGCGGGACTGGGGCGGGCCCCATCGCGCGCAAGCGCGCTCCCCCTGGGGGCCGCGATATCTTTGGTGGGAGCGCGCTTGCGCGCGATAGGTCCGGGGCTGCGCCAGGCGTAAACTCGCCCCTCTGCTCCTGGACCCCGCCATGGACATCAAAGCCCTCGCCGCACTGGACACCCTGCCCCGCACCGAACTGGTCGAAGGCCCGACGCCGATCCAGCGCCTGCAACGCATCGAAGCCGCGCTCGGTCTTGCGGATCGCAACATCCAGCTCTACGCCAAACGCGACGATGTCATGCCACTCGGTGGCGGCGGCAACAAGCTGCGCAAGCTGGAGTATCACCTCGGCGCGGCGCTGGCTGATGGGGTCGATACGATCATCAGCGTCGGTGGCGTGCAATCGAACCATGCGCGGCTCACCGCCGCCGCCTCGGCAAAGCTCGGACTCGCCTGCGAACTGATCCTCGCCCGCATGGTGCCCCGCGACGGCGACGACTACGAGAAGAATGGCAATGTCCTGCTCGATGACCTTTTCGGAGCCCGACCGCTGATCCTGGCCACGGGAGAGAACGCGCTAGACCACGCCCTCGCACGCGCGGACGAACTGCGTGCGCGTGGCCGCAAGGTGATGGTGATTCCCGTCGGTGGCTCCACGCCGCGAGGCGTACTCGGGTACGCGCGATGCGCGCGGGAGATCGCTGGGCAGGAAGAATCCATGGGTGTGCAGTTCGACCGCATCGCCGTGGCGAATGGCAGCTCGGGTACGCATGCGGGGCTTATCGCTGGTCTGGCCGCCATGCGCAGGGATCCGCGCACGGCGAAGGCGTATGCGGTGCTGGCGCCGGCGGAGAAGGCCCGCGAGACCACGCGTGACCTCGCGAATGCCGCCCTGGGCCTTCTAGGTACGGATGCCACAGTGGACCTCGCCCACGTCGAGGTCGATGGCTCGCAGCTCGGCGACGGCTACGGCGTGACGACCGACGCCATGCTGGAGGCCGTGCGGCTCATGGCATCGCAGGAGGGTGTGCTGCTGGATCCGGTGTATACCGGGAAGGCATTCGCGGGGTTGTTGCAGGATCTGCGAAGCGGGGCTGTTGCGAAGGGTGAGCGTGTGTTGTTCGTGGTGACGGGCGGGACGCCTGGGCTTTACGCGTATCGGCAGGCGTTTTCCTAGGCTGGAAGCATCGCGCGCAAGCGCGCTCCCACAACAGCATGCTTCCCCGCCCTTGTGGGAGCGTGCTTGCACGCGATGGCCTCAGGGCAGCATTTGCAAAAGCAGCAAACCGCGCCCTTGTGGGAGCGTGCTTGCCCACGCGATGGCATCAGGGCAACGTAACCCGCGTGACCAGCCCACCACCTTCACGATTGACCAGCCGCAAGTCGCCCCCGATCGAACGCATCAGCTGCAGCGCAATGGCCAGGCCGAGACCTGCGCCACCCGTGTCGCGGCTGCGCGAGCCCTCCAGCCGATGGAACGGTTGCAGCACGTTCTCGAGTTCGGCGTCAGGAATCCCCGGCCCGCGATCGGCAATGGTGATCGACAGCACGCCTTCTCCGGAACGGCAGCTCGCCACCTCGGCGCTGCCGCCGTACTTGATGGCGTTATCGATGAGGTTGGTCAACACGCGGCGCAAGGCGCGCGGCCGGACCATCGCGGCACCGTGTGCCATCTCGCTCAGCGAGACCGGCCGGCCGACGTCCTGGTAATCGAAGACCAGGCTCTCGATGAACGCCGCCGGGTCCATCTTCACCGGTGCCTCGTCGCCACCGTGGGCACTGCGTGCGTAAGCGACGCCTTCGCGCACGAGATGCTCCATCTCGGCCAGGTCGGCGAGCAGGCGCTCGCTCTCCGGGCCTTCATCGAGCGACTCAACGCGCAGGCGCATGCGGGTGATCGGCGTCTGCAGGTCGTGGGAGATCGAAGCGAGGATGTGCAGGCGCTCCTTCAGGTACACGCCGATGCGCTCCTGCATCGCATTGAACGCCGCCGCGGCCTGCGCCACTTCGGTCGGCCCCTCTTCGCTGATCGGGTGCGGATCCGCATTTGGTTTCATCGCTTCGGCCGCGTTCGCAAGCCGCGCCAGCGGGCGTGTGGCGAGGCGCACCGCGATCCACGCACAGGTGAGCAGCACGATCATCTGCAGGATGAACACGAAGGGCAGCCAGTCCGCCATGGCCGGTGGATGCGGGTTCACCTCCAGCGTCAACGGCGAGCCATCGGCCAGGGTCAGGTGCACCTGGTAGCGCTCGGGCTTCGTCGACACCGTTTGCGCCGCAACCGCATAGCGCGCACCGACTTCGCGCGTGATGCGCGCGGTGACATCGCGCGAGCGCTCGGTGACCAGCGGTTGCCCCGGCTCACCGGGGCCCAGGATGAAGCGATAGTTATCCCGCGCCAAGCGGGGAAGCCAGCGTGCACGCTCATTGGCCGGAAGGCGGTCGAGGATGGCGACGGAGGTACCGACTTCATGCTCGAGCGTGTTGAGCATGACCGCGGTCGCGCTCTGGTAGCGCTCGTAGGCCAGCAGGCCAAACGACAGGCCGTGCGCCAGCAGCAAGCCAGAGAACAGGATGAGCGAGAGCCGCGAGGCCATGCTCCGCGGCAGCCACGCAAGCCGCGCGTGGGTCATGCGCCGCTCCCGGCTACGACCACCGGCATGCTGAAGACGTAGCCTTCACTGCGCACGGTCTTGATGTACGACTGGTCCTTCGCATCATCCTGCAAACGCTGGCGAAGGCGGCTCACCTGCAGGTCGATGCTGCGATCGAACAGCTCCGCATCGCGACCCTGGGTCAGGTTGAGCAACTGGTCGCGGGTAAGCACACGCTGGGGATGGTCGAGGAACACGCGCAGAAGGCGATATTCCGCGCCACTTAGCGAGATGACCGTACCCTCCTCGTCGAGCAGGTGGCGCGCCGTGGTATCGAGCCGCCACTTGCCGAACGCGAGCATCTCGGTCGCTTCGGTGATACGCAGGTTGGGCGGCAGCATGCGCGTGCGGCGGATCACCGCCTTGATCCGCGCCAGCAGTTCGCGCGGTGAAAAGGGCTTGGTGAGGTAATCGTCGGCGCCCATTTCCAGGCCGACGATGCGATCGGTTTCATCGTCGCGGGCGGTGAGCAACAGCACCGGGATGGCCTTGTGCTTGCCCGCGCGCAGCGTGCGACACAAGGCCAGCCCATCGTCGCCCGGCATCATGATGTCGAGCACCACCAGGTCGAACGCCGATGCATCGAGCTGGGCGAACATCTCGCGGCCATCCGCGGCGGCCGTCGCGCGCAGGCCGTTCTTGCGCAGGTAGTCGACGACGCCCGTGCGGATGCCGTGGTCATCGTCGACGACGAGGATGTGGTCGATGTGTTCCATGCCGTTGCCGTTCTCGTGCAAACAAGTGGTTTTCTACAAGCTCAGCCCTTGCCCAGCAGCTGGCGAACCTTCGCTTCCGTCGCGTCGTAGTTTCCCTCGCCGAAGTGCTGGTACACAACGTGGCCCTGCTGGTCGACGAGGTAAAGGGCGGGCCAGAACTGGTTGTTCCAGGCGTTCCACGTAGCGTTCTGGTTATCCACGGCAACCGGCCAGTCGATGCCGAAGCGCTTGATCGTGGCCTTGACCGTGGAGGGGTCACGCTCCTCGTCGTACTCCGGCGTATGCACGCCCACGACCACCAGGCCGTCCTTCGCATACTTGTCGTAGAGCTCCTTCGTGTGCGGCAGCACATGCAGGCAGTTGATGCATTCGTTCGTCCAGAACTCCACCAGCACGACCTTGCCGCGCAGTTCCTGCATGCGCAGGGGCGGCGAGTTGAACCAGTGGTCGATGCCGGTGAACTCCGGTGCCGTAGCGCCCGCCGCCGGGGGATCGCTTGCGCGGGCGATACCGGCGATGCCCGGCCACGCGGTAGCCAGGCCGACGCCCAGCGCGAAAACGGTAAGAACGCGGAAGAAAGTGTTCATGGTGACCTCGGGGGAGTGGGTACGCCTTGCATTAGAGGAGCGCCGTTTGTCCCGGGGATGTCCGGCGAGGCCGGCTTTTGTATCGAAACGTACCAGCCTCCCCCGCTTTGTATCGAAACGTATCCGCGGGGCCGCCAGACACATTCCGATGCGTTTTGGCCCGGAACGCGACACAAGCGGGATACGCCCGGACGTTTTCATGTGCCTCACCAGCCGACACCGGCCACCCACCCCATGAGGACACGACCATGAGCAAGATCGATACCGTTCTGTATACCGGCAAGACCCGCACCACCGGCGGCCGCGACGGCCGCGCCACCAGCGCCGATGGCGCCCTGGACATCAAGCTGACCCCGCCGGGCGGCCACGGTGGCGGCACCAACCCGGAACAGCTGTTCGCAGCCGGCTGGTCGGCCTGCTTCATCGGTGCCATGGGCCTCGCCGCCGCCGAGCGCAAGCTGCGCCTGCCGCAGGACACGGCGGTCAACGCCGAAGTCGATCTCGGCACCGGCACGGGCGGCTACTTCCTCCAGGCCCGCCTCAACGTGAGCCTGCCGGGCCTCGACCGCGAAACCGCCGAAGCGCTCGTGGATGCCGCGCACCGCACCTGCCCGTACTCGAAGGCAACGCGCGGCAACGTCGATGTCGAACTCAACCTCGTCTGATCCCAGGGAACCGACCATGAACCGTAAGTACAGCACGCTCGCCGCGACCCTCGCCCTCGGCCTCGCCGCCATCGCCGGCGCGGCGCATGCCGATGAAGCGAAGAAGCCCATGGAAAAGTGCTATGGCGTGGCGAAGGCCGGCCAGAACGATTGCGCCGCCGGCGCCGGCACCAGCTGCGCCGGCACCTCGAAGACCGACTACCAGGGCAATGCCTGGAAGCTCGTCGACAAGGGCACCTGCGTCACGATCAAGACGCCGAAGGGCCATGGCACGCTCGAGGCCAAGGCGTGAGCACCTTCGTCCCCGCCGTCCGCAAGGCACCCGCGATGACAGGCCTGCTGTCGCGGGTGATCCCTGAAAACGCGCTGCTCCTCGTGGCGCGCCTCGGGATCGCGGCGGTGTTCTTCCAGTCCGGGCGGACGAAGGTCGAAGGCTTCCTCACCATCAAGGATTCCACCTACGACCTGTTTGCCTCGGAATACGCGCTGCCGCTGATTCCCTCCAACGTTGCCGCACACCTCGCGACCTACGCGGAACACCTGTTCCCCGTGTTGCTGGTGCTTGGCCTCTTCACCCGCTTCTCCGCGTTCGCGCTGCTCGCCATGACCACGGTCATCGAGATCTTCGTCTACCCGGATGCATGGCCCACCCACCTCACCTGGGCGGGGCTGCTGCTCCCCCTCAGCGCCCGCGGCGGTGGCGGCTGGTCGCTCGACCGGCTCCTGTTCCCACCGCGCCGCTAACCACCCCCCACCACCGCAGGCTTACCCACATGCGTAAGAGCATTCTTTTCGCGCTGACCGCGCTCGCCCTCGGCACCGGCTCCGCGACCTTCGCCGCCGACGCTCCCGCGCCCTCCGGCGTGAAGAACATCGTGATCGTCCCTGGCGCCTTCGTCGATGGTTCCGGCTGGCGTGTCGTCCACGACATCCTCATCCACAAGGGCTACCACGTCAGCGTGGTGCAGCCGCGCATCGAGACGCTGGCCGACGACGTCGACCAGACCCGCGAGCAGATCCGCAAGCAGGATGGCCCGGTCGTCCTCGTCGGCCATAGCTACGGCGGCGCGGTGATCACCCAGGCCGGTGCCCGCGACAAGGTCGCCGCGCTGGTTTATGTCTCGGCGCTGGTGCCGGAAGTGGGCGAGAGCGTGTCACAGCTGGTCGGCTCGATGCCCGCACCGAGCAACGACATCGAAGCCACCCGCGACGATCACCTGTTCTTCAGCGAAGCGAAGTTCGGCACCGATTTCGCCGGTGACCTGGCGAAGAACCGCACCGACTTCATGGCGGTATCGCAGGTACCCGCCGCCAAGGCGGCGTTCAACGCCACGCTACCGGTGGCCGCGTGGCACGACAAGCCCGTCTGGGCCGTGGTCACCACCCAGGACCACGCGCTCAGCCCCGATCTCCAGCGCTGGATGTACAAGCGCGCCCACGCCCACGTCACCGAGGTCCAGGGCAGCCACGTCTCGTACATCTCGCAGCCGGAAAAAGTCGCCGCGGTCATCGAAGAAGCCGCCCGCGAAGCGAAGTAAGCCACCCTCCACCAAGGAAGCACCCCAATGCATAGCACCGTCACCAAGTCCCGCTCGACCTTCGCCGGCGCCGCCGCGCTCGTCGCCATCGCCATCGCACAGTTCGCCGCGCCGGCCGCCCACGCCGCCGACAAGGCCGGCGCAGCGAAGGAAGAGCTTTCCCGCTGCTACGGCGTGAACACCTGCAAGGGCACCAGCCTCTGCGCCACCGCCAAGAACGACTGCAAGGGCCTCAACAGCTGCAAGGGCCAGGGCGTCGTCGTGAAACTGCCCAGCGAATGCAAGGCCGCCGGCGGCACGCTGACCGAGCCGCAGTAACACCCCCGCTGTTGTAGGAGCTCACCCTGTGAGCGACGCCGTTCGCGGAATAACCACAGGGCCTGCGACGGTAACGCGAAAGATGTCGCCCACAGGGTGGGCTCCTACCAGCCATCGGAGAGTTGAGATGTCCACGACCATTCCTACCTTTTCCGGCTACGGCCTCGGCCTGCGCAAGGAGCATTACCGCGACTTCCTCGAAGGCGACGTGCCGGTCGATTTCGTCGAAGTGATTTCGGAGAACTTCATGGTCGATGGCGGCCAGCCGCGGGATATCCTGCGCCGGGTCCGCGAGAAGCATCCCGTCGTGCTGCACGGCGTGTCCATGTCGATCGGATCCTCCGACGGCCTCGACCGCGCTTACCTCCGCCGCCTGCGCGCTCTCGCCGACGAGATCCAGCCGCTGTTCGTCTCGGACCACCTGAGCTGGTCGCGGGTCGCGGGCTTCTCTTCGCATGACCTGCTCCCGGTGCCCTACACCGGTGAGGCGCTGGACATGGTCTGCCGCAACATCGAGATGGCCCAGGACGCGCTGGGCCGGCCCATGCTGTTCGAGAACCCGTCCAGCTACGTCGCGTTCGATGGCGCGGAGATGGCGGAGTGGGAGTTCATCGGCGCGATGGCGAAGCGCACCGGCTGCGGCCTGCTGCTCGATGTGAACAACGTCTACGTCAGCGCGCACAACCACGGCTTCGACGCGCATGCGTTCCTGCACGGCATCCCCGCGGCACACGTACGCCAGATCCACCTTGCAGGGCACACCGAAGGCCCTGGGCTCCTGATCGACACGCACGACCAGCCGGTTTGCGACGACGTGTGGTCGCTCTATGCCACCGCCCGTTCATTGCTCGGCGATGTCGCCACGATGATCGAGCGCGACGATGCGATTCCACCGCTCGCCGATCTGCTCGACGAGCTCGCGATCGCCCGCGCCATCGGGCAGCGCGACGAACTGCACCGGGTAGCCGCATGAAGCTCGCGGCGCTCCAGGATCAGTTCCGGCAGTGGCTGGTGACGGGCGATGAGGCGGGCACTGAAGCGTTCGGTGCGAGCGCACGGCCTGGCCTGCAGGTCTACCAGAACAACTACCGCGTGCAGCTCATGGGCTGCCTCGAGGTGAGCTACCCGCTGCTGCGCCGGTTCATCGGCGAGGACGCGTTCCGGGAGGCCGCCATCACGCATATCGATGCGCGTCCGCCACGCGGCTGGACCCTTGACCATTACGGCGCCGATTTCGGCGAGACGCTGCGTGCACTCCATCCGCGCAACCCGGACCTCGAAGAGCTGGCGTGGATCGAGTGGATGCTCGGCGAGGCGTTTGTCGCCGCCGATACCCTTCCGGCCACGCCGGAGGCGCTAGCCAGTGTCGACTGGGACCACGCGAACCTGGTGCTCTCGCCCAGCGTGCGGGTGCGCCGCGCCGTGACGAACGCCGACGACGTCTGGATGGCCCTGCGCGATGGCGAGGCCGCCGTGGAGAGCGAATGGCTCGCCGCACCCGAAGGCCTGCTCGTCTGGCGCCGCGACCACATGGCGCGCCTGCGCCGCACCGACGCCGTGGAAAGCGCCGCCCTCGTGGCGCTGGGCAAAGATCCCGGCTTCGGTTCGCTATGCGAAACCCTGGTCGGGTTGCTCGGCGAGGAGGCAGGCGTGCAACGCGCGGGTCAGCTGCTGGCCGACTGGCTGAGCGCTGGCGTGGTCGTGGGCATCACCGACGCCTGACGCCGGACCGCTCGGTAGTAGCGCTTACCGGCCCGGAACACTCACGACCGGCGCATCGCCACCCGCGAACAGCTCGTCGTTAGGCTGCAAGCCCACGTGGCGTCGCGGCCGGCGGGGGAAGGGCTTCACGTTGCGGGCCCCTTTGGTCCGGGCGAGCAGGTCATGGAGGAAATCGACCACCTCCTGGCCCCGGCCGTGGAAGGCCAGCTCGACGGGGCGGCCACCCAGCGATTCGATCCGGGTCTCGAAAAACCACGTCCACACTTGCGCGCGGTCGGGCTCGATGAGCTCGGCGAGGGTGACGATCCGTCGGACAATTCCGTAATGCATGGCGGGGGTAACGCCCTTTGGGGGAGCCTGCATGGTCAGGGGGCCCACATTGCCAGAACATTGCCGCGCCCGGGAGCCCCCCGGGGTACGATTTATCTGGCGTTTGGCGTGGATGGGCAATGCGGATACTCCTGGTCGAAGACGAAACCGAACTTGCGGATGCCTTGCGTACCGCTCTCCAGCGGCATGGCCTCGTGATCGACGTGGCCCCCAACCTCCTCCAGGCCAGCGAGGCCCTGCGCCAGTGCGTGCATGACCTGGTCGTACTGGACCGCCAGCTACCTGACGGGGATGGCGTCAGCCTGATCAGCAAGGCACGCGAGTGCCTGCCGGGGGTCCCGGTCATCGTGTTGACCGCCCGGGGATCGCTCGCCGACCGCATTGCGGGGCTGGATCTCGGCGCCGACGACTACCTGGTCAAGCCATTCGCGGTCGAGGAACTGCTGGCGCGCATCCGCGCGGTCTCGCGCCGGCAATCGCCGCGCGATATTCCCCGCGCCACCGTGGGCAACCTGTCGTTCGACTTCGGCGCGCATGAAGCCTTCATCGGCCCCACCCCGCTGCGCCTGCCGCGGCGCCAGCTGCTCGTCCTCGAGGCGCTCTGCCTGCGCCACGGCCGCACCGTGTCACGCAACGACCTGCTCGAGGCCGTGTACGACTTCGATGACGAGATCCAGTCGAACGCGCTGGACGCGCATATCTCCAAGCTACGCCGCTCCCTGGATGATGCCGGTGCGGATGTAGACATCCACGTCATTCGTGGCGTCGGCTACCTGTTGCGGAGCAAGGTGCATGGCAAGGCACGGTAGGTCGCTGGCATGGCAGCTCACGCTGCGCATCGTCCTCCCCCAGGGCCTGATCATGATGGCCGCGTTCCTGATCCTGGGTTACCAGATCCACCGGGACAGCGTGTCCTACGTTGATCCGAAGCTGGTCGAAGAGGTGCAGGATTCGCTGGTACCCGCGAATGACGGGGGCATTGCCCTTTCACCGACGAAAGCGCTGCGCCAGGCAATGCACGACTACCCCGACCTCTGGATCGTCGCCCGTGATGAAGCAGGGCATGCGTATCGGCAGGGCACGCCGCCTGCCAGCCTCGCGCCGCTGATCGACCGCCTGGATCGCCTCGCCGCCTCCGACATCCACGGCTCGCGCGCACCGTATACCGATACTGCGGCGATTCGCCTGGTCGAATGGAAGTTCCGCAAGGTGCACTTCATGATGGGCGGCGCCTCGACGACATCCGCCGGCGGGCTCACCACGATGGTCGCGGATTACCTGACGTGGCGACTGCTACTCCCCACGGTGCTGGCGACCCTGATCATCGTGCCGATCATCGTGCGCCGCTCGATGAAGAGCGTGCGCGAGGTGGCGCGGCACGCCGACGCGATCGACGTCGAGAAGCGCGGTGCGAAACTCGCCGACCAGACCGTACCCTATGAGATCCAGCCGCTGGTGCGCGGCTTCAACGCCGCATTGACCCGCGTCAGTGAAGGCTATGACGTACGCGATCGCTTCCTCGCGAGCGCAGCGCACGAGCTGCGCGCACCCATCGCGATCCTGCGCACGCGCATCGAGGCGATGGACCCGGGCCCCGAGCGCACGCGTCTCATCGGCGACGTCGCGCGGCTGTGGAACCTGGCCGAGCAGCTGCTTGACCTGCAGCGCTTCAACGGTGATGCCGCGGCCTGCCAGCGTCTCGATCTCGCGAAGCTCGCTGCCGATACCGTCGGCGACATCGCGCCGGTCGCACTGGAGTCAGGCAACGACATCGCCTTCGACGGGCCGGGCACGCCCGTGTGGGTGCACGGCGACGCACTTGCGCTGTCACGCGTACTGATGAACCTGATCCAGAACGCGATGATGCACGCAGGCGACGAAGGACCCATCAGCGTCGCGGTGAATACATTGGGCGAGCTCTCGGTAACGGATGAAGGACGCGGCGTTCCCCTCGGCGAGCGCGACCGCATCTTCGAGCCGTTCTACCGGACGCGCCCCAGCAGCACGGGCACGGGGCTCGGCCTGCATCTCGCGCGGCAGGTCGTGGAACGCCATGGCGGAAGCATCGACGTGATCGATGCCGAGCATGGCGGGGCATGCTTCCGCGTGCGGCTACCGCTGTCGGCGGCCTGATCCGAGCAGGGCCGCCAGCTGGTCTGGCCCGATCCGCGGCCACCTCGTGCGCATGCTGGATTTCCT
>NZ_JBQCFT010000012.1:0-9985 GCF_051958795.1 Luteibacter sp. | reverse complement strand
TGGCACAGGCCGTGCGTGAACGGACCAGCGAGCTGGCGGTGCTGAAGACCATCGGCTTCTCCAGCCACAGCGTGCTCTACATGGTGCTGGCGGAGAGCATCTTGCTGCTGGTGATAGGCGGCGTGCTGGGGCTGGGCCTGGCGGGCGTGATCGTGCCGATCGTGGCCAAGGGCAGCGGCGGCATGCTTAACCTTCCCCCGGTGGGCTCGCAGACGTGGCTGCTCGGCCTCGTGCTGATGGTGGTGATCGGCGCGATCGTCGGTGCCTTGCCCGCCCTGCGCGCCATGCGCCTCAACATTGTCGACGCCCTGGCAGGGCGCTGAGGAACGGCCATGAAGACCTTCAAGAAGTTCCTTGGCGGCGTGTTGCTGCTTGCGATCATCGCGCTGTTCCTGGTCGTGTGGACCATGCTGCCGTGGCAGGGCGTCGTCGTGCTGGCGATCCTGCTGGCCGTATGGATGGTCGCGACGCGGCGTGGCCGGCAGACCTGGCAGGTGACCCGGGTGGGTCTTTCCACGGTGACCCAGCGGCTCGGTTCCTCGTCCGTTGTGGTCGTCGGTATCGCCGGGGTGGTCGGCGTGCTCGTGGCGATGCTGGCGATGAGCGAAGGCTTTGCACAGACCTTGCGCGCGTCGGGTAACGACCACACCGCCATCGTCCTGCGCGGCGGCTCGCAAGCCGAGCTCAATTCCATCCTCGATCGCGACAGCGCGAACGTCGTGATGCAGGCGCCGGGCGTGAAGAAGGGGCCGGAAGGGCGGCCGATCGCCTCGGGCGAACTCGTCGTCGTGGCGAACCTGCCGCGCAAGGGCGATCCGAACAGCGACTCCAACGTACCTATCCGCGGTGTAAGCGATGATGTGTGGGCGCTGCGCGAGAACGTGAAGATCATCGAGGGACGGCGCTTCAAGCCGGGCCTGCGCGAACTGATCGTCGGCAAGGGCGCGAAGGGCCAGTTCGAAGGCCTGGATGTCGGCAAGTCCATCCGCCTGGCCGGGCAGACCTGGACCGTGGTTGGTGAGTTCGAATCGAACGATGCGCTCGAATCCGAGCTGTGGGGCGATACGCAAAGCGTCGCCTCGGCCTACCGGCGCGGCAGCAGCGTGCAGTCGGTCACCGTGCTGCTGGATTCGCCAAAGGCCCTCGATGCGTTCAAGGCGAGCCTGGCCGCCGATCCACGGTTGAAGGTAGACGTCTCCACCACCGAGGCGTATTTCAGCAAGCAGTCGGAGGCGCTGACGAAGACCTTGCGCATCATCGGCATCACGGTGGGCCTGATCATGGCGATCGGTGCCGTGTTCGGCGCGCTCAACACCATGTTCGCCGCGATCCAGGCACGGGCCCGCGAGATCGCGACCTTGCGTGCGATCGGCTTCCGCGGCGTGCCGGTGGTGGTGTCGGTGCTTCTTGAAACGATGCTGCTGGCGTTGCTGGGTGGCGCGATTGGTGCAGGGATCGCATGGCTCATCTTCAACAACTACTCGGCATCGACGTTGGGCGCGAACTTCAGCCAGGTCGTCTTCCAGTTCCGCGTGGGGCCGACCCTGTTGTGGACCGGCCTGAAGTGGGCGCTGGCGATCGGCTTCATCGGCGGCCTGTTCCCCGCGCTGCGCGCCGCGCGCTTGCCGGTGACCACGGCGTTGCGCGAACTCTGATGGCTCATGGCGGTGCCGGCGTACTGTCGCCGGCATCGCCCGCCGGCTCCTTGCAGAGATGGGCATGGAGCAACCAGTTGCCGCCGCGATCTACGCACGCATCGTAGTCGGCGAAGTCGTTCAATGGCGCGGCGAACGTGGTGTCGTCATCGCGGAACGGCTGGCATGAAGCCAGCGCGGCGATGGCCAGGCAAAGCAGGGTGGCAAGGCGCGCGCCGCAAAGGCGCAGGCGTCGCGAGCGGCGGAGATGGGCTAGGCCATCCATGGATATCTCCAGCAGATGCGGCTGGAGAGACTAGGTGGCGGTCGGCGGGCCCGACCATCCGATTATTCTGAAAATGCGCCTGCCATACCGCGGAGTGCGACGGCCGTCACATTCCGGCGCTTGCGCATCACGCCTTGCGCTGGCGCATCAGCGTGATGATGCCGACGCCCACCAGGATGATCGCCATGCCGCCGAGATCGAACGGGCCGACATGCTCGCCGGCAAGCGCGACGCCAAACAGCACGGCCACCGGCGGGTTGACGTAGGCATAGCTGGTCGCGAGTGCGGGGCGCACGGTTTTCAGCACGTAGAGGTAAGCGCTGAATGCGATGAGCGAACCGAACACGACGAGGTAAAGCAGGGCGGCCGTTGCCGATGCCTGCGGGTGCGCCGGGAGGCGCTCGCCGTGCAGCAGGGCGATGATGCCCAGCGCGACGCTGGCGCAGAGCATCTGCGCGGCTACGTTCATCGGCCCCTTCGGCATGTCCTGCCGCTTCGACCACACCGAGCCGAACGCCCAC
Organism: Luteibacter sp.; assembly: GCF_051958795.1. Taxonomy (GTDB): domain Bacteria; phylum Pseudomonadota; class Gammaproteobacteria; order Xanthomonadales; family Rhodanobacteraceae; genus Luteibacter. Next base: position 7,544 of record NZ_JBQCFT010000012.1, on the reverse strand, counting down.
GACGAGGCGGCCACGATGAGCGCGATGGCGCCGAGCGGCGAACCGGAAAGGCCCGCGCCGAGGTTCAGGACGATGACGCCAGCGAAGCCCAGGAGGAGGCCGACGGTTTCACCGCGCGATGGCCACTCGCCGTAAAAGCCACCGAACACGGCGGCGAACAGCGGCATGCTGGCGACGGCCACCGCGGCGATGCCTGAGCTCACCGACTGCTCGGCGTAGCAGACCAGGCCGTTGCCGCCGGCGAGCAGGAGGGTGCCGACGATGGCGGCATTGCGCCACTGCCGGCGCGTGGGCAGCGCCGCGCCACGCACGCGCAGCACGGCGAACAGCAGCACGCCCGCGATCGCGAAGCGCAGGGCGGCCAGCAGGAACGGCGGGTAGCTCACCAGCGCGTAGCGGATGCCCAGGTAGGTGGAGCCCCAGATCACATACAGCGCGAACAGCGAAAGCGGTACGAGCCAGCGTGACTCGGTGGCGGCGGGCGTGGCGGAACAGGCGGCGTCAGACATGGCGTGGGGCAAACCGGGGCAGGGTGCGCCACAACCGGCGTGACGCGAAAGCGGAAAGATATCGCCGCCGCGTGACGGGTGGTAGCGAAACCTTCGCGGGTCAGGCTTGAGCCGCGTTCACCGCGCGCTCGCTTGCCAGTAGCTGGCGCTTGATTTCCAGGCCCCAGCGCCAGCCACCCAGGCTGCCATCCTCGCGGATGATCCGGTGGCACGGCACCAGCAGCGCGAGCTTGTTGCTGCCACAGGCGCGGCCGATCGCGCGGGCCGCCTTCGGCACGCCCAGCTTCGCGGCCAGCTCGCCATAGCTCAGGGTTTCGCCGCGCGGGATGCGGGTGAGCGCCTCCCAAACCCGCCACTGGAACGCCGTGGCGGCTACGTCGAGGGGCGGCATGGCCGGCGCGTCGCGATCGCTCCAGCCCAGTTCGTGCGCCACGCGGGCGATCACCGCATCCAGCCATTCCTCGCGGCCGGCATCGACGCGCTGCCGCGTGGCCTGGGGGAATTCGGTGGCCAGGCGTGCTTCCAGCTCGGCATCGTCTGCGCCCAGGGTGACGGAGCAGATGCCGCGCGCGGTGGTCGCCACCAGCAACTGGCCCAGCGGCGTCGCGGTCGTCGTAAAGCGGATATCGGCCCCGGCGCCGCCCGCGCGGTAGCTAGCCGGGGTCATGCCGAGCCGGCGGTCGCTTTCCTCGTAGACCCGGCTGCCCGAGCCGAACCCGGCGTCGTAGACGGCGTCGGTCACCGCGGCACCGCCGCGCAGCGCCTGGCGGAGCTGGCCAAAGCGGCGCGCACGGGCATATTCCGCAGGGCTCACGCCGTAGCGGCGGCGAAACACCCGCTGCAGGTGGGTGGGGCTGAGCCCGGCGATGGCGGCGAGGCTGGCGAGGTCCGCCGGTGCCTCGTCCTCTTCGAGGGCGAGACGCACGCGTTCCAGGGCATCGTCGGTGCTTTGCATGGCGAGGGCGGGACGGTTCATGGTGGCCTCCTTCATGGGAGACCAGCGTAGGCGGGCAGGCTCCGGCGGACTATCCGAAGCTTGCGGTGCGCGGCTCGTTTCGCGAACGGCTTAGTGGTGGTGTACCGGCCGGCTCTGCTGGATCACCACGAACTCGCCTTCGAGGACGTTGGGATCGTTCGGGCGGGATGCAGCCTGGGGCTGCGGCGTGGGCGCGCCGTTGGCACGGGCGGTCGCGAGCTTCCACTGGCGCACGGCGAAGAACACGAGGCCGCCGGCCACCAGTACGCCGAGCACGACCACGCCGAACACGAGCAGCACGCCCAGCACGGCCACGCCTGCCAACAGGGACAGGGCACGGACCAGCGGGTTACGCGAGCGGCGAATGGGCGGAAAGACGAAGCGCATTGGTTAAAAATCCGTATGGCACAATGACATGCGTGTGAGCCTCTTTACCTTGGGGCATCCGACCCTCATAGACAAGTGCCATGACTACCACTGCCGACACCGCCCCCCTCTGCCAGCTCGATGACATCCCCGATGGCAACGCCATCGAAGTGGAGGCGACGGTGGCTGGCGACACCGAGTCCCTGCTGGTCTACCGCGACGGGGACCAGGTCAGCGCCTTCTATAACGTGTGCCCCCATGCCGGCCGCCGGCTGGATTACGCCCCCGGCCGCTTCCTGGTCCGCAACGGCCTGATCATCTGCGCCGCCCACGGGGCGACCTTCACGGCCGGGGATGGGCACTGCCAGAGCGGTCCTTGCAAGGGTGATCGCCTACGTGCGGTGTCGGTGGCGGTCACGGACGGAACCGTCCACCTGGCCTGAGAAAATTCTGTGGGTTGGCTCAGCGGTACATCAGGTTGATGGTCACCAGGGTGACCACCAGCATCACGATCGTGAGCGGGATGCCCGCGCGGAGGAAGTCCTTCGCCCGATAGCCGCCGGGGCCGGCCACCATCATCAGTGCCGGGTGGCCCGAGGAGAGCAGGAAGGTGTTCGACGAGGACACGGCGACGATCAGCGCATAGGCCGAGGGGTTGCCGCCGGTGGTGACCGCCACGCTGATCGCGATCGGCACCATCATGACCGTGGCGCCCACGTTCGACATCACCTGGGAGAACAACAGGGTCAGCACGGCGATCGAGAGCTGCAGGGTCCACTGCGGCGCGTGGCCCAGCACCGCGAGTACTTCCTGGGCGATCCAGCTGGCCGTGCCGGTGGAATCCATCGACCAGCCCAGCGGGATCAGGCAGGCGGTCACGAAGATGGTCTTCCAGTTGATGGCCTTATAGGCCTCGTCCATGTTCAGCACGCCGGTCAGCAGCATGCCGACCGCGCCGGTCATCATCGCCACCGAGAGATCGAGGTGGGTGAACAGCGCCAGGCACTTGGCCAGCACGAAGAAGCCCACGGCTTGCCAGATCTTGCCGGGCCGCTGTTCTTCCTTCGGGATATCGGTGACGACCACGATGTCGCGGTCTTCCTCGGCCAGCATGAGGTCGCGCCACTTGCTGTGCAGCACGAGCGTATCGCCGGCGCGCAGGGTTACGGCCCGCACATCCTCGCGGAAGACCTCATCGCCGCGGTTCACCGCCAGCACGGAGATGCCGAAGCGCTTGCGCAGACGCAGCTCGCCCACGCTCTGCTTGATGAAGCGCGAGCTGGGCGGCACCACGGCCTCGGAAATACCGGCGCGGGTGGTGTTGAACTGCTCGCCCAACTGGCGCATGCGCCACGACACGCGGCACAGCTGGTTATTGGCGAACGCGTTGATGGCGTCCTTCGGAGCCAGCACACCCAGCACCGTGCCCACCCAGATCATCTGGTCCGAGGGCGGGGCCACGCGGCTCTCGTTGCCGTTCTTCATCGCCAGGATCAGCGGGGCGCCATGCAGCTGTTCCACCTCGCCGATGCTCATGCCGACCAGCGGGCTTTCCGCCGTGACGGTGAGCTCCGCGGTTTCACCGGCGATGCCATAGGTATCGGCGAAGTAGCTCTCGGTGCGGCCCGGGGTCACCTTCAGGCGCTCGTCCTCGCGCTCCGGCAGCAGCTTGCGCGAGAACAGCCAGAAGAACGCGATGCCGAGCAGCGCGAGGATCAGGCCGACCGGCGTGACGCTGAAAAGGCCGAACTTCGGGATGGTGTGGGCGCCCGGGGGCAGGTTGCTGTTGGCGCTGGCGATCAGGTCGTTGAGGACGATCAGCGGCGAGTTCGCGATCAGCGTGGTGTTGGTCGCAGTCAGGATGCAGAAGGCCATGGGCAGCAGCAGCCGCGACATGGGCACGCCCGTGCGCGCGGACAGGCGCGAGGTGACCGGGATCATCAGGGCCGCGAGCGCCTGGCTCGGGATCACCGCGCTGAACAGGCTGGTGACGCTGTTCACCACCACGCCCAGGCGCGACTCCATGCCACGCGCCATGCGCATGACGAAGGAAGCGGTGAGGTTGAGCACGCCGGCGCGGTCCAGGCCCGCGCCCATGATCATGATGGCGATGATCGCGATGACGGCGTTACCGGCGAAGCCGTTGAACACCTGTTCGCCAGGGATCAGCCCGGTCAGGCCGATGGTGACCACCACCAGCAGTGCCACCATGTCCGCCCGGATCCACTCCAGCACGAGCATGAGCATGGTGAAGCCCACCAGGCCCAGCACGAGGATCATTTCAGGCGTGAGTGTGAGTGCCACTAGCCGGCAGTCCCGTTCCGGTCGATGGGGGCATGCGGTGGCATTGGCTCGCCAGGCTGCTGTCGATGGCGGACGAGTATACGCGCTGGGGGTGGCTCCCGGCTGAAGCAAGCGCGTATTTCTACGCAACGACCCCACTCAACGTAGGAGCCCACCTTGTGGGCGACATCTTTCGCGAAAACGCCACAGGGCCGCGTGGGTCTTTCGCGAACGGCGTCGCCCACAGGGTGGGCTCCTACCGGAGGCGTGTGATCAGCGGCTCAGGTTCGAAACCGCCAGGTCCACGATGCTATCGCCACGGCCGCTCATCACCGCCTTCAGCGCATACAGGCTGAAGCCCTTGACCTGCTCGCCGCTGATCTTCGGCGGGATGGCAAGCTCGAGCCGGTTGCTGACCACGTCGAGCAGGGCGGGCCCCTCGTGCGAGAGCACCTCGGCGATCGCCGAGGGCAGGTCCGAGGCCCTCGCCACGCGGCGGCCGTGGATGCCCATGGCATTCGCCATCGCGGCGAAATCGGGGTTCCGCAGCTCCACGCCGGTCTCGACCAGGCCCGCGGCCTTCATCTCGAGTTCCACGAAGCCCAGCGTGCCGTTGTTGAGCACGATGATCTTCACCGGCAGCTTCTCCTGCGCCAGGGTGATGAAGTCGCCCATCAGCATGGCGAAGCCGCCATCGCCCGACAGCGAGATCACCTGGCGCCCGGGATAAGCAGCCTGGATGCCGATGGCCTGGGGCATCGCGTTGGCCATGGAGCCATGCACGAACGAGCCGACCAGGCGGCGCTTGCCATTCATCTTGAGGTAGCGCGCCGCCCAGACGGTGGGCGTGCCCACGTCGCAGGTGAATACCGCATCGTCCTCGGCCAGCTCACTGACCAGCCGCGAGACCTGCTGCGGGTGGATGAGTTCATGGCCAGGCTTGATCTCGGCCAGCTCATCCAGGCCGTCGCGGGCACGGGCGTAGTGGGCCAGGCAGCGATCGAGGTGGCCGCGCACGCGCTTGGGCTCGATGCGCGGGAGCAGGGCCCTCAGCGTCTCGCCGACATCACCCACCACGCCCAGGTCGACCCGGCAGCGGCGGCCGATGTTGCCCGGGCGGATATCCACCTGGGCGATCTTCGCCTCCTCCGGATAGAACTGGCGGTAGGGAAAGTCGGTGCCCAGCATGAGCAGCGTGTCGCAGTCCTCCATCGCGTGGTAGCCGGAGCTGAAGCCGATGAGGCCGGTCATGCCCACGTCGAAGGGATTGTCGTATTCCACGAACTCCTTGCCGCCCAGTGCGTGGACGATCGGCGATTTCAGCGCGTCGGCCAGGGCGATCAGTTCATCGTGCGCGCCCGCGGTGCCGCGGCCGCAGAGCAGGGTGACGCGCTTGCCCGCGTTGAGCAGGGCGGCGAGCGCATCGAGCTCACGTTCGGCGGGGATCACCTTCGGTGACGGTGGCAGGAGGCCGGCCGCGGGCGTAACCTGCTTCACCACCGCCTTGCGCATCGCCACGTCGCCCGGGATCACCACCACGGCGACGCCACGCTGGCCCACCGCGGCACGGATCGCCGAATCGAGCACATGCGGCATCTGCGCGGGGTCGGAGACCATCTCGCAGTACACGCTGCACTCGCGGAATAGTTCGGTGGGGTGGGTTTCCTGAAAGTAACCGCTGCCGATTTCGGCGCTGGGGATGTGCGCGGCGATCGCCAGCACCGGCGTGCGCGTGCGCTGGCAATCGAACAGGCCGTTGATCAGGTGCAGGTTGCCCGGGCCGCAACTGCCCGCGCAGACCGCGAGCTGTCCGGTGAGCTGGGCCTCGCCGCCGGCCGCGAAGGCGGCGGCTTCTTCGTGGCGCACATGGATCCAGTCGATGCGCTGGCGCTCGCGCAGGGAATCCGTGATGGCGTTGAGGCTATCGCCGACCAAGCCGTAGATGCGGCGTACGCCGGCCTGTTCCAGGGTTTCCGCGAACAGGTCGGCCAGGGTGGAGATGGACATGCGGGGCTCCGTGGGGACGAGAGAGCCCAAGTGTGCCCATTTCAGGGTCTACGGCTTGTCTAACCGTGCCATTCGTAAAGGAAATCCCAGACACCATGGCCAAGACGCAGGCCACGGCGTTCGAAATGGGTCTCGATGCGCCAGTCGGGACGCTCGGCGGTGGCGCCCGGCCCCACGCGATTACGCCAGCCCGGCGCGGCTTCCATCACTTCGCGCATGTGCTCGGCATAGGCCTCCCAATCGGTGGCCAGGTGCAGCAGCCCGCCCGGGGCCATGCGTGAAGCGAGCAGGGCCACGAAAGCCGGCTGCACGATGCGGCGTTTGTTGTGGCGCTTCTTGTGCCATGGATCCGGGAACCAGATGCGCACTTCGGAAAGGCTGCCCGGCGGGATCTCGTTTTCCAGCACTTCCACGGCATCGTGCTTGTAGATGCGCACGTTGCCGGCATCGCGCGCGGCCAGCGCATTCATCAGGCGGCCGACGCCAGGGCCATGCACTTCCACGCCAATGTAGTCGCGAGCGAGGTCATGCTCTGACGCCCATGCGAGCGCCTCGCCGTTACCGAAGCCGATTTCCAGCACGCGCGGTGCCTCGCGGCCAAACGTGGCGCCGAGGTCGCGGGTTACACCGGTGTAATCGAGGCCGAAGCGCGCCCAGTGGTCGTCGAACGCGCGCTGCTGCGCCGGGGTCATCCGGCCTTCGCGCAGCACGAAGCTGCGGATGCGGCGCTGGAACGGGCCTTCGCCCGTGGTTTCGTCGTCGTGGCTCATGCTCAACCCACCAGTCCTTCCACGGGGCTCGACGCCGAAGCGAAGCGCTTGCGCGGGATACGGCCCGCGCGGAACGCGGCACGTCCGGCTTCCACGGCCAGCTTCATCGCATGGGCCATCAGTACGGGGTTCTTCGCGCCCGCGATCGCGGTATTCATCAGCACGCCATCGCAGCCCAGCTCCATCGCGATCGATGCATCCGAAGCCGTGCCGACGCCCGCATCGACGATCACGGGGACCTTCGCGTTCTCGATGATCTCGAGCAGGTTGTAGCGGTTCTGGATGCCCAGGCCCGAACCGATCGGCGCGGCCAGCGGCATGATCGCGGCGCAGCCGATCTCTTCAAGCCGGCGTGCCAGGATCGGATCGTCGGAGGTGTAGACCATGACGTCGAAGCCATCGGCGACGAGCTTCTCCGCGGCGACGAGTGTCTGCACCACATCCGGGTAGAGCGTGCGCTCATCGCCGAGCACTTCCAGCTTCACCAGGTTGTGCCCGTCGAGCAGCTCGCGCGCGAGGCGGCAGGTGCGCACGGCATCGTCCGCGGTGTAGCAGCCGGCCGTGTTGGGCAGCAGGGTGAAGCGATCGGGCGGCAGCGCATCCAGCAGGTTGGGCTGGCTGGCGTCCTGGCCG
>NZ_JBQCFT010000011.1:0-9723 GCF_051958795.1 Luteibacter sp. | reverse complement strand
CTCGGCATGGTGCGCGACCTGCTGCGGTTCTACAAGGAAGCCCCGGCGGTGCTCGCGGCCCCCCCGCCCGGCCCAAGCCTCGGCGAATACCTCGCGGAACATCGCTACGGCACGGCGTTCCGCGACGAGCATCTGGTGCCCATGGCGTCGGCCCTGTGGTCGTCACCGGCCGAAGCCATCCTTAAGTTCCCGGTGCAGTACCTGGTGCGCTTCATGGCCAACCACCAGATGCTTCAGGTCGACGGCCGCCCAGAATGGCAGGTGGTCCAGGGTGGCTCGAGGACATACATCGAAGCGCTGCGGAAGCGCTGGCGCGTTACCGAGCGGCTCTCCTGTCCGGTCTACGCCGTCACACGCGAAGCCAACGGCGTACGGGTGCGCTCGTTGCACGGCGAGGAAACCTTCGACCAGGTGATTCTTGCCTGCCACAGCGACCAGGCGCTCGCCCTCCTCGGCGACGCAGACGATGCCGAGCGCGACATCCTCGGCTCGATCCCGTACCAGGCCAACGACACGGTGCTGCACACGGACGCGAGCGTGCTGCCGAAACAACGGAAGGCATGGGCCGCGTGGAATGCCCTCCTTCCCGCGACTCCCGGCGAGCACTGCACGGTCAGCTACTGCATGAACCTGCTCCAGGGCATCGACTCGCCGCGCCCCCTCATCGTCAGCCTCAACCAGACCGCCAATATCGACCCAGCTCATATCCTGCGCCGCATGAGCTACGCGCACCCGGTCTACACAGAAGCCACGGTGCGCGCCCAGGCGCGCAAGGCCGAGATCCAGGGCAAGCGGCGCACATGGTTTGCCGGGGCCTACTGGGGCTGGGGGTTCCACGAAGACGGCATGCGAAGTGCGGTGGAAGTCGTCGCGGGACTTCAACACACCGCGGAGAGCGCGTCGGCGGCCCCCACTGTCGGGAGCGTGCTCGCATGACAACGCTCAACAGCGCCATCTACGAAGGCAGCGTCACGCACCGCCGCCACCTGCCGCATCCCCACGCGTTCACCTACCGCATGGCCCAGTTGTACCTGGATCTGGACGAGCTCGACCAGGTGTTCCAGGGCCGCTGGCTGTGGTCGGTAAACCGCCGGAACCTTGCCGAATGGCGACGCGACGACTACCTCGGCGCGCCCGATACACCGTTGTCGGACGCGGTCCGTGATCGCGTGCACACACACACCGGGTCCCGCCCCACCGGCCCGATCCGCATGCTCGCGCACCTGCGCTATGCCGGCTTCGTCTTCAACCCCGTCACGTTCTACTACTGCTACGCGGAAGACGGCACCACGCTCGAGACCATCGTGGCGGAGATCACCAACACGCCCTGGCGTGAGCGGCATGCGTACGTACTGCCGGTAGCAAGCGCGACGCAGCACGGCCGCGCGATGGCGTGGGCATTCGACAAGGACTTCCACGTCTCGCCCTTCATGGGCATGGAGCGTCGCTACGACTGGCGCCTCACCACGCCCGAGGATGACCTGCGCGTGCACATGAAGGTGCACCGTGGCGAGGCATGTGAATTCGATGCCACGCTCTCACTCGTCCGCCATCCGCTGGGCGCGGCTTCCCTGGCCCGCGTGCTGTGGCGCTATCCCTTGATGACCGCTCAGGTCATGACCGCCATTCACTGGCAGGCGCTACGCCTTTGGCTCAAGCGGAACCCCGTGCACGACCATCCGGGCAAGCGCCCGCGCGTCGATGCCCCTCACGGACACGTGCCCGGAGAGGCGCCATGAACGAACTAGCCAAAAACGTCAGCCTAAGTACCTCGGCATCGAAAGTGTCCGGCCTCGATCGATTCCTGCGCCGGCAATTGCTCGGCACACTCGGCGCGCTCGAACACGGCCGCCTTGTGGTCCGGGATGCCCTGGGCACCGAGGAACTGGGCAAAGTGTCCGCGGGTAGCGCCCTGCCGCCCATCCACATCGCGATCTCGGATCTGCGTTTCTACCGCCTACTGGCGACCCACGGCAGCGTCGGCGCCGCCCAGTCCTTCATCGAAGGGCACTGGCAGTGCAGTGACCTCGTCGGCCTCGTTCGCCTGCTGGTCCGTAACCGTGACCTCCTCGACGGCATGGAGACCGGCCTTGCCCGCTGGGGTGGCATGGCGATGCGTGCGTGGCACGCGCTGCGCGAGAACACCCGCGCGGGCAGCCGCCGCAATATCGCCGCGCACTACGACCTCGGGAACGACTTCTTCGGCCTGTTCCTCTCGAATGACCTGATGTACTCGTCCGCCATGTGGCAGGAAGAAGACGACACACTCGATGCCGCTTCCACGCGGAAACTCGACGTCATCTGCCAGAAGCTCGGCTTGCAGCCCGGGATGCACGTCGTAGAGATCGGCAGCGGCTGGGGTGGGTTCGCGATACACGCCGCATCCCGCTACGGCTGCCATGTCACCACGACGACGATCTCCGCGGAGCAATACCGGCTGGCCCGGGAACGCGTGGCCCAGGTCGGCCTCGGCGACCTCGTCACCGTGCTCCAGCGGGATTACCGCGACCTCAGCGGCTCCTTCGATCGCGTGGTGTCCATCGAGATGATCGAAGCCATCGGCGCGAACTACATGGAGACCTACTTCGCGAAGATCGGCGAACTGCTGACGCCGCAGGGCATGGCACTCGTGCAGGCCATCACGATCGAGGACCACCGTTACGAGCAGGCCCTCGCCTCCGTGGATTTCATCAAGCGCCATGTCTTCCCGGGTAGCTTCATTCCGTCCATCCACGCCATGCTCGTCGCCAAGACCCGGGCCAGCGACCTCGCCCTGGTCCATCAGGAAGACTTCGGTCTGTCGTACGCGCGCACGCTGCATGCGTGGCGCCAGCGGTTCCGGGCCCGGCTGGACGATGTCCGCCACCAGGGCTTTGATGATCGCTTCATCCGGCTTTGGGAGTTCTACCTCGCTTACTGCGAGGGCGGCTTCCTCGAGCGCTCCATCGGTGTCTCACACCTGCTACTGGCGCGCCCGCAGGCCCTTCCATCGGCCGCGCGCTGGACGGCGTGACATGAAGGCCCTGATCCTCCTCGCTGCAGTGATGGTCGTCGTCATGACGGCCGGCTGGCTCTGGCAACGGCGGCACCGGAATGCCGGCATCGTCGATGTGCTGTGGGCGGGCGGCCTCGGGCTCGCCGCCGTACTGATGGCGTGGACGGGTGACGGTGCGTTGCTGCCCCGCCTGCTCACCGGTCTCATGGGAGGTGCGTGGGCGGTTCGCCTCGCCCTGCACCTGTGGCACCGCGTGCGCGGTGAGGAAGAAGACGGCCGCTACCGTCACCTGCGCTCGCACTGGAACGGGCACCAGGGGAAGTTCTTCGCGTTCTTCCAGGGCCAGGCGGCCATTGTGCTGCTGTTTGCGCTGCCCTACATGGCCGCCGCGGCGAATCCGACACCGTGGTCTCCCTGGATGGTGCTCGCCGTCCTGATATGGCTGGTCGGCGTTATCGGCGAATCCATCGCTGACCGACAGCTGGCGCAATACCGGTCACGGCAGCGCGGACCCGCGAAGACCTTCCGCGGCGGCCTGTGGCGCTACTCGCGGCATCCCAACTACTTCTTCGAATGGCTGCACTGGTTCGCCTATGTCGCGCTTGCGGTGGGCTCGCCCATCGGCTGGCTCGCCTGGGTGGGCCCGATCGTCATGTACGCCTTCCTTCGCTGGGTCAGCGGCATTCCGTTTACCGAGGCCCAGGCGTTGCGCACGCGCGGCGATGACTACCGCGACTACCAGCGCAGCACACCCATGCTGATCCCGTGGTTCCCCTCCCATTCGCATGCCTCCGGAGGCGCGCATGAACACGACCGTCGCTGATCGTCCCACGCTGGCGGCCGACCGCCCCGCGCCCGGCCTGCTCGGCATGGCCGAGCGGGGCCTCCTCCCCGACGCGCTCGTCCGCCTCGGCATCCGGAGGCTCTGCGCGCAACGCCTCAGCGCTTGCCAGGCAGGTGGCGCGGAAGCCGAGCAGGAGCGCCACCGTTCCCTCCTCCGTGCGTTGACCCATGCGCCAGTGGCCATCCATACCGACGAGGCCAACGCGCAGCATTACGAAGTGCCCACCGCGTTCTTCCAGCATTGCCTCGGTACACGGCTGAAGTATTCGTCGTGCTACTTCCTGGTAGGCACGGAGACGCTGGATGAGGCCGAAGAGGCCATGCTCGAGCTCTACGCCGAGCGCGCGGAACTCGCCGATGGACAGCAGATCCTCGAACTCGGCTGCGGCTGGGGCTCGCTCACGCTGTGGATGGCGGAGCGCTATCCCAACGCTTCGATTACCGCGGTATCGAACTCCCGCTCGCAGCGCGTGCATATCGAGTCGGAAGCGGCGCGGCGCGGGCTTACCAACATCCGCGTCCTGACCTGCGACATCAACGCGCTCCGGCTCCCAGACGCAGCGTTCGACCGGTGCGTCTCGGTCGAGATGTTCGAGCACATCCGCAATCACCAGGCGCTGATGAAACGCATCGCCAGCTGGCTGAAGCCGTCCGGCAGCCTGTTCGTCCACATCTTCGCCCACCGCCGCTCGGCCTATCTGTTCGACACGGAGGGCGAGGACAACTGGATGGGCCGGCATTTCTTCACCGGCGGCATGATGCCCGCCACCGATACGCTGCTCTGGTTCCAGCGCGACCTGCGCATCGATCAGCAATGGCTCGTGGATGGCACCCACTACGAACGCACGGCGAACGCGTGGCTCGCCCGCCAGGACCAGCATCGTGATGCGGTGATGCAGGTGCTATTCGATGCCTATGGAACGCGGGCGCTGGCCGAGCTGTGGTTCCACCGGTGGCGCATCTTCTGGATGTCCTGCGCCGAACTGTTCGGATACGCGCGCGGCCAGGAATGGATGGTCGCGCACTACCGGTTCGTCCCGAACCGCTGAGTCCAGAGGGCCACCACCATGACCACCCTTACCGCACGCCTGGCACGCACCGCGCTCGCCATCCTGCCGCTCGCCGCCTGCTCGGCATCGCAGCCGAGGGTGCCGCGGGTAGACCAGGTCGATGTCGCCCGCTACATGGGCAACTGGTATGTCATCGCGTCCATTCCCAGCCGGCCGGAAAAGGATGCAGCCAACGCCGTCGAATCGTACCGGTTGACGCCGGACGGCACGGTCGAGACGACGTTACGGTACCGCAATAGCGATGCGGCCGGCGAGCTCAAAACCTTGCATGCGAAGGGCTTTCCGCACACCGAAACCCGCAACGCGGAATGGGGCATGCAGTTCGTCTGGCCGATCAAGGCCCAGTACGTCATCTCGTGGCTCGATCCCGATTATCAAAGCGTCATCGTCGCGCGCGATAAGCACGATTACGTGTGGATCATGGCCCGCACGCCGACCATACCGGAATCCGACTACACCGCCTTGGCCAGCCGCGTGGCCGCCATGGGCTACGACATGCATGCGTTGCGCAAGGTACCCCAGCAGTGGCCCGAGCCCACGGCCCGCTAAGCCCCATGCATCCAGAACCTGCCTGCCGCTCGTATAAGCGGAAACAACACCGACCCCGTTGACCTGTGGGCTCTGCTGATCCGCTATGATCCGACCCAATCCGCCCTCCCCAGACATCACTCCCCTCGAGGTGGCAAGGCGCGTGTCACGCCCAGCGTCCCAGGACACCGATAACCCTGTCTATTGGGCCACGCAGATGGCTGCGGTCGCCACGCGGCACGATGTCGACGCGTTCATGCACGTGTTCGCGCATTTCGGGCCCCGTCTCCAGCGCTACCTGGTCGGCCTGGGTGCGGCCCCGTCGCAAGCCGAGGAACTGGTTCAGGAAGCGATGCTCCGCGTGTGGCGCCGGGCCGGTCAGTTCGACCCCCTGCGCGCGAACGTTTCCACCTGGCTGTTCCGCATCGCGCGGAACCTCTACATCGACAGCGTGCGCGGCGAACCGCACTGGCTGGATACCCAGGACATCCTGGAGCAGCTGGACGACCTGCCGTCCGAGGATGGTGCCACCAGCGCGGAATCGTTCGCCGACGGCATCGGCCTGGACCACGCGATCGACGACCTGCCCCCGCAGCAGGCCCGCATGATCCGGATGTCGTATTTCGAGGCGCGGAGCCACAGCGACATCGCCCGGGAACTCGGGCAACCGCTGGGTACGGTCAAGTCGAACCTGCGCCGCGCCTTCGCCAAGCTGCAGGCGGCACTGAGAAAAGCACCATGAAGCCGCATCACCATCCCGACATCACGACCCTCATGGCGTATTCGTCAGGCGCGTTGTCGAGCGCGTTCTCGGCCGTCGTTTCCGCGCACCTGAGCATCTGCCGTACCTGCCGCGATCGTCTGCGGGAAACCGACGCCATCGGCGGGCAGCTGCTGAGCCAGCAGGAAGGCCTTCCGCTCAGTGCCGGCGCCGCGGAGCGGCTCATGGCGAAGCTGCACGATGAAGCGCCTGTTGCCGCGCGCGAGCCGCACGAGCCGACCGCGGGCCACGATCCAGACCTGCTGCCACCACCGTTGTGGCCTTACTTCGGCCGCTCGTACCGCAAGCTGTCGTGGAAGTGGATCGGGCCCGGCATCCACCACATCCGCGCGGAGGGCGCGACGGAACACCACCTGATGCTGCTGCGCGTCGCACCCGGTCGCAGCCTGCCCATGCATACGCATGGTGGCAGCGAGCTGACCATGATCCTCCGTGGCGCCTACGACGACACGCTGGGGCATTTCGCTCCCGGTGATATCGCGGACCTGGATGGCGAGACGGAGCACCAGCCGGTAACGGCGCCTGGGGTGCCTTGCATCTGCGTGGCGGCGACCGATGCGCCGCTAAGGTTCTCTGGGTGGATGGCCCGGGCGTTGCAGCCGTTTGTTCGGTTGTGAGATCGGACGCGCAAAAAAAAAGACCGCCTGTCGGCGGTCTTTCTCATTTGACTTTCGCAGCGTGACTCCCGAAGGAATCGTCGTCGGCTCCGGCGCTGCACCAGCTTACCGACCGCTGGCAAGTATACGTCGTTCGGGCTACCCGTCAACTTGTCTGCTCAATCCCGCCTCCTCGATGGAGACGGCCTCGGCAAGCATGCCCTCTTCATCCAGCATACGGAGCTCTCTATGAAATGCCACCTCGTCATCGGCAGAAGCCCCACATCGCGTCGCTAACGACCGAGCAGCCTCCTGCCAGTCGTCGCCAGCCAGACGCGCGGCCTCGGCCTCGGCCTGCAATGTGACTAAACGTGCGTTAAGTTCGACTATCTCTCGAGCACGCGCCGCTGCCGCGACCTTGGCTGCCAGCGCAGCCTCGTAGTCGCAAACTCCGGTTCCGTGTGTAAGTGCCACATCAAGTGCGCGGAGCTCCGAACGCGTGATGACAGCACGGTAGTTGCGGATGGCGTGGCCGCGGCCACGTGCGGTCTCGGGAGCGAGAATTCGATCTACCGAAACGGTTTCTACCATGCCGCAAAGGACAAAGCCTCGCTTGCCGTTGCCACCATAAAATTGCAACTTGGATAGCGTCGCGTGCGACAGCTCGAATGCAGTTCGGTCGGTTGCGTCAGGAAGCACCGATGTCACAGGAACGACCTGAACACGCGCCTTTCCGACGCTCACGACAACACCGAGCCTGCGTTTGTGCATTTCTCCCGGAAGCAAACGATCAGGATCTACGCCCGCCCTCCCCCGGAGCTTGGTCGTCGTCACCTGCGACGCATAGTGTCCGAAGTCAACTTCCACAAGCTTACCCCGGTGAAGATAGTGAGATGGCCGCCCCTGGCTCTTCGCAAGAACGGCACCGAGATATTCTTCTGGCGGGTATGGCACATGGGCACGAAGGCGAACTTCAACGATGACCGGCGTGCCGGGCAACGGTAGCAGCGAGACGACTGAGAGCACCTCCCACCGCGTCACCGCGTGACCCGTAAAGCATCGCGTGACAAACACGCGGTCAGCGAAGCTGCCCGGAATACTGACGCTTTCCACGTCCGTCATCTCCTCGGCACCCAACACAGCCGCGCCGTCGGTTTCGCCGAGCAGATACCGTACTTCAATCGTGCGCATGGCTCATCCCTGATAGTCCGCCGGAAAGCATATGCATGCCCCGCGAACCTCGCAACGATTCCTGTGGACGACCGGAAGACGAATCGGAAATCGGGACAAGCGCTCAGGGTCGGTCGCACTCCAACGCTTCCGCAATAAACTCAACAAACGCCCGCGCCGCAAGCCTCGTCGCTCTTCCAAGAGGAAAGTACGCATGCACCGGCAAGGCTGCCATCGACCACTCTGGTAGGAGCGCAACCAGATCGCCACGCAGCACTTCAGCGTCACACGCCCAAGACGTTGTTGAGGTAATCCCGAGTCCGCCGATCGCTGCGGCAAGCGCACCTGCAGTGTCGTTCGTCGTGATGTGAGTTTTCGGGTCGATCGTCTGCACCTGGCCATCGCGTTCAAAACGCCACGAGCTCGGGTGCGCGCCGGCCGGGCCGCCGATGATCCGGTGGGCGAGGATGTCTTCCGGCGTCGTTGGCGTGCCGTTGCGCTGCAGGTACGTGGGCGACGCGACTACCGCCCGATGCATCGAGCCGATGAGCCGTGCGGTGCCGGACGAGTCAGGCATGTTGCCGACGCGGATACCGACATCCACCGCTTCGCGCACCATGTCCTGTCGGCTGTCCTCGAGAAGGATTTCGATATGCAGCTGCGGGTGCAATTCTGCGAAGCGCCAGAGGCGCGGCATGACCACCTTGGTCGCCATCGTCGAGGGCATGCCGAGGCGGAGGACGCCGCGGAGTTCGCCGGTGTCGCGGACGCTGTTTTCCGCATCGTCCATGGCCGCGAGGATCGGCTCCATCCGGGCCAGGAATTCATTACCAGCCTCGGTAGGGCCGACGGCGCGCGTGCTTCGCGAGAGCAGGCGGACACCGAGGCCGGCTTCGATGTCGGCCACCATCCGCGAGACCTGGGACTGGGCCAGCCCACTCTCCCGCGCCGCCGCCGAGAAGCTGCCGAGCCGCGCGACGCGAGTGAAAAGGCGAAGTGCCTGGATGTCTTTTAGGGTCATGGCCGAGGTCCTGGCTGGCGGGGCGCGGCGCCCTGCCCTATGCCGGATCAGCATAAGTCTTAACCGGATTAGACGGCTACCGGCATCGATGGCGGCGGAGGATATTGGATCCATGGAGGCGCGGACACCCGCCGCCTCCTACCTTCCCCAACGATTCCGAGGAACACCGTCATGTCGAAGAAAGTCCTGATTTCGGGCGCCACCGGTGACACCGGCCGCGCCGCCGTCCGCGAAGCCCTTGCCCTGGGTCTTGCCGTCCGCGCCATGGTCCGCAAGCTCGATGAGCGCTCGGACGCCCTGAAGGCCCAGGGTGCCGAAGTGGTCGTTGGCGACCTTCACAACGTGAACTCCCTGCGCGACGCCATGCAGGGGATCGAGGCGGCCTACTTCGTCTACCCGGTGGCCCCGGGCCTGATCGAGGCGACGGTGAACTTCGCCACGGCCGCTAAGGAAACCGGCGTGAAGTACGTCCTGAACCTTTCGCAGCGCTCGGCCGATCGCGAATCCGCCAGCGATTCATGCCGCGACACCGCCATCGCCGAGCAGGTCTTCAACTGGTCAGGCGTGCCGGTCATCCATCTTCGCCCGACCTACTTCCTCGAATGGCTGCTCTACCCATGGCAGCTTCCGTACCTGAAACAGGGCGTGCTGCGCATGCCGGTCGGCAAGGGGCGGCACTCGCCTATCGCCGCCGACGACCAGGCCCGCGCCATCGCCTC
>NZ_JBQCFT010000010.1:0-6699 GCF_051958795.1 Luteibacter sp. | reverse complement strand
CCACGCGTGTCCGCACACCGGATACGAAGCGAAATCCAGCTTCCCTGCCATGAACCTCAGTACGTCCGGGAGGCCTTGGGGCCCCCCCACGAGGCGAGTTCCGCCCCAGAGAGCGGCCGGAGGCCCATAAGTACAATTGCGCCGGAGGCGCACTCCGGTACGAACGCGGAGGCCCTGTCTGAGCAGCGAGGGTGGGCCCCAAGGCCTCTTTCCAGAGACGTCCGAGCGCGAGGCGGCACTAGCCGCTAGTTACATGCATTGGCGCAAGCGAATGAACCGATCAGATGGCGCGAAGCCGAAGGCGAGCCCGCTCGTCAGAGCGCAGCCGCCAGCCGCGTCGCCTTATCAATCGCGCGCTTCGCATCCAGCTCGGCAGCGACATCCGCGCCGCCGATCAATCGCACATCGACACCACGCGCCACCAGCCCCTCATGCAGTTCGCGGTTCGGCTCCTGGCCGGCGCAGACGATGACGTTATCCACCGGCAGCACATGCTTCTGCCCGTCCATCGTCACGTGCAGTCCTTCATCGTCGATGCGCTCGTACGACACGCCACCGAACATCTGCACCTTCTTGTTCTTCAGCGTGGCGCGATGCACCCAGCCCGAGGTCTTGTTCAGGCGGCCACCGGGACGACCTTCTGAGCGCTGCAACAGCCAGACCTGCCGTTCCGGCGCCTCGGGAGAGGCCTTCATCAGGCCGCCCGGCGTCGCCATCGTCATGTCCACGCCCCATTCCTTCGACCAACGCGCGACATCCGTGGTGGGGGAGGGCGCGGCTTCGGTGAGGAACTCGGCGACGTCGAAGCCGATACCACCGGCGCCGATGATCGCGACCTTAGAACCGACCGGGCGATCGCCCTGCAGCACATCGATGTACGACAGCACCTTCGGATGCGTCGAACCCTCGATGCTGAGCGCGCGCGGCACGACGCCGGTGGCGAGCAGCACGGTGTCGAAGCCGCCCGTGGCGAGCGTATCGATCGAGGCTTCGGTACCGAGGCGCTGTTCCACGCCCGTCGCATCGAGGCGGTGCGCGAAGTAACGCAGCGCCTCGTGGAATTCTTCCTTGCCGGGGATCCGCTTCGCCATGTTGAACTGCCCCCCGATCTCGCTGGCGCGATCGAACAGGGTCACCGCGTGGCCGCGTTCGGCCAGGGTCGTGGCCGCGGCAAGGCCGGCTGGGCCGGCACCGACCACGGCGACGCGTTTCTTCGCCGCGGTGGGGAGGATCTGGAGTTCAGTCTCGTGGCACGCACGCGGGTTCACCAGGCACGAAGCAACCCGGTTCTTGAACACGTGATCCAGGCAGGCCTGGTTGCACGCGATGCAGGTGTTGATCGATCCGGCCTGGTTCGCCTTCGCCTTGTTCACCCACTGCGGGTCGGCGAGCAGCGGGCGGGCCATGGAGACCATGTCCGCGTCGCCCTGCGCGAGGATGCGTTCAGCGACGTCCGGCATGTTGATGCGGTTGGTCGTTACGAGCGGGATGCCGACGTTGCCCTTCATCCGCTTCGTGACCCAGGTGAACGCGCCACGCGGGACGCTGGTCACGATGGTCGGGACGCGCGCCTCGTGCCAGCCGATGCCGGTGTTGATGATGGTCGCGCCGGCCGCCTCGATCTTCCGGCCGAGGGTCACGATGTCGTCCCACGGTTGGGCGTTGTCGACCAGGTCCAGCATCGAGAGCCGGTAAATGATGATGAAATCCGGGCCGACGGCCTCGCGCATGCGGCGCACGATCTCGACGGGGAAGCGCATGCGGTTCTCGGCGCTGCCTCCCCAGCCGTCCGTCCGCGTGTTGGTGCGCGTGGTGAGGAACTGGGTGATCAGATAACCCTCGGAGCCCATCACCTCCACGCCGTCGTAGCCGGCGTCGCGCGCGAGCTTCGCGCTGCGGACGAAGGCGTTGATGGTGCGTTCGACCCCGCCAGCGCTCAGGGCGCGGGGGCTGAAGGGCGTGATCGGTGACTTGATCGCGGAGGGCGCCACCGAGAACGGGTGGTAGCTGTAGCGGCCGGCATGGAGGATCTGCATGCAGATCTTGCCACCCTCGGCGTGCACCGCCTGCGTGACCTTGCGGTGCCGCGCCACGTGCCACGGCATCGACATGGTGCCGGACATCGGCTTCAGCCAGCCGCGCAGGTTGGGCGCCATGCCGCCGGTGACGATCAGGCCGACGCCGCCAGCGGCGCGTTCACCGAAATAGGCGGCCAGCTTGTTGAAGTCGGCGGCCTTGTCCTCCAGCCCGGTATGCATCGAACCCATGAGCACGCGGTTGCGCAGGGTCGTAAAGCCCAGGTCGAGCGGGGCGAGGAGGTGCGGGTAGGACACGGGCGGCGGCTCCGGTTCAAACGATCGTTCGAATCATCCGCGTTGCGGGCCCGCAGGGCAAGGGCACGCGCAGCAAAGGCTGTCGCGACAGGGGTAAGACTGGCCGCCGCACGGGCGTTACGGGCTGTATCAGGCCGTTTACAACGGCTTCGATCCATTCAGTTTGCGAAAACCGCGCAAACCCCGCTGCGGCGCGGTCTCGCGGCAGGCGCGACGGAAGGCACGCTATTTGCTCCCTCCTGTGACCCGGCACGTTGGCAGGACGTCCGGATATCCCGGGAAAAAACAGGGGTTCACGTCGCTCGCTCACAGGAGACTCTCCCATGCGTAAGACCCTCATCGCTTCGGCGATCTGCCTCGCTATCGGATTTGCACTGCCGGCTATGGCCGACGACACCCAGACCGGAGGCGCAGGCTCTTCGGCACAGCGTCATTCGACCGCTAAGACCTGGGTCGATAGCGCCAATGACAACTCAACCAACACCAGCATGACGACGAACACCACGGCCAACTCGTTCAACACGACCAACGCCGTGTCATACGTCACCCTCAGTGGCGAAGTGTCGGGTAACAGCACCTACAACTTCGGAAACATCGCCGCGAACACCGGTAATGCGAATGGTGCGCGGGGCGGATCGGGTGGCGACGCCTGGGGTGCCAGCGGCCACGGCGGTAGTGGCGGCGACGGCGGCCGGAGCGGACGTGCGAGTGCGCACGGCGCCGTGGGCGGTGATGCCGGCAGCTGGAATGGCGGATCGGCTGGTGAAAGCTACGCCGAAGGCGGCAACACCAACGGCGACGGCGGCAACGCCGGACGCGGCAATGCCAACTCGCGTGCGAACGGCCGTGGCGCCGATACGTCCACGGGCGGTTCGACCTCCAGCACGGGTGGCGCAAGCGCCAGTGCGGGCGGCGCGACGACCTCAGGTGATTCCTCGCCGACCTCCGCGGGCGGCGCGGCCACGGGCGGCGCGGGCGGTACCGCGACGGCTATGTCCGGTGACGGCGGTGCGGCCGGCGCAGGCGGTAGCGGCACGGGTGGCACCAACGGCGGTGGCGCCGGCGGGGCCGGCGGCGCGGGCGGCGCCAACACGGTCAGCACCGGTGCGTTCGATGCGCACCAGTCGATGGATGGTGCGGGCGCCACGCTCGCTGGTATCGGCAACTTCGCACAGAACTCCGGTGCGAACGCGCTTATCCAGCAGGGTGTGAACGTCCAGGCCAACCTGAGCGTGGGTAGCTCGCCGTAATGGGCTAGCGAAGGTAGCAAAGGATCCACGGGGTGCCGTCCCGGCACCCCGTGGCATCCGAAGGGGATCCCCAGCCTCAGGAGAACACCCATGCCGATGTTCCGACCCCACACCGCGATCGTCGCACTTGCCCTGGTCGCTGCCGCGTTCATCACAGGCGTGGCGCATGCAACGCCGCCAGGTGACGAGCCGCCGCCATCGTTCGGTAGCGCGACCCCAGTGGACAAGCTCCAGGACATGACCGGTGGCACCGATACCCACGTCAACAACGTGACCTCGCAGGAAACCGACGGCACCGTCGATAACAACACCAACTTCAGTATT
Source organism: Luteibacter sp. (assembly GCF_051958795.1). Taxonomy (GTDB): domain Bacteria; phylum Pseudomonadota; class Gammaproteobacteria; order Xanthomonadales; family Rhodanobacteraceae; genus Luteibacter. Next base: position 2,792 of record NZ_JBQCFT010000010.1, on the reverse strand, counting down.
GGCAACGGAACGAACAATCTGGGCGGCGGCGCGTTCGGAAGTTCGGCCGGCGTCAGCACCGCGATCCAGAACTCCGGCAACAACGTGCTGATCCAGAACAGCACGATCGTCAACGTGAAGATGAACTGATGAAGGCAGCTCTCGCCCTCGCCGTCATCCTGGGGCTGGCGAGCCCGTTCGCCATGGCCACCAAGGCGGAGGTGCAGACAAGCCCGGGTACGTCATACCCGATGAAGCTGACGAGCCTGAAGGAGGCTCGTTTCCGCAATACGATTCGGCAGAAATACGACTTCAGCTGCGGATCGGCTGCCGTGGCGACGCTGCTGACCTACCAGTACGCCTATCCGGTCGATGAGCAGTCGGCCTTCGATGTCATGTACACGAACGGCGATCGGCGCAAGATCAACCGGGAAGGATTCTCGCTGCTCGATATCAAGCGGTTCCTTGCATCGCGCGGTTTCGAAGCCGATGGCTTCCAGGTGCCGCTTGAAAAGCTTGACGAAGAGGGCATCCCCGCGATCGTCCTGATTGACGAGCGCGGCTACCACCATTTCGTTGTCGTCAAAGGCTACAAGAACGATCGCGTGCTCATAGGCGACCCTGCCCGCGGTACGCGATCCATGTCCAGGCGGCGCTTCGATGACATGTGGAAGAACCACATCGTCTTCGTCATCCACAACGAACGCGACCGCGCCATCTTCAACAGTCCGCGCGACTGGGCGGTCGCGCCCGCGGCACCGATTTCCGAAGGCATCGAGCGCAACGGCCTTGGACCCATCGTGATGCCCAAACGCGGACCGGGGGATATATGAGCACCCGAAAACTTCTGATTGCCGCGGCTATCGCGTGCGGCGTTTCCGGATCGCTGCATGCCGCCGATTTCCCGGTGAACTATGCCGTCTCCGACGCGCGGCTCGACACCATCCGTGGCGGCTTCGACTACGGCGACAACCTCCGTGCATCGTTCGCGCTCGAGCGAACGGTACTGGTAAATGGCGTAGAGGCTATCCGTACCTCCATCAGCATTCCCAATGTCGCCCAGATGAGTGTCGATCAGGCCAACGCCCTGGCCGATGCCCTGCGCACGACGGTGGTATCGATCAATCCGGCTAGCGCGGTCGGCAATAGTGCCGCGGGCACGGCAGCGACAGCCTCCCAGTCTGCGGCGATCACGGTTCCCGTTTCTTCCGCCGCCGCGACGGCGTCTCCATCCTCGTCCAGCCAGGTGGTTGGGCTGCCTTCGACCGTCACGACCGCCGTGCTGCCCAATAGCGCGACGAACCCGGGGCTGGTGATACAGAACAGTTTGGACAACCAGGCCATTACGGCCACCACAACGATCGATGCATCCGTCAACACCGCGCACATGTTGCAGAACATTCGTGTCGATGAAGCCATAAAGGATGCGGTGATCCAGTTCCGGGGGAACTAAAGCATGTATCGCAATGGCAGGGTGATGCAGGCAAAAACGTGCGTGGGTGCGCTATCGCTCGCGGTGCTTCCCATGTGGATCGGGGCGTGCCTGGCGCAGGAGTCCGCGACTGTGGACCCTGCGCTGCGTGACAAGATCGAATCGCAAGGTCGAAAGATCGATGCGATGCGCAGCCGCATGGCGGAGCAGCTCGCCGAACTGGAGCAGATGAAGCGAGAGCTTGCATCGCAGGAAATCCAGTACAACGAATTGCGCAAGGCTGTCGGCATGACGGCACTGGAGGAAGCTCGCGCTACTGGTTCACCCGGTGCGGGCTCACAGGCGTCCGCGCCGCCGCAGGACCAGGTCCCTCCCGGCACACCCGCTCCCGGCGCACCGGCAGCCCCGGTCTCGCAGCCGGTTGCGGCCACCCAGCCGGTCGGAAAACGGCCCGAACAGGATGAACGTCCGCCCGAGGTCGCGCCTATTTTCGACCAGCCCGGTGTGCTCACGCCGAAGAAGAAGCTCATCATCGAGCCGTCGTATCAATACGGGTATTCATCCAGCGATCGCGTGGCGCTGGTGGGTTACACCGTTATTCCCGCAATCCTGATCGGCCTGGTCGATGTCCGGCAGGTGAAGCAGACCACGCAGACGGGCGCGCTGGCGTTCCGTTATGGCCTGACCAACCGTATGGAACTGGAAGTGCGCGTGCCCTACGTGGATTCGCACACCGATACGATCAGCCGCGAGATCTTCACGGGTACGGCGCAGGATCGCCTGTTCACGACCAGCGGCAAGGGCATCGGCGACGTCGAAGCGACCCTGCGTTACCAGCTGAACGATGGCGGCGCTGACAAACCGTATTACATCGGCTGGTTCCGCGCGAAGTCACGTACGGGCGATGATCCGTTCGAGGTGACGAGCGATTGCGTCACGCGTTGCGTGGCGAATTACACCGGCACGGGCCTGCCGCTCAAGAACCCGACGGGTAGTGGTTTCTATTCCGCCCAACTGGGCCTGACCTGGTTGTATCCGTCCGATCCGGTAGTCTTCTTCGGCAACTTCAGCTATCTGCACAACTTCGAACGCAAGAACGTCAGTCGCAATGTGCTCGGGGCAGGCAAGCAGTTCCTTGGTGACATCAAGGCGGGCGACATTGCCGATATCAGCGTCGGTATGGGCCTTTCGTTGAATGAGAAGGCTTCGATCAGCATCGGCTATGACCAGGCCTTCGTTGGCCGCACCCAGCAGCAGGGCCACCCGCTGCCGGGATCCGCGCGAGCGACGCTCGGCTCACTGCTGATCGGCGGCTCGTACCGCTTCAATGAAAAGGAAACGCTGAACATCACGCTAGGCGTGGGCGTGACGCGCGACACAC
>NZ_JBQCFT010000009.1:0-21490 GCF_051958795.1 Luteibacter sp. | reverse complement strand
CCGCGCCATGCAGCGCGCGCACGGCTACGACTTCAGCGAGTACGCGCCCGCTTCACTGAAGCGGCGCGTGCAGCAACTCGTGCGCACGCATGATGCGGGCACCATCAGTGAGTTGAACCGGCGCCTGCTGCACGAGGATGGTTTCGTCACCCGGGTCATCGAAGGCCTTTCCGTGCCCGTGTCGGAGATGTTCCGCGACCCGCCGGTGTTCCGTGCGCTGCGTGACAAGGTCCTGCCGATACTCGCCTCGTATCCGGAGATCAACATCTGGCAGGCCGGCTGCGCGCATGGCCAGGAAGTCTATTCGCTGGCCATCCTCCTCGAGGAGGCCGGCCTTTACGACCGCACGCGGATCTACGCCACCGACTTCAACGACGCCGCATTGCAGGCGGCCGCGGAGGGCATCTATGCCACCCGCGATGCGCGCGACTGGTCGCGCAACTACATCGAAGCCGGTGGACTGAAGTCCTTCAGCGACTACTACAGTGCGCGCTACGACTTCATCAAGCTCGACCAGCGCCTGCGCCGCAACGTCACCTTCTTCAACCACAACCTGGTCACCGACGAGGTGTTCTGCGAGGCACACCTCATCCTGTGCCGCAACGTGCTCATCTATTTCAACAACGCCTTGCAGGACCGCACGCTGGCCCTGTTCCGCGACAGCCTGGTCCGCGGTGGCTTCCTTTGCCTCGGGACGCGCGAGAACATCGACTTCTCGCCGGCGGCCAGCAGCTTCATCGATATCGATGCCGGGCTGCGGATCTACCAGGCGGGCGGTACCACCGCGAGGCCACTGGCGCGATGAAGCCGCGTACCGCCATTGCCATGGGCTGTAGCGCGGGCGGCCTCGCCGCCTTGCAGCACGTGCTGCCGCGGCTCGACAAGCGGCTGACCGTGCCCGTGGTCGTTTGCTGCCACACGGGCTCGGCGGATGTTTCGCTGCTGGTGGAACTGCTCGCCCGCGTCTCCGCCCTGCCCGTCGTGGAGGCCGCGGAGCGCGCGCCGGCGGACCCGGGCGTGGTGCACGTGGCACCCAGCGGCTACCACCTGCTGGTGGAACCGAACGCGCATTTTTCGCTTAGCGTGGATGCGCGGGTAACCTATGCAAGGCCATCGATCGACGTGCTGTTCGAAACAGCCGCCGGTGCATGGCAAGACGGCCTCGTGGCCGTGCTGATGACCGGCGCCAATTCGGATGGCGCCAACGGCCTGAAGGCCGTAAGGCACGCGGGTGGCTACGCGGTGGTCGAGGACCCGGCAACAGCGGTATCCGATGCCATGCCGCGGGCAGGACTCGATATCGCGGGCGCCGACGCCTGCCTGCCACTCGACCAGATCGCGCAAAGACTCAACGAACTGTGCATGCCATGACCCCGATCCGCCCCAAGATCCTTGTCGTCGACGACACGCCGGCCAACCTTGTCGCCATGCGCCGCCTGCTGGCCCGCGCGGACGCCGATATCTTCGAGGCCGCGAATGGCAACGATGCCCTCGCGCTCTGCCTCGACCACCAGTTCGCCCTGGTCCTGCTCGACGTGAACATGCCGGGGATGGATGGCTTCGAAGTCGCCGAGCTGATCGGCGAGACAGAACACCTGCGCGAGACCCCCATCATCTTCGTCACGGCCGCCTACGCCGACGATATCAACCGGATGAAGGGTTATACGGCGGGCGCCGTGGATTACATCGCCAAGCCGATCAACGACGCCATCCTGCAATCGAAGGTGAAGATCTTCCTCGAGCTGTACCGGGCGCGCGCGTTGCTGCAGCATGCGCTCGATGAGCTCTCCGTGCGCAACCAGCAGCTCACCAGCGAGGTCGCCGAGCGCACCCGCATGGAACAGCTGGTTCGCCACCAGGCGACGCACGATGCGCTCACCGGCCTGCCCAACCGCGTGTTGTTCCGCGAACGGCTCGAAGCCGCGCTGGCCGCGGCAAATACGGGCGGCGCGCCCTTCGCCCTTGCCTATATCGATATCGACGGGTTCAAGGGCGTGAACGATGGCCACGGCCATGCCGCCGGCGACGAACTGCTGAAGGCGATCGCGGCGCGCATCGATGCGCGCACGCGGGGTACCGATACGGTAGCCCGCCTCGGCGGTGACGAGTTCGCGGTGCTCCTGCACGACACCGGTGACGGCAGCGCGGCGCTGGCCCGCTGCCAGTCGCTGTGCGATACCGTCGCCGAACCTTACACGCTGAACGTCGCGGACCTGCGTATCCCGGCGAAAATCGGCGCGAGCATCGGCGTCACGCTGTTCCAGCCGGGCGACGCGTACGACCGGCTCGTCTCGACCGCGGACGAGGCCATGTACGAGGCCAAGCGTGGCGGCAAGAACCGCTGCGTCCTCAGGTAAGGGTCGCCAGGAACGCTTCCAGCACCGCGCCGCGGTATCGCTGACGGTGTAGCAGCACCGACAGCGTACGGCGCAGGTCGAGGAACGGCGTCGGCAACACCACCATGCGCCCTGTCGCCACGGCGTCCACCACGGCCACCTCCGGCAGGCACGCGATGCCCAGGCCGGCGATCACCGCCTGCTTGATGGCCTCGGACTGGTCCAGCTCCAGCACGGTCCGGCCTTCCGGAAGCTCGGCCAGCGCGCGTTCGCTGAGGGCGCGCGTGGCCGAACCACGCTCACGAAGCACCCAGCGTTCGCCCGCGAAGTCTTCGCGTTTCAGCCGCTTCTTGCCCGCGAGGGCGTGCCCGGGGCGTGCGCAGACGACCAGGCGATCTTCGCGCCACGGCCGTGCTTCGAGCGCGGGATGCGTGACTGGCCCCTCGACGCAACCGATGTCCACGTCGTGATCCAGTACCCCGCGGGCGATGCGGTCCGTGTTGGCTACCGTAAGGCGCAAGGCCACCGCGGCGTGCGTATCGACGAACGGACCGACGAGGTCGCCGACGAGGTAATTGCCCACGGTGTTGCTCGCGCCTACGCGTAGTTCGCCGGCGAGGCCCGTGACCGCGCCTGAAGCGCGGCGGGCGAATTCCGCATGGCGCTCGACCAGTTCACGCGCTAGCGGTAGCAGGCTGCGGCCGCGGTCGTTGAGGCGTAGGCGGCCACGCTCCCGGTCGAACAGCGGCTCGCCGATCAGGCGCTCCAGCTCACCCAGCGCCATGGACGCTGCCGGCTGGCTGAGGTGGAGGCGCTCGCTGGCGGCGCGCACGCTACCGGTGGTGGCGATGTCGACGAAGACTTCGAGCTGGCGCGGGCTGAAGGCGTGCATAAGCGAACCTTATGTGTCTGATCATCTATTTTCAATATGCTTATGGGATGGCTGGCGGGACAATATCGGCGTCCCAAGTGAAAAGGCTCCGCCCGTGTCCGCCGTTACCGCCGCACCCCAACCCGAATCCCGCCTCCCCGGCCTCGCCCTCGCCCTCGCTGTCGCAGCCGTCGCGTTCGGTCTGGGCCGCCTCATGCCCCTGGTTGGCGGTGCCGTCTGCGGCATCGTCCTCGGCATCCTCTTGCGGCACTTCGCGGCACCCTCGGCCCGCTTCCAGCCGGGCATCCGTTTCGCCGGCAAGCAGATCCTGCAGTGGTCGATCATCGCGCTCGGTTTCGGCCTGAGCCTCAACCAGGTCGCGAAGACGGGCCTCGAGTCACTTTCTGTCACGCTCGCCACCGTGGCGGCTGCCGGGCTCACCGCCTGGATACTCGGCCGCGTTTTGCGTGTGCACGACAAGCTGCAGGTGCTGATCGGGATAGGGACCGCCATCTGTGGTGGCTCAGCCATCGCCGCGGTCGTGCCTATCATCAAGCCGGACGACCACGACACGGCGTTCGCCATCAGCACGATCTTCCTGTTCAACCTCGTTGCCGTGCTGCTCTTCCCACTGCTTGGCCATGCCATTGGCCTCTCCGACCTCGGCTTCGGCCTGTGGGCGGGTACGGCGATCAACGACACCTCGTCGGTGGTCGCAGCCGGCTACAGCTACAGCCACGCCGCAGGCGATTACGCGACCATCGTGAAGCTCACCCGCGCCACGCTGATCATTCCGATCAGCCTCGCCATCGCTTTCATCGTGGCGTGGAAGCAGAAGCGCGGCGGCGCCGGCGACTTCAGTCTCGCGAAGATTTTTCCCTGGTTCATCCTGTGGTTCCTGGTCGCCTCGGGTGTGCGTACCGCCGGTCTGGTACCGGAGTCGATCGTCCCGGTGATTCATTTCATCGCCGAGTGCCTGATCATCGTCGCGCTCACGGCCATCGGCCTCTCCGCCGACCTGCGCCGCATGGCGAAGACCGGCCCGCGGCCCATCCTGCTCGGCCTTGGTACGTGGGCTGCCGTCGCGCTGGTCAGTCTCCTTGTGCAGCATCTGATCGGGCGTTGGTAAACGGTAGGCTGCGAAAGCCACGCCAAAGGCATCCGGCGTAGCGTGATCGTCGCGGGCCCGCGGGGCTGCCATTCGGCGGCCGGGGCCATTGCGAGCCGGAGGTCACCATGAACGCTGATGTCGCTTCGCAGGTGCTCGATATTGTCGCGAAACAGAGTGGGAAGGACCGCTCGGTTGTCACGCCCGAGGCGACCCTCAAGGACCTTGAGGTGGATTCGCTCGAAGCGATCGAGACGGTTTTCGAGATCGAGGAAGCCTTCAAGATCCAGCTCGCTGACGACCAGAACCGTGATGGCAGCGAGACCCTGAAGTCTCTTATCGAAGCCGTGCAGGCCGCCATCGATCGGCGCGACCACGAAGCGGGGACGGCGCACGCGGCCTGAACATCATGCGTCCGCCGGAGCAACGGGTCGTCATTACGGGCATGGGCGCCATCAGTGCCCTCGGGCACGATGCTCCTTCCCACTGGAATGCCCTGCGCGATGGCCGTTCCGGCATCGGCCCCCTCCAGCTCCCGGGCGCAGGCGAACTGCGCGTGCGGATCGCGGCGCAAGTCCACGGCTTCGATCCCGCAGCGCATTTTGAGGAACGGGACCTTGCACTCCTCGACCGCGTCTCCCAGTTCGCCCTGCTCACCGCGAGCGAAGCGGTCGTGCAATCGGGCTGGAGCCCGGCGGATACGTCGCCGGACCGCATTGCCGTGATCGTCGGGACCGGGACGGGAGGGGAAACGAGCCGCGACGAGGAAAGCCGCAAGCTGTATGCGGAGGGTGCCGCGCGCATTCACCCGTTCAGTATCGTGCGCGCCATGTCCAGCGCGCCGGCGAGCCACATCGCGCATGCACACGGTGCTACCGGTCCCGTCTTCGCGGTAAGCAGCGCCTGCGCCTCGTCCAACCATGCCATCGCCCAGGCGGCGCTGTTGATTCGCGCGGGCGTGGTCGACGTCGCGATCGCCGGCGGTAGCGAAGCCTGCCTGTCTTACAGCGTGCTGAAGGCCTGGGAAGCCATGCGCGTGCTCGCGGACGACACCTGCCGCCCCTTCTGTCGCCAGCGACACGGGCTCGTGCTCGGCGAGGGCGCAGGTATGTTCGTGCTCGAATCCCTTGCCCATGCCAGCGCACGTGGCGCTACGCCGATCGCCGAACTTTCCGGGGCAGGCATGAGTTCCGATGCCGGCGATATCGTCGCGCCATCCGCGAAAGGGGCGGCCGCGGCGATGCGCATGGCACTCGCGGAGTCTGGCCTGCCGCCGGAGCAGATCGACCACATCAACGCCCACGGCACGGGCACCGCCGCCAACGACGCGACGGAGACGCGGGCGATTCGTGACGTATTCGCGGCGCATGCCGACCGTATCGCGGTGACATCGACCAAATCGATGCATGGGCATGCCCTGGGTGCCGCGGGCGCGCTTGAACTAGTGGCGACGCTTTGCGCGATACGCGATGCGACGGTGCCGCCCACCGCAAACTTCGTTGACCGTGACGAGGCTTGCAACCTTGATGTCGTCACGGGGTCGGCCCGGGGGATGCCGATCCGCGCCGCGCTGTCCAACTCATTCGCTTTCGGCGGCCTGAACGCGGTACTCGCGCTGGCGGCTATGCCCGGATGAGATTCATCAGGCGAAGATTCAACGCGTGCTGCTGCTCCTGCCAGCCGCGCAGGCGTAGCGGATCAATGTCGGGTTGATCGTCCATGGCGCTGAGCCGCCGCTTCCACCACGTCTTGTAGGTGTATCGCGAGATATCGCCCGTGATATCGCTGGCGAGGATGCGGCCGCGCAGGCTGTGGATGATCGCCGCGCCGCCGTCTTCGCTCAGGGTGCCCTGGTCCCAGTTGGTCGTCGCCACCTCGGGTGCATAGGCGTCCTTGTCGATCGAGAGGTACACCGGCTGCCCGGCGCGCGTCTGGGACGAGACAAAGGCGTCCACCATCGCATCGCTACTGCTGAACGAGCGGAACGCATCGCCCACACCGAGCCTGTTAGCCCAGCCCGTATCCACGCCATTCGACCAGTACGTGAGCTTGCCGTTCTTCAGCGGGGCAAGGTAGTTCTCCCAGGCATGGCCCTTGCCGATATCCTGCGAGGTAATACCGACAACGTGGACATGGCTGACCCGTGGCAGCGCGGCCACCCGACGCACCCATGAGCCGCAGTGCACGCCGAACGGGAAGCGCATGTTGTCAGGATGATTGTCGAGCACCACGACCTGGAACGCCTGCTCGCCACGGACGCGAGCGACCAGCGGCCAGGTGAGGTGATGGAAGTCACCGCTACCCAGGAACACCGTGCCATGCTGGCGGGGCAACGAGGCGTCGAGCGTCAGGCCGAGGCGTCGAAGCTTGCCCAGCGAGCAGCCGAAGCGCACGCCCTCTTCGTGCTCCCGCAGTGGCAGCACCAGACGGTCCGGCAGCTCACCGACCGACCCGTCGAGGTCAAGGACGATGGGTTGCGAGGTCATCGGATGCCCAGTGGTTATCGGGTTCGAAGTGATGGATAAGGCGCGACGCGATCGCTCGGAGAAACGGATTACGGATGTAGACGGCATGTCTCGTCATGTGGAAGCGCGCCCCCAGGCTCCGCTTCACCTCGGGGTCGGTCCACCCGGCGACATAGTGGGTCAGCCCCCGCGCAAGCGCGTACTCGAGGTTGACGAACCAGCTGACGAAGTACAGGTCCAGCTCACGCGCCGCCGGATAGGCGAAGCCGATGTACTTGTCGACCAGCTTCCCGCCGTGCTCGTAGCAGAGGTTCCAGCCGATGAGCCGGCCATCATGCCGGTAAGTAAATACCACCCCGCCAGGCTCACGCAGGGTGGCCGCGAAAAAGTCGCGGGAAAGCTTGTCGAAGTGCACGTCGCTCTGGGCGTACACGTTCTCGAAGAGGGTATAGAAGGCGTCGACCGTCGCGTCGTCGGCGAAGGCGTCGCCCGTCGGTACGCGCGCGACTTCCAGCTGCTGACGCGAGCGCAGTTTGCGCCGGAGATTCTTCCGCCGGGACGAGGAAAGCCGAGAGAGGTAATCGTCGACGGAAGAGAAATCGATCGGTACGTACGCCAGGGCCTGGCCCTCGACGATCAGGTAGCCCTTCGCTCGCGCGGCATCGACGAAGCGCGCCGTCCAGCCACGTTCGGCGACGGAGGTCAGCGGCGAGTCGACGGCCAGGTCCTTCACGATCAGCAGCGGATGCGTGCGGCCCTGTCCATTGGCGAGGTCCGCGGCAACCTCCACCGGATCACTCGCCTTGTTGAACAGTGAATACTCGGAGACCGTGGTCCCGGCAAAGCAGGCGCGCACCGTGAGCGCGCGCCTGACCAGTGCCTGTAGCGGAAGCCTTGCGACACGCTGGCGCAGCGCATCGTCGGCGGTCGTCAGCAGATCGAAATCGGCCGCGAAAAGCGGAGCACCATCCACCGCACGGAGGGGTGAGAATCCCTGCGGCGGATGGCGCTCAAAATGCTTGAGCAGGGCATCCGGCTCAAGCTGGTTCACGAAGGCCATCGCAGACCAACCCGGTGTCAGCCGCGCTTGGCCAGCGTAAGCAGCTGGTCAAGCAGCGCGATGGCGAGGTCGATTTCGTCGTGGCTGATGTCGAGCGACGGGGCGAACGTGATCACGTTCTTGTACCAGCCGCCAACATCGAGCACGAGACCGATCTTCTTGCCTTCGTGAGTCAGGCCGCCGGCCAGGCCGATGTCGACCATGCGGTCGAGCAGCGCCTTGTTCGGCGTGAAACCATCCTCGGTGCAGATCTCGGCGCGCAGGGCGAGGCCCAGGCCGTCCACGTCACCGATTTCCTTGTGGCGCTTCTGCAGGTCACGCAGGCCCTCCAGGAAGTGCTTGCCCTTCTCCGCCACGCGGGTTTCGTAATCGAGTTCGTAACCCATCTGGATCACTTCCAGGCCGAGGGCGGTGCCCAGCGGATTGGAATTGAACGTCGAGTGGGTCGAGCCCGGCGGGAAGATGGTGGGATTGATCAGCTCCTCGCGAGCCCAGATACCCGACAGCGGATTCAGGCCGTTGGTGAGCGCCTTGCCGAACACGAGGACGTCCGGGGTCACGCCGAAGTGCTCGATCGACCAGAGCTTGCCGGTGCGCCAGAAGCCCATCTGGATCTCATCGACGACCATGAGGATGCCGTACTTGTCGAGCACCTTCTTAAGGTCGATGAAGAAGTTCTTCGGGGGAATGACGTAGCCACCCGTGCCCTGGATCGGCTCGACGTAGAACGCGGCGTACTCGGCTTCGCCGACCTTCGGATCCCACACGCCGTTGTATTCGGTTTCGAACAGGCGCTCGAACTGACGCACGCAGGCGTCGGAGTATTCTTCCGGCGTCATGCCCTTCGGGCGGCGGAACGGATACGGGAACGGGATGAACTGCGCGCGCTCGCCGAAGTGGCCGAAGCGGCGACGGTAGCGGTAGCTGGACGTGATGGACGACGCGCCAAGCGTGCGGCCGTGGTAGCCACCTTCGAAAGCGAACATCAGGCTCTTGCCGCCGCGGGCGTTGCGCACCAGCTTCAGCGAATCTTCCACCGCCTGCGCACCGCCGACGTTGAAGTGGACGCGACCATCCAGACCGAACTTCTGCTTCGCATCCACCGCAATGGTCTTGGCGAGCTCGATCTTGCCCTGGTGCAGGTACTGGCTGGCCACCTGCGGCAGCAGGTCGATCTGCGCCTTGAGGCGGTCGTTGAGGCGCGGGTTGCCGTAACCGAAGTTCACGGCCGAATACCACATCTGCAGGTCGAGGAACGGGATGTTCTCGCTGTCGTAGATGTAGCTGCCTTCCGCATGGCGGAAGATCTTCGGCGGATCGACGTAATGGACGGTATCGCCGAACGAGCAGTACTTCGCTTCGTCGGCAAGCAGGGCTTCGTCATCGATGACGACGGCGGGATTGCGCGTAAGGATGTTCATGCAGGCAGGTCCACGATGTTCGGCACGGAAGTGGGCAGGACGGTCTTCGGCGGCAGGCGGCCGTCGAGCAGGTCCGGAAGCAGCGCCAGGGCTTCATCGAAGCTGGCGATCGGCGCATAGGGGATGCCGGCGGCGCGGCAGTGTTCAATCAGGCGGTTCTTGGCGAACACAAAGTCCACGCGGTCAGCCGCGCAGAAGTCGGAAGCACCGTCGCCGATTAGCAGGGTCTTTCCGCCGCGCGCACGGGCCACCTCGACACGCGCGCACTTGCAGGTACCGCTGCGGCAGCCATCGGCGCTGAACGGCGACGTCAGGTTCCATGCACGCGGGGCCGCCTGGCGCAGGTGGTTGGCGACGGTGGGCAGGCTGTCGATGCCGTGGTTCGCCAGGATGGCGTGGATCGCGTGATCCAGGCCGTCGCTCACGATCTCCAGCGGAATGCCAAGGTCGATCGTCGCCTTCACGAAGGCGGCAAAGCCGTGGTCGATGTGCAGGCTATCGAGGTGCGTCGCCAGTTCGTCTTTGCTCATGTCGAGCAGTGCTACCTGCCCGGCCATGCACACGGCGGATCCGATACGCCCTTCGCGCCAGTCGCGCTCCAGCACTTCCCAACCCGGGCGGCCGTAACGGTCGAGCAGCGAATCGATGACGTCCTCGACGGCGATGGTGCCGTCGAAGTCGCACAGGATGTTCCAGTCAGGCGATGTAAGCACGAGCTAAGCAGCCGTTTGTCAGGATGCTGCGAAGGCTAGGGGCAGATCCTTTCGAGCCCCTTTCCCTTTTACGAAAGCATTTTGTAAGGACTTTTCGGCATGCTCATGTCTTCGCCCTGTCATATTGCCCGCATGCGCCGCACGTGCTTCACCCTGCTTTCCGCGCTCGTGTTGATACCCGCCGCGCATGCCGATGACGACGCGCCGACCTATGCGTTCGGCGCGGGTGTGCAACGCATGCCAGGCTGGCCTGGCTCGAAACACACACGCAACCAGCCGGTGCCTTACATCGATATCGAGCTACCCGGGGTCGGGGAACTATCGACGACCGACGGCCTCACCATCGATCTGATCCACGGCGAACACTGGCACGGCGGCCTGTACGGCAACTGGCTCTGGGGCCGCACGCACAACGAACTGGGCCCACAGCTGGGCGGCAAGGTCGCCTCGCTGTCACCGCGTTGGCAGGGTGGCGGCTATCTCGAATACGCGTTCGACAAGAAGTTCAGCGTGGGCGGCCACGTCGCGCATGATACGAACGGTGCGGGCGCCTACGCGGCCCTGTATGCCGACTGGCAGCTGCCGGATGTCTGGTACATCCAGCACTCCCTGGAGTTTCAGGTCGAAGGGATGAACGGCGCGGGTATGTCACGCTTTTTCGGCGTGACCCCGACCGAGGCGCAGGCGATCGGCACCGCTCCGTACCAGCCGGGCGCGGGCTGGCACTCCGCGAATCTCGAGTACGATGCGTTCGTGCCGACCTCGCAGCACACCGGCTTTGCCGTGGCTGTGTCGTATGCGCGGCTCTATGGCAATGCGGCGGATAGTCCGCTCGTACGCGACTTCGGTTCGCGTCGCCAGGTGACCACGACCCTGGCCTTCGTCGTCCACTTCTGACCCGGCGTCAGGCCGGATCGGGGTGCAGGTCGTCGCCTTCGATATTGGCGGGGATCGCGAACAGCATGCCGAGCATCACGACGTGGGCCGCGGCCGAGAGCAACGGCGACCACTGCGGCATCGCGTTGTCGTAAGGCAGCACCGTGTCGATCAGCTGGTTGGCGAGGTTCCAGCCCCAGTGAAGGCCAACCGCGAGCCAGAGGTTGCCCGTGCGAACCACGGCCGTGGCGTAAGCCAGGCCGTAGCAGAACAGCATGATCCATTCGCCCGGACCTGCACCGAGGCGGTAGACGTGGTTCAAGAGGTACACCACGGCGGAAATCACCACGAACACCCGCGGTGACCAGGTAATGCGCGTGGCGCGGTAAAAGAAGCCGCGGGTGAGGATGTCTTCGGCGATGGACGGCACGAAGGTGATGGCGAGCGCCATGGGGAGTGTCGAGACGAACGACATGACGGCAGCCGCCGCCGTCTCCGGTGGCCGTGCCAGGAAGACGCCGAGCCCCATCCCTACGCACACCGAGACGTACTTCAGCAGCAGGGAGAGGACCAGGCCACCGCACAGCAATAGTGGTGTGCTGCGACGCCACTCGAGCGCATACGCGTCATAGCCCTTGAAGCCAAGCCAGCGCCCGAGCGGCCAGGCCACGGCGAGCATGGCCACCAGGAAGATGCCGCTCACCAGCAGGCTATGGAAAACATGCCCGCCCAGGCCCTCTGCCGCATGGTAGAGGACGAGCAACACAATGAACGCGATGACGACGCGCTTGCGGTCGACGGCAGGCATGGATTCCCCGGTAAGGATGGCGCGAGGCACAGCTTAGGGCCTTGAGGCCCTTGGGCGCCATAGGCCTGGCCCGCAGAATCAGCGGGACATCGACATCCCCTGCTCCTGCTGCTGGGCCATGCGCATCTGCTGATCCTGCTGGACCTGGTCCATCTGCTGGTTCGCCACCTGCAGGTCACGGGAGGCCGTCTCGACTGGCGTCTGGAACGCCTCCAGCGCATCGAGCTTGCCCCACTTCGTCCGCGGATCGTCCACGTCACCGCGGAACGCCTGGTAGAGGTGCACCTCCGGCAACAGGTTGCCCTGCTTGTCCTGACCGAGGGAGAGGTGGCTCACGTCGCTCATGCCGCATTGCTTTGCCGTGGCTACCGAGCAGTGGGCCAGGCGGTCCATTTGCTGGGGGCTTAGGGTGATGCCCTCCTCCTTGTGGACGGTGGTGAGCTGGCCGTGGATGGAGTTGTAGAGGTGGTGGTCGCGGTGGGTTGGGTGGGCTGGGCTGGTTGGGAGGGGCATAGCCGGCTCGGACTCCGGCCCCGGTTCCCGAGAGAACTCTATCTGCGTGGCCGGCGCCCGCAGACCGTTACGGGTCTCCTGAAAGTGGTCAGCCCAAGAAGCATCTGGCGCCAGCTCTCGCTTTGAGATCAACGCGCGCGTTTCTTCGATGTCGGACGGCAGGCGAGGTTGATCTTCTGGCGCTTGTTCCATTGCAATCTCCCGCCCAATGAGGTCGAGCGGAGTCTGGCCAACGGAAACCGGGTGCGCTGGGCCCAAGCGAGCGATCAATGATTCGTCCGCGGGGTCAGGTGGTGCGCATTCCTCAACCGGCCGGCAATGCGTTGGGAAACGCTCTGCACCGCGTGTGTCGCGCTCCCCCAGTCGGTCCTCGGCACCTGTGGTGTAGATGAAGGAATGCTGCTCCGACTTGTGGCCATCGTACTCCCAGATGTTTTCGCGCAGGTCGGGGCGCTGCAAGAAAGGATCCTCGACCTGTGCGTTGAGGAAATCCACCCCGAGCGCCAAGCTGGCACGAGGCAACCCGTCCATGTGATAGCTGCCGCCGACATCTGAATGAGCGCCGGGAACGGTTATCCCAAGGAAGCGCCCATCGTCGGACATGCCCTGCCTGATCAGCGTCGACGAAGGAAACTGCGATCGACGCTCATCACGGGCAACGATTTGAACGCCGGAAATCACCGACGAGGCTAACCGCCGATCGTACACATGCGGAACTCCCGTACCCACAGGATCAAACAACATCACCGACTGCGGAATCTTTCCCGGGGGTGTTAGCTGATGACGACCGTTAGCATCCTCGTAGGCAAGCCCCCGCTCGTGAACCATTCGAGCCAGGGAGGCGGCCTGTTCCGCGCCGCGACTGAACCCCGTAATCACAACCCTGATATCCGACGCGGGATTCTCCACCATCCATTTGCGCGCCTGGTCAACAACCATGTCATACATTTCCCGCACGCGCCGGTCATGGGAGTACCCCAAGCCACCATCGAGACCACGAAAGAGCGTCTTCTCTTGGGTACCAGGCCCTCTCAGATATCGGCTTTGCACCCTGGGGTCGCCAGAAGATGCGGCATCCCGATGGATGGCATGAACATTCGTCCTGTGTTCTGGATCGCCGTCCGCGTCATTTCCAGTCCCGTCGAAGTTCGCCATGAAAAGGCGCTCATTCGGTGCGCCACGATGCAGCATCGTCGGAACGCTAAATCGAGCAAGCAAATCCCGTCCAACATCATAGAGCGAGAGATCACTCCGGAAAGTCGCCGTCGTATCAACCCCGTCCAACACCCTACCGAAACCATCCTTCCTGTGCCGCTCCACCATCTCATAACTTCCTTATCGTCAGTATTCTTTGCTAAACGCCAAAACGACATCCTCACGAACCATGCTCAGCCGGTCACCCGGAACCTGCTCTCGGTTCAGGACCAATGTCGTTCTCATATAGACACGGATGGTCCGATCGTCCACGACCAAGATCAGGACTGGCATCCTGTGAATTCGGAAGATTTCTTCATCCAACGCCCGGTGGAGAAATCTCTGACTCTTGAATATCGAGCCAATATCAATAGCGGCTTCGTGCCCCACACCGTCGGATGACTTCCACGAAACGATGGCAGCCGCCGGAAAGTTATCTATGCCTATGTGCAATCCCTTGTCGTTTGAAAGTACGTCTCGTCTCAGCGGCGGCAGCAGAATGCTATCGCTCTCATTGCGTTGATAGATCCCCGCATACTCGATACGGCATCCAAAAGTTCTTCCACATGCGGTGGCGATCGCATGCTCTTTGAAATGCGTCCTGCCATCTCGAGCGACCAACGAATCGGACACAGGTAGACATGCCGTCAAAAAAACGCACGCGAACAAGCCTAAGAATGCGCAGCCACGTATCGAACCCATTCGTCGACTACGCCATCTAGCCGCGTCGAAGTTCATTCCACGGCACCACCAGCCTGAGGATCCACATCCTGGCGCGAGCGCCGATCGTGAAACCTATCGATGGTCATGCCGTTATCGACCCATCGAATCATGTGAATCAGCCAGTTGTGCTTCATGCCAAGACCGGTCACTACGGCAATGGCACGTTTTTGCTCGCTATCTCCGGTTACCGCGCTAGCACGACCGGTCATGGTGATAAGTCGATCGACCCATGGAACATCGTCAGGCCACGATTCGACGCTGTCGACGCGATCAAGATGTGTATACGTAGCGCACCAAAAGGCCGCTAGCGCGACACGTTCGGCATCTTCGCCAGTCATCTTCCGACCATCGCGCGCCATGACATCAGCAATACCGCGCCGGATTTGCTCGTACATATCGTGCTTTGGATGACAATGATCTTGTGGACCATGAATGAGCGGATCATCACCACATGCTCCGCCGGGTCCACGACGCTCGTAGATAGTCCCTAGCTCCTTTAGCCGTTCAATCGTGAGCCCTTCTTGGTCAGGCAGTGACTTAAGACTCGCTGCGGAAACCGCGATGTACTCTTTGGGCGTCATCGGATCCTTGATCGTCGGATCTGCGCAACCCATTAGAATCGTCCACGCAAAGGCGGTCGATATAGCTGCACAGAGTCTGTTTGGCCTTTTCACAATGCTCCCTTCGGGGCCTTCACGCCCTTCACCTTCAACATCTCAACCTCCACCTTCGGTTTCAGCCGCCTGGTGAAGTACTTATCCTGGTAGTAGCGGATCTTGTCCGCCATCACCGGATGGGGGATGCCTTCGTAGAAGAACACCTGCTTGTCGGCGCCCATGGCCTTGAGTTCCTGGGGCAACATCAGGGCACGGCGTTCTTCGTGGTGGCTGATGCTCACGTCGTGTCCGCGGGTGATGTTCTTCTGGCGGACCGTGGTGTAGCCGAGCATCTCGGAGTAGTCGTTGGCGTCGCGCTGTTCGCGCGGGGTGTAGACGATCTGCAGGGCGTGGTTGGTGACGAAGCTGCGCGCGATGTCGGGGCCGTAGACAGCATCGAGCTGGGAGAGGCTCTGGATGATCGGCAGCAGGCGCAGGTTGTAGCCGGCGATGAAGGAGACGGCATTCGCGAGGATGTCGACGCGGCCGAGCGCGGTGAACTCATCCATGAGCAGCAGGCACTGATGCTTCAGCGTCGCGTCGTGCATCGGCAGTTCGCGGGTGTTGAGCTTCACCAGCTGGCTGAAGAACATATTGATGATGATCCGGCTCTCGGCCAGCTTGTTCGGCTGGATGCCGATGTAGATGGTCATCTTCTTGCGGCGGACATCGGTGAGCAGGAAGTCGTTGCCGCTAGTCGCCGCGTCGAGCACCGGGTTGAGGAACATGTTCAGCGGCTCGCGGAACGTGCCCATGATCGAGGCGAACGTGTCGTCGGCTTGCGAGAGCAGGTTGCTGAAGGCGTTCTGCGTTGTGTCGCTGACGAAGCTTTCGCGCGCCAGACCCTGCAGGTAGCTCTTCAGGTCGTCGCCATCGCCAGTCGAAATGCGGAAGACCTCGCCAAGGGTCGGCTCGCGCGGAGTCTGCAGGCGGCTGCCCTCCCCGGCCGCGTCGCGCCGCTCGAACAGGTACATCGTGAACGCGACGAAGGCGTTGCGGGCCTGGCTGACCCAGAAGCCCTGTTCGCCACCGCCGTCGGGATACAGCGTCTCGGCGAGCGACATGAGGTCGGAGACGCGGAACGAGCCGTCCGAGACGTAGTGAAGCGGGTTCCAGCGCGCCGTGCGTAGGTCTTCCGCGAAGGGGTTAAACAGGTAGACCGCCTGCCCCTGCGCCTTGCGCCAGCCGCTGGTGAGGTCGAAGTTCTCCTGCTTGATGTCGAGGACGACAACGGAGCCTTCGTAGCTCAGCAGGTTCGGGACGACGATGCCCACGCCCTTGCCGCTGCGTGTCGGCGCAGCGAGGATCGCGAACTGCTGGCCCGACATGTAGACCAGGCGGCGGCCGCGGCGACCGACGATCAGGGCCGTCGGCGAAGGCTTGAACATGCGGTGGCGCGCGAGGTCACGGTTCGACGCGAAACGTGCGCTGCCGTGCCGCGCCATCTTCGACGAACGGAACGTGAGGGCCAGCGCCGCGCCTGCAATGAGCAGCGGTACACCGGCGCCCAGGCCGCCGGCCAGCCAGATCCGCCACGCAATCGGCTGGTAGGCCGGCTCATCCAGATGCCGGTAGTAGCCCCACCACGCCATCCACCAGCGCGGCCCGGAATCCACGCCGAGCAACCGGTCCGTCAGGTACGCCGCCAGCCAGGGGACCCACGCGGCGGCACCCACGACGATCGCCGCAGCGATCGCAACCTTCCATGTACGCATGACACTTCATCCACTCGAATCGAAGAACGATTCTTTGCCACGGATCAGGTGTCATTCAACAAGGCCATTCGCAACCCTATGTAGTACTTGAGCTTATAGGCGCGCAAGGTCTTCCTGACAAACCGCGTCAGGGAATTCGCGACTCAGAGATGCCTCAAACCGCCCGCGCTCAGCGGTCGTCGCGCGTCCAGATGAAGCCGTCGGCTTCCTGCACGGGAAAGACCGCCACGGGCTCGTAGGCCGGCGGGCAGGTCACGTCACCGTTGCGCAGGTCGAACCGTGCGCCGTGGCGAACGCATTCCACCTCGAAGCCGTGCACCGGGCCACCGGCCAGTTCACCGCCATCGTGGGTGCAGACATCCTCGATAGCGTAGAGATCGCCATCGATGTTGTAGACCGCAATGGCCGTATCGCCGTCCCAGGCCACCTTGAACTCGCCAGGCAGCAGCTCGCTGCGGGTGCCGACCTTGACCCAGCCGTTCACGCCCGGAGTTCCTTCACGAGGTACTCGAAACGCAGGTCGTCGCGCTGCGGCAAGCCGAAGCGCTCATCGCCATACGGGAAGGGCTTCGTACGGCCGGTGCGGGCGTAACCGCGGCGCTCATACCAGGCGATGAGCTCGTCGCGGATATCGATCACGGTCATCTCGACCCGCGTGCACGCCCATTCCTCGACAGCGATGCGCTCGACTTCCTCGATCACCAGGCGGCCGATGCCGGTGCCCTGGAACGGGGGGTGCACGGAGAACATGCCGAAGTAGCAGATCTCGCCCTGGCGCTCGATGTAGCACGAGGCTGCGACCAGGCCGTCCCGCTCGAACAGCACGAAGCGTCCGTTTGGTCCGGTGAGGAGCTCTTCGATCTCGGTGACGTCCGTGCGGCGGCCGTGGAGGAAATCGGCCTCGGTGGTCCAGCCGGCGCGGCTGGCGTCACCGCGGTAGGCGGATTCGACCAGGCTGGCGATAACGGCGGCATCCGCCTGGGTGGCGGTGCGGAAGGTGTGTTTCGGGGTCATGGGCGCATTTTAGGCGCGGGACCGGTATCGGGCGCATGCGCGCTCCCACACGGCAACGGCCGCCTGTGGTAGCGGGCTTGCGCGCGATTGGCGGGCCGTCAGAGCAGGAGCTTGCGGACCCGGCCCACGGCGTCGATGAACTGGTCGACCTCGGCGCGGGTGTTGTAGAACGCCAGCGAGGCCCGCAGCGTCGCGGGGACGCCGAAACACTGCATCAGCGGGTGCGCGCAATGGTGTCCGGAGCGCACGGCGACGCCCTGCAGGTCCAGCAGGGTCGCCATGTCATTGGCATGGGCGCCTTCGAGCAGGAACGAGATGACCGGTTCCTTCTCCTTCGCCTGGCCAAAGATACGGACGCCCGGGAGTGCGGCGATCGCCTCGGTCGCGTATGCAAGCAGGTCCTGCTCATGCGCCTTCAGGCGGTCGAACCCGATGCCTTCGAGGTAATCGATCGCGGCCGACATGCCAGCGAAGCCAGCGATGTTGGGCGTGCCCGCCTCGAAGCGGTGCGGCGGGTCGGCGAACACGGTGCCTTCGAACCGCACCTCCCGGATCATCTCGCCACCGCCGAAGAACGGCGGCATTGCCATGAGGTGCTCGCGCTTCGCCCACAGCGCGCCGGTGCCCGTGGGCGCCAGCATCTTGTGGCCGGTGATGGCGTAGAAGTCGCAACCGAGCGCCTGGACATCCACCTTGCGGTGCGGGGCGGCCTGCGACCCATCCACGAGCAACGGGATGCCGCGCTTGCGGCATTCACGGGCAATCTCGCGCACCGGGTTCACCGTGCCGGTCACGTTGGATACGTGGCCCACGCAGGCGAGCTTCACTTCCGGCGTAAGGAGCTTGAAGTACTCCTCGAGGATCAGCTCGCCCTTCTCATCGATGGGCGCCGCCTTCACCGTGGCGCCGGTGCGCTCGGCGACGAGCTGCCACGGCACGATGTTGGCGTGGTGTTCCATTACGGTGGTGACGATCGCGTCGCCCGGCTTCAGGCGCGGCAGCGCATAGCTGTACGCCACCATGTTGATCGCCTGGGTCGTACCCGAGGTGAGGATCACTTCATCGCGCGAAGGTGCATTGATGAAGCGCGCCAGCGCGTCACGCGCACCCTCGTAAGCCGCCGTCGCCTCTTCGCCCAGCGTATGCACCGCACGCGCCACGTTGGCGTTGTGCTCGCGGTAGTGGCGATCGACCGCCTCGATGACCGACACTGGCTTCTGCGAGGTGTTCGCGCTGTCGAAGTAGATCAGCGGCTTGCCGTGCACCGTCCGCGAAAGCAGCGGGAAATCGGCGCGGATGCGCTCTACGTCGAGCGGGAGGGGGGCGGTCTCGGCCCTGGCATTCATGGCTTGGCTCCGGACTTAATCGTTGGCGGTGCTGGTCGGCAGGTGGGCGACCAGCAGCTCGCCCAGGTGCTCGCGCAAGGCTTCGTTCGGCAGCGACTCGAGCGCGGCGCGGCAGAAAGCCAGGGTAAGGAGGCTGCGCGCCTCCACCAGCGGGATACCACGCGAACGCAGGTAGAACAGCGAGCGCTCGTCGAGCTGGCCGATCGTGGCGCCGTGGGCAGCCTTCACTTCGTCAGCGTAGATCTCGAGTTCCGGCTTGGTGTCGATCTCGGCCGAACCCGAGAGCAGCAGGTTCTTGTTGCTCAGCGACGCATCGGTACCGTCGGCGCCTTCGGCCACCACGATGGCGCCGCGGAAGACACCGCGCGAGCGACCATCTGCAATGCCGCGCCAGAGCGCTTCGGAGGCGGTGTCACGCGCCTTGTGGTGCACTTCCAGCTGCGTATCCACGTGCTGGCGGCCCGCCAGCGCAAACACGCCACGCGTATCGAAGCGCGCGCGGTCACCGAGGACCTCGGCCGTGAGTTCGTGGCGAACCAGGGCGCCGCCCAGCTCCAGCGCATGCACGGTGACGTGCGCCTCGGCATCCAGGCGGACGTTGCCCCGACGCACGAGGGTCGTGGCCGGGGATGCATCCTGCAGGATCACGAGGCCCAGCTTCGCACCTTCGCGTGCGACGTAATCCGCGACGACGGTGCCGAGCTGCACGGCATCGCCGGCGGCAACGAAGTGTTCGACGACATCGAGCGAGGCGCCCTTCCCCACCTCCACCAGCACGCGTGCGTGCCATGCCGTGTCCGGCTGGAGGCCGCTGGTGACGTGGACGATGTGGACGGGCTTCGTCGCCGCCACGCCGTCGGCCACGCGCAGCACCACGCCGTCGCTGGCGAGCGCGGCGTTGAGGTGGGCGAACGCATCGGCGGCGCCGCGGCGGTAACGGTTGGCCAGGGCGAAACGCAAAGGCTCCGCATGGGAGGCAAGCGCCCCGCCGAGCGGAAGAAGCTCGACGCCGCTACCGGCATCCAGCGAAGAAAGACCCGTGCGGTACACGCCATCCACGAAGACCGCCCGCGCGCCATCGACGCCCGGCAAGGCGAACGACGCAGGCGCGATATCCGCCGACGCGGCCACACCGGCATCGGCCAACGCGAAGGCGCGCTGCGAGAGCGCACGCAGCGGCGTGTACTTCCAGGCTTCGTTACGCCCTTCCGGCAAGCCGGTTTCGGCGAACGCCTCGAGGTTTTCGCGGCGCGCGGCGTCGAGCCAGGCGATGCCCGTGTCGGGCACGCCGGCGGCGGCATCCAGCGCCGCCCGCACGAACGGCGACGGCGCGCTGGTCATGCCGGCTCCCCGGCAAGGTCGGCCTTGCGCAGGTGCGGGTGTTTGTCGGCGAGCCACGCATAGCCCTCGGCTTCGAGCTTCAGGGCGAGGCTCTTGTCGCCGCTTTCGACGATGCGGCCGCCGGCCAGCACGTGGACGAAATCGGGCTCGATGTAGTCAAGCAGGCGCTGGTAGTGGGTCACGACGATGAACGAACGCTCCGCGGAGCGCAGCGCGTTCACGCCCTCGGCCACCTGCTTCAGCGCATCGATATCGAGGCCGGAATCGGTTTCGTCGAGGATGGCGAGCTTCGGCTCGAGCACGGCCATCTGGAAGATCTCGTTGCGCTTCTTCTCGCCACCGGAGAAGCCTTCGTTGACCGCGCGGTGCAGCAGCTCGTCGGAGATCTGCATGATCTTCAGCTTCTCGCGCACCAGCTTCAGGAAGCGCATGGAATCCAGCTCGTCCTCGCCACGGAACTTCCGCTGCGCGTTGAGCGCGGCACGCAGGAAGTAGGTGTTGTTAACGCCAGGGATCTCGACCGGATACTGGAAGGCGAGGAACAGGCCGACCGCGGCGCGCTCTTCCGGCTCCAGCGAAAACAGGTCACGGCCGTCGAAGGTCACCGAGCCTTCGGTCACCTCGTAGCCATCGCGCCCGGAGAGCACGTTGCCGAGCGTGGATTTACCCGCGCCGTTCGGGCCCATGATGGCGTGCACTTCGCCCGGGTTCACCGTGAGCGAAAGGCCTTTCAGGATCTCCTTGCCTTCGACGCGGGCATGGAGGTTTTCGATCTTGAGCATGTGCATGGCGGTGCTGTCCATCAGGGCGTCAGGTGCGAGAGCGCATCGAGCGCTTCGTCGCGGCGGTCCCACGGCACGAAGATGTGATCGTGCAGGAACGCGGAAACGGGGTTGCAGGGAATACCGCACCGGGCGAGCGCGGCGGAAACGGCGGCCATCATGCCGACAGCGGTCAGGCTGGACTGCACGCGCAGGGTGATGCATGCCCACAGCATGCGATCGCCACTGCGGTCGTCCTCGGTCACGTCGACGATGAGCGTGGTGCCCTCGTCCTCGCGGAACATCATCAGCGCATCGGCCATGCGCTCGCGGGCACGATCGTGCGACACGTGGATGAAGCGCTTCGGTACCGGATCGACGGCCGGATCCAGCGCGGCGAGCAACGCGCGCAGGTCGGTCGGGGCCGGGGCGGAGCCAACGATACCCATCGCTTAGCCCACCGCCCCTTCGAGCGAGACTTCGAGCAGCTTCTTGGCTTCCACGGCGAACTCCATCGGCAGCTCGCGGAACACCTGCTTGCAGAAGCCGTCAACGATCATCGACACGGC
>NZ_JBQCFT010000008.1:0-18681 GCF_051958795.1 Luteibacter sp. | reverse complement strand
CGAATATCGGCACGTATGTCTTCCACGTCATTCAGGCCCAGAAGTTCCCAGTGCGAGGGCGATGTGCTTGGCGCAAGGGCGACGCCACGCACTGTCGCACCAAGCTCGCGCAGCCAGTAGGCGAGCCATGATCCCTTGAAGCCGGTGTGTCCAGTGACGAGGACGCGACGACCAGCATATATGCCGCCGAATGACTTCATTCCCACACCTTCCACGGTGCGCAGCCGGACGCCCAAAGTTCTTCCAGGCGCGTCTTGTCGCGAAGTGTGTCCATGGGCTGCCAGAACCCATCGTGCCGCCACGCAGCGAGTTCGCCCGCTTCAGCCAGCGCCTCGAGCGGTTCTTTCTCCCAAATAGTTCCGTCGCCGTCTATCAGGTCGAGAACAGAGCGCTCAAGGACGAAAAATCCACCATTGATCCACGTGCCGTCTCCGGCCGGCTTCTCCCTGAATCGAACGATCTTGTGGCCATCAAAGTCCACTGCGCCAAAGCGACCGGGAGGCTGCACCGCACAGATCGTTGCTTTGGTCCCGCGCTCTCGATGAAATGCAATGCTCGCGGCGACGTTCACGTCGGACAGCCCATCGCCATAGGTGAAGCAGAACGTGTCGTCACCTAGGTAAGGCGCGACGCGCCGCAGGCGGCCGCCCGTCTGGGTATTTTCGCCGGTATCAACGAGGGTGATACGCCATGGCTCGGCGTGGCGCTGGTGCACCTCTATACCATTCTTGACTAGATCAATCGTGACATCGGACATGTGCAGGAAGTAGTTGGCGAAGTACTCCTTGATCATGTAACCCTTGTAGCCAAGGCAAATCACGAAATCGTTAATGCCATGGTGGGAGTAGATCTTCAGAATGTGCCACAGGACCGGACGGCCACCCAGCTCGATCATGGGTTTGGGGCGTATGGTGGTTTCTTCGCTGATGCGGGTGCCGAAGCCTCCCGCCAGAATCACTGCCTTCATGAGCATCCCGAGGTAACCGCGGCTGTTAGCCCATTGTAATACGGAGCTGCGCCCACGCGACTCACGGGCCGCCGGGTCGACGAAGCATTTGGCCTTCCAGGCGCAAAATATCCGCGTCGAATCGCCCACCGACGTTCGCCGCGCGAATAGCCGCCAATTGAGCGCGGGCATCTTGAGTCCTGTCGTCGGCTATGAGTCGGGAGGCCAGGGTGATCCGATAGGCCATCTCGTTGGGGGCCACAGCTACGGCTTGCTCCTGCACTGCAAGGCCCAGCGTTCGGTCACCGAGGTTCGTCCAGGCGAAATCGGCATAGGTAGCCAATAGGCGCGAAGTCGGCATCGGATGCGACATGGCCGCCAGGAACATAGGTACGAGGTCTTCAGCTGGGAAGGCGCAGGACTTAGACGCCTGGCACTTTGCTAGTGCCTCAAGGGAACTCTCATCCTGCACGGTCGGTTTGCGCGATGCGAGCTTTCCTCGCATGCTTTCCCACCAAGCCCTATCGATAGTGCGGCCCATGCGCGCATTGAGGAAGATGAGCGCCTGTTCGGGAAGAACCGACGAACCTGGGATGCGCATTGCACGTTCCAGGGGGCCGTAAGCCAGGCCAACAAGTGGGGAGCTGGGATCGTATCGAGACAAGATGATGTAAGTGCGTCCAAGCTCGTACTGCGCGCGTGGGGAACCTGGGCCTCGCCAGGCGAGTTCCTGGGCCATTGTGAGAGGGTTGTCCCATGCGCGGGCGGTTACGGCAAGCAGGCATCCCCACCATGCGAGGAGTGAGGCCAGCGCAACGTGGCGGGCTAGAGCAAAGTTGGAACCGACGCTGTTGGCGCCCTGGATGCCTGTCTCGGCACGAAGTAAGCACACCGCGACGAGGACTAGCCCGATACTCGCGAAATAGTTGCGATGCTCATAAATGAGCTCCAGGGGAAGCACGGTGGCAGTAAGCGTATGGCACGCCAGGTACCAGGCCAGGCCCAAGCCGATAAGTGGTGCGCGTTTCCGCAGTGCGACTGCAGTCCAAGCAATGGCCACGAGGACGAGGATGCAAAGGATTGTCGTCCACGGCGTGAGCGGTCCAGTCGAGGCTCGAAAGTCGTCGTGATAGAACGAGAGATCCGAAGGGAAGGGCACTAACGTCCAGGCTACGTAGTCAACGACGATCCGACTTTCGCTCCAAAGCCGCGTGCTCAGCGTGTAATCGCGCCCGGCCCAAGATGCCGGGTTCAGGAACTTCGGAATCAGCCATACAGCACCGACGATGAACGGCACCACGAGGAACACCAGGTAAAAAATGAAAATACGACGGTCGAGAGTGGGGGCGGCGTCGATGGTGCGGACCGAGCGGCCATGAAACAAAAATACTTCAAGCATCAAGGCGTACAGGGGGAGCAGCACGGCCGTTTCTTTGGCAAGCACACCGAGCACCGCGCCCAGGAGCACGCTGCCTATTGCCAAGACGAGCCCTTTCCGCCCAGCAAGCATGCGCCGCCGCCCGCTGACGTAGCCTAGAAGGCCCGCGAGTACAAACAGGTTGGCCATGCTCTCCATTCGCTGGACGACGTACAGCACAGCGGTCAGGTTGATGGGTAGCAGCAGCCAGCCTGCGGTAATCAGGAGCGCCGTGATTCCATCGTTCGGTCGGCGGCTACCGTGCACCCATGCGAAGAGGCTGGTGAGTAACGCAAAGAGAAGGACCCCGTTGGCCACGTGCAGCACGACGTTTGTAACCTTCATCGCGACTGGATCAAGGCCGTCACTCGCAATGATATTGAGTGCAAAGCTCAATGAGGCCAATGGGCGCTTGAACTCACTGGCCGGTGAAGACAAGGCCGCGTTAAGCAAGCTCGCCAGGGAAACCTGGGTAGGCTGGACATCGTTGTTGTCCACGATGTTCGGAAAGTCATCGAACAGAAATCCGCCATGCAGGCCCTGCGCGTACACTGCGATCGTGACCGCGGCGGTCAAAAAGCATGCGAGCGATAAAACGAGGAAGGGTGACTTAATTCGCAGCATTGCGTGCCTTGGTTGAAGCATCTGTCAGGGCCGTCCGGAGGTTCGTTAACTCTGTAGGCCAGTAGTCTTGCGCTCGGAGCAGGCGGGCGTGCACCCATGGCATCCCTGACGTCCACGACGGCGTAGGCGCCGTCTGCATCGATTCATACGCATCTAGGTGTCTGACGCCATGTGCAGGCCAGCCCTGGGCGCCTAACTCGGCGGCCTGTGCCAAGGCCGCTTGCGGCGTTGGTGCTTGCGCAAGCGCAGTATTGAACCACGTCAGCGCTGCGTCGGGCCGCTTCTGGGCGAGGGCGATCTCCCCTCGCAAATGAAAAATGTCCTGGCGGCGACCCGGAACACTGGCGATAGCCGGATTGGAGATCGCGGTATCAAGGAGCGATGAAATGAAGGGTAGGTCAAGGCCCGGGCATTGCTGGGCCGCGACCGCCTCAAGAGTCGCATCGACCCATTGAAGCAAGAGTGCGCCCGGGTCTTTTCGGCTCGTGCGAACGGCGGTGAGTGCGGCTTCGCGGTCGATGGCTGATACATGGCCAGAGCGGCAAGCAGCATTCACTACGTTAAAGGCTACTTGAGGCTCGTCCGGAAAGCGCTTCCTGGCGATGGCAAGGCGACGCACGGCCTGGTCATTTCGGCCGTACGCGGATTCGACCTGCGCGGCATAAGCTTGGGCGCGCGGGGAGTCCGGTTGCATCGCGGCCCAAATCTCAGCCTGGCCTTTGGGATCGCTCCACCGGTTGGCCTCGATGCGGGTGAGCACGCTCATGGCGCCGAGCACTACGACGGCCAGCGCGATGCCCACGCTCCTACGTCCTAAGCTGGTCAGTGCCGTTCCGAGTGGTAGGAAAAGGAACATGGCAGGAACATAATTGCGGTGCTCAAAATAAAGCTCGAGGCTGATCGAGCTTGATTCGAGGCAATGTGCAGCGAGGAAAAACAGGATCGCAAGACTGACCGACGGATAGCGGCGGCGCAGCCGCCACGACACCATAGCAAGCGCGATCCAGGCCATCACGGCAGGAATTACGTACCACGGATCGAAAGCGCTGCGGGCGGCTTCGTACTGATCGTGGAACACGCTGCTTGCAACCGGCTTCAGCAGCAAGAGCTGGAATGCATAGTCCCAGAGAATGGCCGGCTCAGTGAGCAGGCGTTGCCCTATCGACCAGCCGCGATACGGCAGGAAGCCTTCGCCAATGGATTTGATGGCCAGGGCGACTAGGGCGATGAGGATGATCGATGCGATGGGTCCGCAAGAAAGCAAAAGAACACGTTTGTAGTGCCGTTGATTATGATTCTCCGAGGGCGGAAGGACAGACTCGGTAACCAGGATTAATAGCGGCAGGAGTACGCCGTTCGCTTTGGAGAGACAGCCAAGGAGCGTGCAGAGGCCTACGCCCGCGACGAGCCATAGCGCACCGCCCGGCGCCCCCTTAAGCATGCGGGCCCTGCCATTAAGCCAGCAAAGCAACCCAAGCAAGATGAAGGTCCCTGCGAGTAGCGCTTCGCGCTGCACGGCGTACAGTACGGTCGACACGAGGAGGGGGTGGATGCCCCATGCAAGGGCGGCGATTGCGGATGCGGTATGGGAGCGCGCCACCGACATGCCAAGGGATAGGCATAGCCGGTAAAGCACTACCGTCAGCATTACAGCATTCAGGGCATGGAGCGCGATGTTGGTCCATTTGAATGCAGCTGGATTCGCGGGCCAGTCGGGAGCGTTGAGCGCGAATGCGAGCATGGCTATCGGGCGTCCCGTGGGGTCCGCCTTGCTCGACGTTATGTACCTGAGGAAATTGTCCGCCTGTTCAAGTGAGCCCTGTGCGGTCAGCGCGGGAAGGTTGGCCCAGTCATCAAACAGAAACGGACCGTGCGCACCGGACGCATAGATCCACATTGCATATGCGCCAATCGCAATGCAGATGAGCGCTAAAGTAACGGTGGGACGCGAGAAAATCGGCAAATG
The DNA here is from genome assembly GCF_051958795.1 of Luteibacter sp. Classification (GTDB taxonomy): domain Bacteria; phylum Pseudomonadota; class Gammaproteobacteria; order Xanthomonadales; family Rhodanobacteraceae; genus Luteibacter. Next base: position 13,728 of record NZ_JBQCFT010000008.1, on the reverse strand, counting down.
AGCTTCACCCGAGCTAAAAAGAAAGGGACCGGATTCCGGTCCCTTTCTGCTTCTACCATAAACCGGGAAATCAGGTGCCAGTGCGGCAAGCGGTCGGCAGGTACTGGTCGGGCACCGTGGTACCACGGAGCGCGCGGCAGTTCCACGAGATCGCGCCACCCTGATCGAACGGGGAAAGCACGAGCACGGCAGCGGTCGGCGTCGTCAGCTTGGCGTTGGCTTCGTTGCCGAAGGTGGCGCGGATCTTGCCGTTCGCACCACCGGCGACGGTGACGTCGGTAACGTACTTACCCTTGATCGAGCCGGAGTTCGGAAGGCCAACGGACTTGTTGTCCTGCGGCCAGCGACCCGTGTTGTTGTAGAACTCTGCCACGGCCGTCTTGGCGCCGTCAGCGAGGTTCATGCCTTCGGACACCTGGCTGCGGATGATGTAGTTCTGGTACTGCGGGATGGCGATGGCAGCCAGGATCGCGATGATGGCGACCACGATCATCAGTTCGATGAGCGTGAAGCCCTTCTGGACGTTCTTCATGGAAATTCCTCGTTAATGGGTAAAACCAACCGAAAAAAGTGATGCCCCCTGAGCCCTAGCACCTCCCCCTTGCCGAGCAACGGGAAGGAATGCTCCCTCACTTGCTTTGGTCAGGAACGACCAGGAAGCTCGCCGGAAAGCTTGCATCTAGCGTGCCATGCTTTCGCGACCGGCCTATTTCCTCATATTTGCCGGTGCCGGGATTGTGCAGCGGATCACGCTAGCGGATCAACTGGAAAATTTCGCGGATTCAGTGAATTGCGGCAACTTTTTGGGTGACGGGTCACGTCACATTGTGACGCTATTGGTCAGTGCGAGCGACAGGGAGTAGGCAGGTAGCGGTTATCCAGGCTGGATTTACATGTCCACCCGATGCTGCCAGTTGTGTCGTAGGGCGACAGCGAAACGGTACCGGGCTTTAGAACGCTGCTCGCATCGCCGCTGTTGTAGGCAATTTCGATCACGCCCGTATCAAGCAGCGTTACCGACGATACGTATTTGCCCGCGATCGACGTGGGACGCGGTAAACCGGCCGAGCTGTTTGATTTCGGGAACCGGCCAGTGTTGTGCATGAACTCCCATACTGCAGACTTCGCGCCGGCAGCCGTAACCAAGCCTTCGGCGGCTTGTGTGCGAACCACGTAATCCTTGTATTGCGGTACGGCGATAGCCGCCAAAATGGCAATAATCGCGACCACAATCATCAACTCGATGAGTGTGAAACCAGCTGATGACCGGCGGTGGATTGGCATGTCGGACCCCTCAATGGACGCCCCGGTGAAGCACGCTTCGTACCAAAAGGGGGTGCTTGGTGGGTCGGCGGACGCAATTTGGGATGTGAGTCGCCTTCTAGCTGCTTCGTGGCCACTTCAGGCGTAGCAGGGCTAAGGACCCAATTGCAGCAAGGGCGATCTCAGGGCCGCGAAAAGGTACGGCGTACCTTGGCTCAGCCTGCAGTACCGTATAAACGACCGTGATCGCGAGAACGATCGCCGCCATGGCGGATTCGACCGGATCGGCAGGTCGCCGGAGAAGCGATGAAATCGCTCCCAGGGAGGCGAGCAGCATGATGAGGGGGTTGAGCAGGAAGCATCCGTTTTCCAAGAGTCGCCAGATGGGCTGGTTTCGGAACGGTGACTCACGCGTTGGATATACGTAGATATCTCCTTGTCCCACTTGGATATCCCATCCCCAAAGCTCTACGGGCTTTCGGGCGTACCATGTCAGATAGGTCATCGGCTGGGCGCACATCCTCTCGCACATAGTGGCTAGGCCGTGCCACGCGCCTTGGTTGAAGGAGGCGATTTCGTCATCGATTGCCCGAATTGTCTTCAGGCCAGCGTCGTCGCCACGCATGGCGAGTTTGTACGCGGCATGGAATGTCGGCCAGGATCCTTCAACGAGGTTCATTGACGCCCGCTTCGCGGCCGTGGCGTTGAACGGCATTGTCAGGTTGCGTACCCCCCAGGCTGCAGGCAACGCTAATGAGCATATGGCAAGTGCAAGGAGGGCGCGTCGATCGGCAACGCGTTGCCATGCCAGGAGTAACGCGACGATGACGCCGACAGGAGCCAGCACGGCGTTGGTAAGTGCGCCGAGACCTACGATTCCGCCAACTGCGGCATATGCACCCATTCCTCCTCGTTTCCCCGCGTGCCGAGCGGTCAACAGAGCCAGCGCGACGAGGAACGCTACAAGATTCTCCGAGAGTACGTAGCTCGTCATCGCAACGCTATGCGGCCATACGGCCATGAGCGCCGCCGTGAGAGCGAGCGGGATTTTCGGGAGCCGCGGGCGTATTGCGAGTAACAGGACGGAAACGGTGGCACCCCCAAGCACGACCTGCGCCATCAGTACCGCTGCGTACCACGTCTCGAACCGGTCTGTCAGGAGCATCAGTACCGCGAGGAACGCAGGGTAACCAGGGTCGCGGTACGCGCTGGGGTGAAGCGAAGCAGAACCTGCGGGGTCGCTTGCAAATGTTCCGTGGTGGGCTAAGTTCCAGGCGTAACGGTAATAGTCAACCGCATCGGCGCGGACGTTCGGTAGAGCTAGTGGCTGCAGCACCTGAGCATGGGTTACGTAATACCAGCGAATGAGTGCACCAATCAGCCCCCCCGCGAGGGCTACCGCAATGCCGATCCGCCGATCAAGGCGCAGCAAGTGGTCGCTTTTAGGCATGCGTGGTTCCTCCAGCAGGTGCAAGGCAGGGCAGGATACGCGAACGCGATGCTTGAAAGCCGGAGGCCACCCTCGTACCGTGCCCAGCACGAATTACCATCGGGACTCGTTATGAAACCTCTACTCGCCGCGCTAGCGCTAGCGCTGGCCACCAGCCCCGTCCTCGCCGCCGACGCCGACACGACAGTCCCGCACCCCTTCTCCATCCGCGACCTGGTCATGATGGACCGCGTCGGCGACCCACAGCTCTCCCCGGACGGCCGCTACGCACTTTTCTCCGTGCGGGCAACGGATTACGCGGCAAACAAGGGGGTTACCTCGCTCTACGTGATGGACCTCGACAAGCCGCCTCAGCCGGTCAAGGTCGTTGAGAAGGGCTCCTCGGCTCGTTGGGCGCCGGACGGCAAGTCCATCTATTACGTCGCCCCGAAGGATGGCACTGCCCAGGTCTTCCACCGGGCGTTCGACGCCGGGCAGGGCGGCAAGGGCCTCGCCCTGACGGTCAACCCCGGCCAGGCCGTTACCGACGCTCCGCTCGACGTCGGTGCCTACAAGCTCTCCCCGGATGGCTCGAAGCTCCTCCTGAGCTACGAGGTCTTCACCGACTGCGCCGACCTCAGCTGCACCAAGGAGCGCCTCGACGGCCGCGAGAAGGACAAGGCGACCGGTACCGTCTACGACAAGCTGTTAGTCCGCCACTGGGATACATGGGCCGACGGTCGCCGCGCCCAGCTCTACATCGCCGACGCCAACGCGCCCTCGCAGCCCGTGCTCCTGAGCAAGGGCATCGATGGCGACGTGCCGAGCAAGCCGTACGGCAGCGAAGATGAGTTCACCTTCTCGCCCGACGGCAAGACGGTGTACTTCGACGTACGCATTGCCGGCAAGAGCGAACCCTGGTCCACCAATTTCGACATTTACAGTGTCCCGGCGGATGGCTCGGCCAATCCGACCAACCTGACCGCCGACAACCTGGCCTGGGATGCAAACCCGCTGGTGTCGCCGGATGGCAAGACCCTGTACTACACGGCCATGAAGGAGCCGGGTTCCGAGGCTGATCGATTCGGCATCTGGGCGCTCGACCTCGCCAGCGGCAGCAAGCACGAAGTGGATCCCTCGTGGGATCGCTCCGCGGGCACCCTGCAGATCTCCGCCGACGGCAAAACCCTCTACACGACCACCGACGATAACGGCCAGCATCCGCTGTTCGCGATCGATGCGGCGACCGGCAAGGTGACCACGCTGGTTACTGACGGCAGCGTCAGCGCCTTCTCGGTCGGCCAGAAGAAGATCCTGCTTTCGTGCGACGACCTGAAGCGCCCGGCAGACCTGTACACGGCCGATCTCAAGGGCAAGGGCCTGAAGCAGATCACCCACTACAACGCCAAGCGGATGAAAGCCGCTCAGGTCGGTGAACCGGAGTTCTTCACCTTCAAGGGCTGGAGCAACGAAAGCGTCCAGGGCTACGTGGTGAAGCCCGTCGGCTACAAGAAGGGCAAGACCTACCCGGTCGCCTTCATCATCCATGGCGGCCCGCAGGGCGCCATGACCAATAGCTGGAGCTACCGCTGGAACGCCCAGACCTACGCCGGCCAGGGCTTCGCCGTGGTCACGGTCAACGTCCACGGTTCAACCGGCTACGGCCAGGCCTTCACCGAATCCATCTCGGGTGATTGGGGTGGCAAGCCGCTCGAAGACCTGAAGGATGGCTGGAGCGCTGCCCTGCAGAAGTACAGCTTCCTCGATGGCAACCGCGCATGTGCGCTCGGCGCCAGCTACGGCGGCTACATGGTCTACTGGATCGCCGGTAACTGGAGCCAACCTTGGAAGTGCCTCGTCGACCACGATGGCGTCTTCGATGCACGCGCCATGTACTACGACACCGAAGAGCTCTGGTTCGAAGAAAAGGAAAACGGTGGCACGCAGTTCGAGCACCCGGAGAACTACGAGCGCTTCAACCCGATCAACCATGTGAAGGACTGGCGTGTACCGATGCTTGTCATCCACGGCGGCAAGGACTTCCGCATTCCGGAAACCCAGGGCATGGGTGCATTCACTGCACTGCAGCGTCGCGGCATCCCGAGCAAGTTCCTGCACTTCCCGGACGAGAACCACTGGGTGCTGAAGCCGCAGAACAGCGTGCAGTGGCATGAGACGGTGAATGCGTGGCTGAAGGAGTGGACGGCTCCGGATGCAGGCTCAAACTAACGCTGAAAGGTGCGGCGGCCCTCGGGTCGCCGCACTTACGTAAGCAGTGGCTCGTCTAATGGGCGCCCCGAGAATGAGGCAGGCGGTCAGTTAGAAACTCCGCCGGTTACATTTGCTATCCGCCCAAGTGTGGCTAGGCAATCTCTCGCGGCAAAAGGGCGGCCAGTCTCGTGCCCATGGCTTCATTTACGCCCCTAATTGCTCGCGTGGCTCACCACGTAGTAACGGCCGAACGCCGTAGCTGCGGTTGAAGAGATGTGATTGTCATCCCAATACAGCGCCATGCCGTCGCGGGCTCCAGGGCACGTCGACGCGCCACAGAAGAAATCGACCGGCTCGATGTACGTTACGTTCTGAAATCGTGATGCAATCGATGTCAGCAACTCTCGTCGCGTTTTCGAGTGACTGAGAAAGTCGGGGCGGGATAAATCGCAGGCTTGCGGTATGTGTTGCCGCAAGCACTCCGGGACGCTGGCTGGAAGATCGGGCGTGGGCCCGATGATGAGCACACGTCGAACGTGCCCCGCAAGCTGCTCGACGGTCGCCGACAAATCTTCCGCAAAATTACGATCGGCCGGATTGGGCCACCGTGACGAAAGGATAACGATATCCATGGCTTCAACTCGGTGTAGGACGTCGTCATTAAACGCCTTGCACCAAGCTGCCGGCTGGGCATGCTGTCCATTATCGTAGCCGATTGCCGGGGCGCAGCCGTCGCGCGAAAATGCGATAGCAGTCGTGTCCTGGCGCGCCGCGATTACCGTGGCAAACGGTTGAAACGCGAATGCGTGCGAATCTCCCCAAATGGCGACACGCGGCGCCGTGCCATGACCCAGAATGCATGCCTTCTCGTCCGGCATCGCGGGAGGGCGCAGCGAACTGTTGTGGCAAAGCAGTCTGTTCGGCGGTGCGTCATTGGCGGCAATTGCACCCGGATCATCTGCCGGTGGTGATGCCTTCGTCATATCAGCGACTTGCAGCGTCAAAAACGCAGCGGCTCCGCACGCGGCAAGGGTGGCGAAGGCAAGTTTCCCGGGCGACACTACCCGCTGTCGTCGCACAGGCTGCTCAACCCAGCGCCACGTACCTGCGGCAAGAAGGAACGCCGCCAGCGCCAGCGCCGCCCGGGTGGCGGCAGGAATCTCACCGGGTATTAGGACCGCCGCAAGCGCAAGCAGTGGCCAGTGCCATAGGTAGAGTGGGTAAGACACCTGACCGATGACTAGGAGCGGACTGGACGCGAGCAAGCGCCACGGGCCGCCATCCGCCGACGAACCATGCAACAGGAGTGCGGCGCCAACGGTTGCGGGCAGCGCGCCCAGGCCGGGGAAATGGACTGTGGGAGCAGCCATGGCTGCCACTATGAGGCCGAGCCCGACGGTAGCCTCCCATCGCGCAGTCCTTGGTGCCGGCTGAGGCGACCACGCAATAAGCGCGCCTAATGAAAGTTCCCACCAACGCGATGGCATTGCATAAAACGCAGCCTGGCTACCCTGGTAGATAGCCCATTCCGCAAACGCCAGCGAACCCAGTATGCAGAGGGCGAATGCGATCTTACGCGTACCCAGCGGAATTCTTTGAGCAAGTGTGAGTGCGATCGGCCACAGCAGGTAGTACTGCTCCTCGACTCCAAGCGACCATAGGTGCAAGAAGGGCAGGTGGTCTACATTTGGGCCGAAATAGTCACCAGTCGTGTACTGGAAGAAGATATTGGCGCCGAATAGCAAGGCTGCGCTTGCTGAGCGTAGTGCGGCTGATAGCTCGCCGTAGGGTGAGAGGAACAACAGGCAAGCCACGGAAGTTACGACCAGGACGACGCCCAAGGCGGGCATAAGTCGCCGGACGCGCCTGGCATAAAATGCTGCAAGATCGACTCGCCCTGAGCTTGCCAGCTCTGCCTCGAGCAAAGTCGTAATCAGGAAGCCGGAAATGACGAAAAAGACATCGACGCCAACGAATCCGCCTGGAGGACCGAAGCCCGCGTGATACAGGACAACCCCCAAGACGGCAATGGCGCGCATGCCATCAATTCCCGGGCGGTAGGCAAGTCCGTTATACGCTTGTGAGCGTTGATGTGTTGGCATGAGACCTAGCAGGGAACCTGGAAAGGCCGCAACTATAGCCAATCCGGTGTCCTGAGAGTTGGCGGACACGTTCTGGCTGTAATAGCCTCAACTGTGACCTCCCGCTCTGGGTGGGCTCACTGACTGCGTTCGAAACAAAACCTCTGTTGCCAAGCGCTAACCGTGGCTCCCTCGATTTATCGGTAAGAGCATGCGGCTGCGGGCGAGCCAAGCGCGCCGCTGCACTCCGTGCCACCAGTGATCAAGTAGGTCGGCGATCTGGAGTCGGCGCCACTGTAGCTGCTGTGCCTCATCGCCCGGGCTGGCGTCCTCGTCTTTCTCGTGCGGAAGCAATGATTTGTGGTCCGAACCCCGTATTGCGCAGCCCATCGCTATTACTTACGATCCGCCGCGAGGGGCCGAGTTCCCACGGCCATGGAACGGACTCCAGATGCTCGATGATGACGACAATATGTCTCTCCCGTCCCGCTACTACCTTCGGCAGCGGATGAGCGAACTGCCGGCCGCCGAGCTGGTGAACTTGCTATCGTCGGACGATGTGATCGCTCGTACCGTGGCTGGCATGTGCCTGCATCTCGCTGGCGGCACCCGGGAGCCACATGACGCGGATCCGGACGTGCGACGGGGGGCTGAGGAAAGCGTCGCCTATCTGGCACAACATCCGTCTTCTGAATGCCACGAGCGCACGGCCACGCGGCGGACCAAATGAAGCCACTGTCCTCCGACTTCCCACCGGCGCAGTCGCAGCGTGGTCACGCGGTTGAGTTGACTGCCGCGGTTGTCAGTGTGGTGTTGATTCTTTCTGCGGCTGCCGTCGCCTATGCGGCCCACCATTTCTCCGCGGTTGATGGTGTGATGCGTCATGCCGTAGCGGCCGTACCCATCATCCCGGTGCGCCAATGGTCGTTGTACGCGACCTTCACCGACACGGCAGCCGCTTACTACCTCATTGCGTGGCCGCTGACTCCCCTAGCTGCGACCTGGGTTATCGCGCACTTCGGCTTCCCCTTCCGCAACATGTTCGAGGGGCCGTGGTCATGGCGCGACAGACTTATCGGCTTCCTTGCATCAGTCGCGTGCTATGGCCTGGCCTGGCTTGGTCTCGCTTCGTACCACGGCGGTGACCGATGGCGAAGTCATGTCGGAAGTAGCCTGGACACACTGGTGTCGGCGGGTTGGATGCAGTTCGCCGCTTCTGGCGCGCTGCTCGGTTTCGGCGTGTTATCTTCACTGAAGATTGCTTCGCGCGGTCGGATGCCGTGACCTTTGGACGGGTTGGTGAAGATATGACGCGCATAGAGCGACTCGCGTACAGGTGGAGCATCGGTCTCGGCATCGCGTTCGCTACTATCGCCGCCGTGGCGACACGTGCCGCCGCCGACAACGATGCGATAAGGTCAGCGTTGAATGTTTTGGTGGCATCGGCACCCTTCATCCCCGCACGCCACTGGTCACAAGGATCAGACTTCCCTGGCCTAACGGCGATCTATTTTTTCCTGGCGTGGCCGGTCTTTCCGGCCGTGGTCGGCGCGTTAGCAGCCGGCCTCTGGACGCAGGACCCCAACGAGCGCTTTACCTCCGGCTTCGAGCTTAAAGCGGGCTTCAGCGGGCTTCTCATGCTGGCCCTGGGTCCCGGCTCGCTGTGGGCGATGGACGGCGCCGAAATGCTAGGTACCCCCATTGGGGCACACTTGTCCTACCTAGTGCTGTTCGGCTGGGCTCATTTTGCTATCGCCGGGTTTATAACTGGCCTCGGCGTTGTAGCACTGCGTAGGGTATTTGGGCCTACTCGCATCCGTTGATGGCGCGTTATCACCAATCGCGCGCAAGCGCGCTCCCACATACAAGCGGCGAACATCACTCGTGCAGCGACGTCCTCCACGAATGCGGCGTGCTCCCCGCAAACCGCTTGAACACCGTCGTGAAGTGCGCCTGCGTCCGGAACCCCACTTCCATCGCGATATCGATCAGCGAGCGGTTGCCCTCGGCCAACAAACGCTTCGCGCGCTCCACCCGGCACAGCTGCAGGTACTCATGCGGCTTGTGCCCGGTAGCCGCCCGGAACCGCGCCGCGAAATGCATGGGCGATAGCCCGGCGACCCGTGCAATGTCGGCCAGGGTGATGCGTTCCCCCAGGTTGGCATTCACGTAATCGGTCACGCGCACCAAGCGCCAGTTCGGCAGCACACCGCGGGGTTGGCCGGGGTGGGTTCGGGCATGTTCCGCGCCGAGGTGGCGCAGTCGTACGACGATGGGTTTACCGAGGGATTCCGCGCATCGCGACATGCAGCCGATGTCGTGGGCGGCGAGCAGGGCGCGGGCGAGCTTGTCGATGGCCTCGTCGCGGTAGATGCCGGCCTGCAACGGCAGGGCCGCGATCTCCCGGGCCAGTTCGGCACCTTCCACGAACGCGCTTTCCATATGCAGGTGCAGCGTGTCGACGGGCTCGAAGAATTCGGCCGCGACTTCCTGCCGGGGCGAGGTCACCACGGTCGTCCCCACGGGAATGGCGCCGGCGTGCCATGGCTTGCCGTCCACCTGGAGGATGCCGCGGGTAGCGCGAAGGAAGATGGCGACGACGTGCGTCCCCGGTGGCGTGACCGCGCGTAATCCTTCAACGGGTGGCGAAGTCCAGCGCGAGGCGACGACGGGATCATCCCCGTCATCGGCGAGGCGCGGCACGCGCCAGGCCATTTCCCGGTGAACCACGGGAAAGGGTGTTACCGATTCTGTGTCATCCGTGAAACATGCTTCCAGGACTTCAGCACATGCTTCTGCACGACGAATCGCCACGGCCGCTCTCCTTATGGCAGGACCGTTGACCCCCTGAATTCGTATGCCGGCTGTCGCGCATCCTGGCGACGAAGTGACCGACTACTGATGGTCAAAATATTAGCCACGGATTTGCCATATTCGCAAGAAGCTGTGACACCGAAGTGGTGAAGACGCGTGGGCCGGGCGAGGGCGGCCGGCCGGGCACGTCGCCTCCCGGCCTGGCCGCCCACCCCGCACCGGGTGCCGTCAGTGGCTCATCGACGCGTAGTCGTCGTATTCCTTCTGGTTGAGCTTGCCATCGTGGTCGAGGTCGGCGTCATCCCAATGCATCTTCAGCCCCTCGAGCCGCGGGTATTTCTTTTCGAGGGCGGGGGTGATCGCGTCGCGGTCGATCATCTTTTGGCCTTTCGAGATCGAGGCGAAGGAGGGGTAGTCCTTGCTTCCATCGGCCATGGCGGCCATGGAGAACGAGGCGGCGCCTGCAAGCGCGAGGGCGAGGAGCGTGTAGCGGGCCGAGATGAACATAAGGATCTCTCCTGGTGCGTGGGTGAGCCGCTGGCGGTGCCAGCGGGGTTGGCGCTATCGGTGCGCCGCAAGCGTCGCCGCCACGCGAGCGGCGACATCCTGTTCGGGAAGCTTCCGGCCGTAGTGGTCGAGCAGGCGGCCATCCGGCCCCACCAGGTAGAGCACGGTGGAGTGGTCCATGAGGTAGGTGCCATTGGCCGGCACCTTGTTGAAATAGACGTGGTAGGCATCGGTGACCCGCTGGATCTGCGCGTCCGAGCCGGTGAGGCCGATCACGTCAGGGCCAAACGCGCGGACATAGGCCTTCATGCGCGCGGCCGTATCCCGTGCCGGGTCCACGGTCACGAATACGGGCGTCACGGTGATGCCGGTGCTCTCGCGCACGTTGCGCGACACCTGGACGATCTTCGCCAGGTCCACCGGGCAGACATCGGGGCATGAGGTATAGCCGAAATACATCAGCAACGGCTTGCCACGGTAGGTCGCGTCGGTGACCGCATGCCCGTCCTGGTCCACCAGTTGGAACGGGCCGCCGACATCGGCGCTGTTCGCGAGGGCTGGCGCGGCGATGAGCAGGGTGAGGAGGATCAGCGCGCGGATCATCAGAAGGCGCCATTCAACACGAGCTGCATGCCGACCAGGTTGGAGGTCTGCCCGCCCTGGCGTGAACGCCCGCCCGACAGGCCGACATCGATCAGCCCGGTGAGGTGATAGACCACGCTGGCTTCAGTGAGATATTCCGTAGAGCTCCCGCTTCCTGCCGGGGAAATGTGCCGGTTGGTGTGGGTCAGGCCCCAGGCGAGCCGGCCGGTATCGAGGGTTAGCGAGGTGGTGAGATAGGAGGTGTTGTAGCCCGGGACACCGTTCTCGTTGTGCGTGCGCACGTACTCGACGAAGGGCACCAGGTCGACATACCGCGCCGCCAGGGTCGGCGACAGCAAGGTCGTCGGCGCGAATGGAATGAGGTACCGCACCGAGGCGGTACGCGATTGCTCGTTGGCGGCGGTGGGGTTCGCCGCGTTGGTGTCGCCCTTGTGGTTGGCCATGTAGCCGAGCTGCACCTCGAGATACGGCAAGGCGGCGGGCGCCCGCCAGTTCAGTACGGCGGCCACGTTGTTGGGCTTACCGGTATTCGTCGCACCGCCGTCGGAGCGCCGCGCCTGGCTCGAGGGGCGGAAATACGCGCGGCTCAGCACCGAGGTGTCGGCGGCATAGACGCTCAGGCTCGGCGCCAGGGTGCCGAGGGTATACGAGGAGAAACGCCGCTCATACGTGCCGCCGATCATGCCGCCCAGCGCATAGGGCGCCACGAAATCCCCGGTGTAGAGGCCGGGCGCCGCGCTCTGCGCGCGGCCGAACGGAACGTCGAACTTGCCCAACCGCCATGTGTCTTCCTCGCCCTGGTGGTACCAGTGGAGGTCGGCCACGTTGAGGCCGGTGCCGCCGAGCCAGCGCCGCTCGCCGGGGCGCGTGGTCGTGACCGGGCTGATTTCCGTGCTCAACCAGATCTCGTTGTTCGGGTTGAAGCGAAAATGCATGTCGTTGGTGATATCGAAGTAGCCGTTCGTCGTGACCTTGTTGCCCTGGTCCGAAGCGCGAAGGCCGCTGAAGTCGTACTGGATCGCGGTGCCGAAATCGATGCCGTAGCCGGGGTAGCGGCCGGTGGAGGCCTGGGCGGTGATGCATGTGCATAGGGCTACGCAAGCACCCATCGCGCGCAAGCGCGCTCCCACAAAAGCATCGTCGCCCCGGTGGGAGCGCGCTCGCGCGCGATGGGTGCTCGCGACATGTTTCAAGGCGCACCCCCAAGCGGCCGCGCATCCTTGGGAGCCGTCTTGTCGATCGCCTCGCGCCCCGTATTCCGCAGATACACGCAAGTCTGGTTATCGCCATAGATCCCGCCCAGCGGTTCCAGCTTCACGGCCTGCGCGTAATCCTCCGGCTTCACGACCTGGATGATCTGCATCATGCCGCCGTCTTCGTGTTCCATGATGTGGCAGTGGTAGACGAACTTGCCGAGGATGACCGGATCGGTGAACGGCACGCGCAGCGTGATCGAGCCTAGCGCGGGGATGAACACGTTATCGCGGTAACCAATGAAGTCGACGGGCTTGCCGTTGATTTTGGTGACCTGGAAATCGAGCTGGTGGATGTGGAACTGGTGCAGTTCCTGGCTCGGGGTGAACAGCGTCCATTCTTCGATGTCGCCAAGCTTCACCGTGGTATCGACCCGGCTCGAATCGAAGCGGCGGCCGTTGATAAAGAATGCGTTGCCATCGTCCTCCGCATCCTGGAAGACGAAGCGCCGGTTCACCGCGATGGGTGCCTGGCGCAGGTCGCGCGCCTGCGGGTAGGGGCTGGTGATGCGTACCGTTGGCACCGTCTCGCCTGCCGACACCAGCGTGCCGAGGTCGGCGGCGGCGTAGGTATCGCCCGCCGGCCCGGTGTTTGCGGAGCTCATCGTCAGCGGATAACGGCCAGGCGCCGGCCCCGTGACCAGCACGCTGATGCGTGCCGAAGGGCCCAGCAGCATTTCATCGATATCGACGTCCTTCACTACCGTATCCGCATCCTGCGAGAGCAACTGCACGTGCAAGCCCGCGAGGTGCATGCGGAAGTACTGGTTGGCGTCGACGTTGAAGATATGCCAGAGCTGCGTTTCGCCCGGCTTGATCGAGATATCCGGTTGCAGCTGGCCGTTGATGGTGCGGATAGATGGCCAGCCCGTAACGATTTCACTGGCCAGACGACCGGTCAGCGTGCGCTGGAAGTTGCGCAGGACAAGGATGCGTTCGCGTACGTCGCGCAGTTCCGGGAACTGGTCCTTGAGGCCATCGACGAGGATCGGCCCGGAAAGTCCGCCGGAGACCTGGCGCTCCGCGCCGCGGTGGAAATGGCTGTGATACCAGTACGGCCCGGGCGAATGATCGTCGGGCAAGCGAAGGACGTACTCGCCCTTGGTGTGCGGCGCGGTATCGCGGAAGATGCTGTCGCCCTCGTCCAGCGGCGATACCTGCATGCCATGGAAATGCAGGTTGGTGAGCTCATCCATCTGGTTATCCAGTGTCAGCCGGATCGTGCCGCCGGGGCGGGTGCGGATGAGCGGGGCATCGTAGCTGCCGTTGAACACCAGCGAGGTGTACGGCCGGTCGCCGACCATGATCGCGGTTTGGGCCGCGGTGAGCGTCACCGTGGTGACGCCATCGGCCCCATAGGTGAATTGCTTCGGCTCACGCAGTTCCTCGCCCGAGGGTGCGGCGTGCGAGACGCCCGCGAGCAACAGGGCGAACAGGAGCGCCACCGCTCTTGTGGGAGCGGGGGGGGGGGGGGGGGGGGGGTTGGCCAGCGACAAAACCCGCCACCCCCCGCCCCCCCACCCGGGGGGGAGGTGGGGGGCCCCCCCCCCCCAACCAACCCCACACC
>NZ_JBQCFT010000007.1:0-19050 GCF_051958795.1 Luteibacter sp. | reverse complement strand
GGGGGGGGGGGGGGGGGGCCCCCCCCCCCCCCCCCCCCCCCCCCCCCCCCCCCCCACGACGCGGTGCCAACGCCCGGTTGTTTAAGGGAAAATGAAGAACGCTCTAGCGAAGGGGTCCGCGCGTCGTTAATCTTGTGCGCTCCATGGAAGCCGCCACCGTCAATCCCGCCCCACGCGACCGCATGCGCCCGTTGCGCTACCTGTGGCGCGTGCCGCTGGTTATTGCGCACCTGGTCTTCGCGATCTTCATCTGCGCGTTCATCCTGAGCTGGTCCAACGCCGTCATGAAGAACGGTCGCGAGCCGTTCGCCCACCGGGCCATCCGCCTGTGGTCGACCTGGCTGCTGCGGATCTTCGGCTTCACCGTTTATCGCAAGGGCGCGCCGCTGCCGGATGCCGTCCTGTTCGTGGCTAACCACACCTCGTGGCTGGACATCGTGCTCCTGCATTCCCAACGCGCCGCCTGCTTCGTCGCCAAGGCCGAGATCGCCCGCTGGCCGCTGGTCGGCTGGATGGCCGCGAAGGGTGGCACCATCTTCCATCGCCGCGGCAACAACCATTCCCTGGCCTCCGTCATGGCGGTCATGGTCGAGCGCCTGCAGGCCGGCCGCTCGGTCGCGGTATTCCCGGAAGGGGGCACCGGCCACAACGGCGTGCTCCGCGTCTTCCATGCCCGCATCTTCCAGGCCGCGCTCGATGCCGAGGTCCCGGTGCAGCCGGTGGCCTTGCGCTTCGCCAGCCAGGGCCGTCGCGTCATCGATGCCGGCTTCCGCGAGCGCGAGAGCTTCGTCGGCAATATCGTGCGCCTGCTCGGCGGCCCGCCGCTCGATGTGGAGGTGCATTTCCTCGAACCCGTGGCCGTCTCTGCCGATGGCCGCCGGCGCATGGCCGAGACCGCGCGTGAGCGCATCGCGCTGGCGCTGGATACCGACACGCCGGCATGAACCTGCCGCGGGGGGCCGATTTCCATCCACCCTGGCCGCTGCGCAGCGGCCATATCCAGACCATGCTTTCCTCCAGCGGCGTGCGCCGTCGGCTGTTGCCGAAGCGCGCGCACCAGGTGCAGGAAGATGCGCGGGAAGTACTGGTCGACGTCGGCCATGGCGATCGCCTCAGCGGGCGCTACACCGCGCAGGGTACCGGGCGCGAATCGCGTGGCCTCGCCATCCTGTTCCATGGCTGGGAAGGCAGCGTCGATTCCACCTACGTCCTGCAGACCGGCAGCCGCCTGCTGGAAGACGGCTGGGACATCTTCCGCCTGAACTTCCGCGACCACGGCGATAGCCACGGCCTCAACGAAGCGCTGTTCCACTCGTGCCGTATCGACGAAGTCGTCGTGGCCCTGGGCGAAATCTGCCGCATGTTCCCGGCACGGGCGACGGGCCTGGCCGGCTTCTCGCTCGGCGGCAACTTCGCGCTGCGCGCCGCGATGCTCGCCACGCGGGAAGCGGTGCCGCTGGATTACGTGCTTGCGATCTGCCCGATCATCGATCCGGCGGAAGGTTTGTTCTCGCTGGAAAGCGATGCGCCGTGGATCTACCAGGCGTACTTCATGCGCAAGTGGCGCCGTTCCCTGCGCCAGAAGCAGCAGGCCTTCCCGACGCAGACCTATTTCGAGCTGGACGAGCTCAACCAGAACATGCGCGACCTCACGCGATCCCTCGTGCTGCGCCACACCGATTTCGGCTCGCTCGAGGCGTACCTCGATGGTTACTCAGTGGCGGGCGATCGCCTGAAGGGCCTGCACATCCCCGCCACGATCCTTACCTCGCGCGATGATCCCGTCATCCCGGTGGCTGCGTTCGACCAGCTCGACCTGCCGCCGAACGTGGAGCTCGATATCGCCAACTACGGCGGCCACTGCGGGTTCATCCGCGATTTCGGCATGACCAGTTTTACCGACGACTACATCGCCGCCCGGTTCGACGCCATCGCCCGCTGACCTCGCCTTCGCATCGGCGGTGCCACGCTGGGCCCTGAAGTAAACGGAGAGAAGCATGCGACTCAACAGCGACAGCATCCAGCACGGCAAGCCGGTACCGGAGAAGAACGCCTTCATGGGGCCCGCGCCGGCACCGGAACACCTCAAGCCCGGTGGCAATGCCACGCCGCACCTGGCCTGGACCGAGGTATCCGACAAGGCACAGTCGTTCGTCATCGCGGTCATCGACACGGATGTGCCCTCGAAGCCGGATGACGTGAACGTCGAAGGCCGTGAGGTGCCGCGCAACCTGCCGCGCGTCGAGTTCGTCCACTGGCTCATGGCCAACATCCCGCTGGAGTGCCGCGAGCTTGCCGAAGGCGCTTGTGGCGAGGGCATCGTTCCCCGCGGCAAGGGCAACGGCAGGATCAAGGATGACCTGGTCGGTCCGCCGGGCTCGGTCCAGGGCCTCAACAGTTACACCGGCTGGTTCAAGGGCGATCCGGACATGGAAGGCCATTACCACGGCTATGATGGCCCGTGCCCGCCGTGGAACGACTCCATCGTCCATCACTACCACTACCATGTGTATGCGCTGGACGTGCCGTCGGTGCCCCTCGAGAACGGCTTCAACCTTGAAGAGTTGCGCGATGTCATCAAGGGCCACGTCGTCGATGAGGCCGTGATCACCGCCACCTATTCGCTCAACCCGAAAGTGAAGGCGTGACGGCCAGGTGAAAACGATGGCTGAACGAATCGACAAGTAACGGCGCGGCGTTTCACGCAGCATGCGCGGAGCGCGAGACTAAATGGTCCCGCGCACACACGGGAGGCTCCACCATGCTGCACTACGCCCTGGTTTTCCTTGTCATCGCCATCATCGCGGCCATCTTCGGCTTCGGTGGCATCGCCGGTACGGCGGCTGGCATCGCGAAGATCCTGTTCATCATCTTCCTGATCCTGGCGATCATCTCGTTCTTCCGCGGCCGCGGCCCCAGGGTCTGACCCCCGGGGCTTTGTGGGAGCGCGCTTGCGCGCGATAACCCCTCGCAACCACCTCAACGTCACTTTCCCCGTCCTACCCTCTGCAACCCACCATCCGACTACCGGAGACCGCCATGACCAAGCCCGACGACCACGTCGCCAACGTCGCCAATGCCGCCGCGAACACCGTGTCGGCCGCCGCGCGCATCGAAGAGCGCGCCGAGCGGGTGAAGCAGGCGACCACCGATGCCGTGGACCGCACGCGCGATGCC
The DNA here is from genome assembly GCF_051958795.1 of Luteibacter sp. Lineage (GTDB taxonomy): Bacteria > Pseudomonadota > Gammaproteobacteria > Xanthomonadales > Rhodanobacteraceae > Luteibacter. The sequence continues at coordinate 15,873 of NZ_JBQCFT010000007.1, read as the reverse complement.
GTGGACCGCGCAACCGACCGCACGAAGGACGCGGTGGACCGCGCCGCCGACCGCGTTGAATCGGGCCTGCACAACGCGACGGACCGTGCCGCGCACGGTGCCACGCGCGCCGCCGAGAAGGCTGAAGAGGCCAAGCTGCGTGCCAACGAGGCTTACGACGACGCCGTCGAGAAGGCCAACGACTGGCTGGACGTCGCCCGCGAATACGTGCGCGAGAAGCCGGTACAGTCGATCGCGCTGGCCGTGGCGGCCGGCTGGCTCGCCGGCCGTATCCTGCGTAACTGATCGGCCGCGCCCGGGGGATGATGCATGCTGGATGACGGAGCCTCGGGGCAGGACACGGTGGGTGAGCCGACGCCGGGCGACGAGACGCCCAAGGGGCCTGCGTTCGCGATGCCGGCATGGATCGACGACCTGCGCCGCCTCGGCGTCGGGCTGAAGCATCTCTTCAGCGCCCAGCTGAGCCTCGCCGCAGCCGAGGTTGGCCTGGCCCGGAGCGGCATCGTCATGATGCTGTTCATGGGCCTTGCCGCCATTACGTTCGCGGTCGGCCTGGGCTTTACGCTGCTGGCGCTGGCCGGGTGGGGCCTCGCGCAGTGGTTCGGGTCGTGGGCCTGGGCGCTGGCCGCGCTGGCCGGCCTGCAGGTGATCCTGCTGCTCCTGGCCATCCTGGTCTTCCGCCACGGCATGCGCTGGCTTACCCTGCCGGCCACTCGCGCCGAACTCGCCACCCTGGCGAAGCAGGCGGCGGCGCAGGGCAAGGCTGAAGGTGAACTTCGCGACAGGGGTTGAAACGATGGGTATTTTCCGCAGCATGGCCAAGGTGACCGAGGCGCGCGCCCGCGTCGCCGTCGCGCGTGCCGAAGCCGTCGAACCCGCCGCCGCGCTGATCGCCCGCGGCTACGAACATCCACTGACCGTGCTTGGCCTCGCCGCCGGGTCCGGTTTCCTCCTTAGCAGCGTCAAGGTGAACCCGCTCGGCGTGCCGGGCGTCAGCAACCTCGTGGCGGGTGGCACGGCCGACCTCGTCGGCAAGATCGTGTCGATCGCTGCCGGTAGCTTCCTCGGCGAAATGGCTGGCGATGCGGCCGATGCCGCCGACGAGACCCCGTGAACGAACCGCCCAATCCTCTTCCTGCTCCTGTCCCGTCCGCACCCATCGTGGGGCCAGGCGTCGCTGTCTCGACACTGGCCGTCGCGCCCTCACGCCGCAAGCCCGGCAGTGGCCGTAGCACCCGGCGCATTTCGCGCCATCTCCGCGCAATCCGGATCGGCCTGACCGGCCTGATCCTGCTGGCGTTGCTGTATACGATCGCGATCTCGAAGTCCTTGCTGGTGCCGCTGGTGCTGGCGGGTTTCATCGGGCTGGCGCTGAACCCTATCGTCGCCGCCGCCGCGCGCTGGCGTATCCCGCGCTGGCTGGCCGCCGTGGTCGTCATGCTGCTGCTCGGTACGGGACTGGTCACCGCCGTGAGTACGCTCTCAACGCCAGCGCTTAACTGGTTCCACGACGCGCCCGCAGCGATGCGAGCGTTCGCGCCCAAGATCAAGCCAATGACCCAGCAGATCGAAGCGGCGAGCCGCGCGACGCAGACGCTGGCCGGTGGCGTGGTAACGCGGAACACGCAGCAGCCCAACACATTTTCTTTCACGGCGTGGGACATCGTCGCGACCGCGCCGAAGATCATCGCCAGTGTGCTCACCGTCGCGCTGCTGGTGTTCTTCTTCCTGGTGTACGGTGACGAGATCCTGCGGCGCGCGGTGGAGATATCACCGACCTTCGCCTATAAGCGGCATACCGTCAGCATCGTACGCAGCATCCAGGTCGAGGTATCGAGCTACCTGCTGCTTACCGCGGCCATCAACGTGACGCTCGGCATGGTCACCTCGGCCATGCTCTATCTTTACGGCGTGCCCGACCCGCTGTTGTGGGGCTGCTTCGCCACCGTTGCCAACTTCATTCCTTACGTCGGCGCCATCAGCACGACCACCGTGCTTGCCGTCGTGGGCGCGTTGCACTTCCAGGAACTGGGCCCCGCGCTGTTGCCGGCCGCCACGTTCGCCGGCATCACGGCCGTGGAAGGGAACATGATCACCCCGATGTTGCAGGGCCGCCGCTCGCGCCTTTCGCCCGTGGCGATCCTGCTATGGCTGCTGATCTGGGGCTGGATCTGGGGCATCCCCGGCGCGATCCTCGCCGTGCCGATGCTCACCTGCGTCAAGCTCATCACCGCGAAACTCCGCGGCTGGGAATGGTTCGCGCACATCATTTCCCGCTAGTAGGAGCCCACCCTGTGGGCGACATCTTTCGCGGTGAAGTCACAGGCCCAGTACCGCTTTCGCGAAAGGCGTCGCCCACAGGGTGGGCCCCTACGATGGCATCGTGGCCGTGACCAGCGTAAACGTCTGCAGGAAGTGGAAATCCGGCCGGGCGAGGGCGAACGCCTCGTCCGCTGGATCGCACAGGCGGACAAGCATCGCGTAGTCAGCGTCATCCATGTACGGCTGCAGCCGCGCACCCCATGAGTCACGGAACAGGGTCTCGACGATGTAGCGCTCGTCCCCTGGCGTTACGGGCGAGATACGGTCGATGGCGAAGGTCGTCGCTCGCACATCATGGAAACCGCCGGCGCGGAGTAACCCGACGTTCGCGCGCACCGCGGCGAGGCTCCTCTCGTCGACGGCGTACCGGTCGCGGTAATACGCGCGCACCGCCTCGTTCACGACGCGCTCCAGCCGCGCATCCCAGGCGAAACACATGTCGGGAAGGAAGGAGCTCTGGCCGAGCGCAATACGCCCGCCCGGGCGGAGGAGCGTGCCGAGGACGCGGATGCCGTCGAGCGGCGAGCGCAGGTGGTTGACGACGTTGACCGACCAGATCGCGTCGAACGTACCGCCCATGAAGGGCGGGTCCAGCAGGTCGGCCTGGATGGCGCCGTCCCCGGCTGCATGGACATGCGCGATCGCGAGATCCATGCCCACGACCGTACCCGTGGCGCCCACCTCGGCGCCGAGCCATGCGAGCGCCTCGCCCGTACCGCAGCCGGCATCGAGCACGCGCATGCCCGGCTGCAGCCCGAGGGTGCGGATGGCCGCGCGTAGCTCCGGCTCCGCAAAAGCGTTGAAGCTGCGAAGCTTCCCGCTGTAGTCGCGGGAGGTGGTATCGCCGAGCAAGCCGCGGGCAGGGAGGGCATTCACGCTCATGGGAAGTGAGTGCCCGACAATCGCGGCCAGGTTGTAGGAGCCCACCGTGTGGGCGACGCCGTTCGCGAAAGAGCCACAGGCCCTGTGGTGTCATCGCGAAAGATGTCGCCCACAGGGTGGGCTCCTACCAGGAGGGTGACATCATTGCGTTACCAGGCGATACGCGCCCTATCGCGGTAGAAATCGCCGGTGCCGGCTTCCTGTTCGTTAACGAGCGCGGCCCAGACCACGCCCTCGGCGCTCTCCGCGACGGGGCGCCCGCCGGCGCCGCCCATGTCGGTGGCCGTCCAGCCGGGGCAGACGGCGTTGATCAGGATGCCGCTGCCCTGCGTTTCCTTCGCGATGACCTGGGTGTACGCATTGAGCGCCGCTTTCGAAATCCGGTACGCCGGTGCCTTGTCGCCGCACATCGCGTGTACCGCGCACTCGCTGGAGATGTTCACCACGCGCCCATAGCCGTGCCGGCGCATGAGCGGCAGCGCCGCCGCGGTGAGCGACCATGCGCCGAGCAGGTTCACGTCCAGCGCGCCGCGGATGTTGGTGAGGTCGCCATCGGCGGACTTGCCAGTGTGGTCGAAGTAGCCGCCGGCATTGTTGATCAGGATATCGAGACGGCCGTACTTGCCCTCGATCTGCGCGATGGCCGCGTCGACATCACGCGGCTTCGTCACGTCCAGCTTCACGGCAAACGCATCGCCGCCGAGCTCGCGCACGGCCTTCAGGGCCTTGTCGCCCTTGGAGGGCTCGCGCATGCCCATGAACACGGTAATGCCGAGCGCGGCGAGCTGCTTTGATACTTCCAGCCCGATGCCGCGGCTCGCGCCGCTCACCAGCGCGATGCGCTGGCTGAGCGGCGGATCCAAGGCGAGGGTCGACGGCCGTTTGGACCGCACCGGCAGGCGGTGAACCTTCGCGCTGCTCATGGCACCTTCGCAACCTCGCTGCACGAGGTATCGCCGCAGGCTTCCCAGCCACCACCAAGCGCCTTGTACAGCTGCACGGCGCGGACGTTGATCGCGGCTTCCGCTTCGGCGAGCTGGTCCTCCGCCGAGAGCTGCGTGCGCTCGGCATCGAGGAGCTCGAGGTAATCCGTGCGGCCGGCGTCATAGCGGAGCTTCGCCAGCTCGGCCGCACGGCGGCTTTCCTTCGCCTGCACGAGCAGCTTCTCGACGCGTTCGCGCTGCTGGTTGAAGCCGACGAGTGAATTGTCCACGTCCTCGAGGGCGGTGAGCACGGTGCGGTCGTAGTTGGCGCGGGCTTCCTCGGCACGTGCCTTCGCACCCTTCACGCCCGACGCCACGCGCTGCACGTTGAGGCCCTGCCAGGAGATGCTCGGCGCAAGCGACCACGCCCGCGAATCCGCGCCACCGAAGTCGTTGCTCCGTCCGGCGAGGAAGCCGATGAAGCCGCCCAGCGAGATGTGCGGGAACCAGTCGGCCTTGGCGACACCGATGCGAGCGTTTGCCGCGGCAAGCTCACGCTCGGCGATCCGGATATCCGGACGGCGCGAAAGCACGTCGTCGGCACCGCCGATCGCCAGGCTGACATCGATCGGCTTGAACGTCGCGGGCGAGAGGTCGATGTCGAGATCACCCGGGCGTGCGCCGAGCAGGACCGCGATGCGGAACTGGTCGGCCGACGCCTGGGTTTCGAGCACCGGCAGCTGCGCTTCGACCGAGGCGAGGCGGGCCTTCGCGCTGGCCAGGTCCTGCTCGGCACCCGTGCCGACATCGACACGGGCCTGGATCACCTTCAGCGAATCCTGCTGGTTGGCAATATCGCGCTTCGCGACATCGATACGCAGCTGCGTGCCGCGCAGGTCGAAGTAGTTGCGCGCCACTTCGGCGAACAGCGTGACCTGCGCATCCTGCACCGACGCCTCGCCGGCGGCGGCATCGGCGCGCGCGGCTTCCACCGAGCGGCGGATGCCACCGAACAGATCGAGCTCCCATGCGGCATCGAAGCCCGCCTGGTACGCCGTCGTGGTCACGCGCTGGTCGGTGAACCCGGGCTGCTGTTCGCGGCTACGGGTGTACGACACACCCGTGTTGATATCCGGGATCTGCTGCGACTTCGCCGTGCCGAGCGCCGCGCGCGCCTGGTTGAGGCGGGCGAGGGCGATCTTCAGGTCGGGCGCATTCGTGGCCGCGCGCTGGATAAGGCTATCCAGCGTCGGGTCACCGAACTGCTTCCACCACTGCGCCTGGAAGTTACCGCTGGTCTGCTGCGTGGCGTCGACGCCCTGCAGCGTGACCGGGGCTTCTTTCGGCGCGTGGTAATCGGGGCCCACGCTCGCGCAACCGGCGAGGACGAGGGCCGCGGACAGGGCCGTGGAACGGAAGAGCGTTTTCATGGATCAGACCTCACGAGCCGCGTGTTCGAGGAGGCGGCGCTCGCGGCGAGCGGCACGCTTCGCTTCGGAGCGTTCATTCCAGGCGCGGATCAGCACGTAGAAGAGCGGGGTGAAGATCAGGCCGAAGAAGGTCACGCCAAGCATGCCGGCGAACACGGCGACACCCATGGCGTGGCGCATCTCGGCACCGGCGCCGTGCGACGTCACCAGCGGGACGACGCCCATGATGAAGGCGAACGACGTCATCAGGATCGGGCGCAGTCGCAGGCGAGCCGCTTCCAGCACGGCATCCACGCGGTTCATGCCTTCGATCTCGGCCTCGCGGGCGAACTCGACAATCAGGATCGCGTTCTTGCACGCCAGGCCCACCAGCACGATCAGGCCGATCTGGGTGAAGATGTTGTTGTCGCCGCCGGTCAGGATCACGCCGGTGATTGCGGAGAGCAGCACCATCGGCACGATCAGGATCACCGCCAGCGGCAGGCTCAGGCTTTCATACAGCGAAGCCAGCACCAGGAACACGAGCAGCACGGAGAGCGGGAACACCAGCACCGCCGTGTTGCCGGCGAGGATCTGCTGGTAGGTCAGCTCGGTCCACTCGTAGGTCATGCCGTTCGGCAGGTTCGACTGGACGAGCTTCTCCATCGCCGCCTGGGCCTGGCCAGTGCTGTAACCCGGTGCCGCGCCACCGTTGATCTCGGCGGTGGGGTAGCCGTTGTAGTGCTGCACGCGATCCGGGCCATTGCTCTGGCGCACGGTGAGGAACGAGCCCAGAGGCACGAGATCACCCGCGGCGTTGCGCGTCTTCAGGTTGGCGACATCCGACGGCTCGTGGCGGAAGCCCGGCTCGGCGGAAACGTTCACTTGGTACGTGCGGCCGAAGCGGTTGAAATCGTTCACGTACAGCGAGCCGAGGTAGGCCGCCATGGTCTGGAACACGTCACCCAGGTCGATGCCTTCCGACTTTGCCTTCTCGCGATCGATATCCGCATCGTACTGCGGCACGCTCACCTGGTAGCTGGTGAACAGGTGGGCCAGCTCAGGCGTCTTCTGGCTCTGCGCGATAATGCCCTGGGTCTGCTTGAACAGCTCCTCGAAGCCCATGTCGCCGCGGTCTTCGATCTGCATGCGGAAACCGCCGATCGTGCCCAGGCCATTCACCGGCGGGGGCGGGAAGATCGCGATGTACGCATCCTGGATCGAGGCGAACTGACCGTTGAGGCGGGCAGCGATCGCTTCGGCGGAGAGATCCTTCGAACGGCGCTCCTCGAACGGCTTCAGCGTGACGAAGACGATGCCCGCGTTAGTGCTGTTGGTGAAACCGTTGATCGACAGGCCGGGGAACTGCACGGCGCTTTCGACGCCCGGATCCTTCAGCGCGATATCGCCCATGCGGCGGATCACGCCTTCGGTACGGTCGAGCGAAGCCGCGTCGGGCAGCTGCGCGAACGACACCAGGTACTGCTTGTCCTGGGTCGGCACGAAGCCGGTCGGGGTCTTGCTGAAGCCGAACACGCCCAAGGCGACAAGGCCGGCATACAACACCAGCACCACGGCCGAGAAGCGCAGGATCTTCTTCACGCCACCGACGTAACCGTGCGCAGCCTTCTCGAACGTACGGTTGAACGGACGGAACAGCCAGCCGAGGCTGCGGTCCATCCACACGGTGAGCTTGTCCTTCGGCTCGTCACGGCCCTTCAGCAGGATCGCGGCGAGGGCAGGGGAAAGCGTCAGCGAATTGAACGCCGAGATCACGGTGGAGATGGCGATCGTCAGCGCGAACTGGCGGTAGAACTGGCCGGTGAGGCCGCTGATGAAAGCGGCGGGCACGAACACGGCGCACAGCACGAGCGCCGTGGCCACGATGGGTCCGGTCACTTCGGTCATGGCCTGGCGCGTGGCCATCTTCGGATCGAGCCCGTGCTCGATATGGCGTTCCACGTTCTCCACCACCACGATCGCATCGTCGACGACGATACCGATGGCGAGCACGAGGCCGAACAGCGAGAGTGCATTAAGCGAGAAGCCCGCGACGTACATGATCGCGAACGTACCGATCAGCGAGACCGGCACCGCCACGAGCGGGATGATCGATGCGCGCCACGTCTGCAGGAACAGGATGACCACGAGCACGACCAGGATGATCGCCTCGAACAGCGTGTGCACCACGGCCTCGATCGAACCGCGCACGAACACGGTGGGGTCGTAGACGATGGAGTAATCCACGCCCTGCGGGAACTCCTTCTTCAGCGTCGCCATTTCCGAACGCACTTCATCCGAGATGGCGATGGCGTTCGAGCCCGGGCGCTGGAAGATGGGGATCGCGACGGCTTCCTTGTTGTTGAGGAGGCTGCGCAGCGCGTAGTTGTTCGATCCCAGTTCCACGCGCGCGACATCGCGCAGGTGGGTGACCGAGGCGCCGTCGCTGCGGATGATGATGTTGGAGAAATCGTCCTCGGTGATCAGGCGGCCACGCGTGTTGATGTTCACCTGGAACGCGTTGCTGTTCGGGCCCGGGGGTGCATTCAGCGCGCCGGCCGCGACTTCGATGTTCTGCTCGCGGATCGCGTTGACGACATCGCCGGTGGTGAGGTTGCGGATGGCCAGCTGCTCCGGGTTCATCCAGATGCGCATGCTGTACTCACCGGCGCCGAACAGCTGCACGTCGCCGACGCCATCCAGGCGGGCGAGCTGGTCCTTGATGCGCGTGCGGGCGTAGTTCGACAGGTAGAGCATGTCGTACCGGTTATCCGGCGACGTGAGATGCACGACCATGGTCAGGTCGGGCGAGCTCTTCGTCGTCGTGACGCCGAGGCGCTGCACTTCCTCCGGCAGGCGCGGCTGCGCCTGGGCGACGCGGTTCTGCACCTGCACCTGGGCGTTATCCAGGTCGGTGCCGAGGGCGAAGGTGACGGTGAGCGTCATCGCGCCATCGCTGGTCGACTGCGAGGAGGTGTAGAGCATACCTTCCACGCCGTTGATCTGTTCTTCCAGCGGCGTGGCAACGGTTTCGGCGATGGTCTTGGGGTTGGCACCCGGGTAGGTCGCCTTCACCACGACGGTGGGCGGCACCACTTCCGGGTATTCGCTGATCGGTAGCTTGAACACGGCGATACTGCCCGCGATCAGGAAGAGCACCGATAGCACACCCGCGAGGATCGGGCGTTCTACGAAGAATTGAGCGATTTTCATGGGAGGATCAGTCCTTCGCCTGCGCGACGCTATCGACGCCGGCCGGGCGGCTGGCGACGTTGCGCGCGCTATCGGGTACCAGGGAGGCCATGGCCACGCGCTTGGCGTTCACTTCCACGCCGGGGCGCACGTGCTGCAGGCCGTTCACGATCACGACGTCATCCGCGTTCAGGCCGCTATCGACGACGCGCAGGCCATCGACGAGCGCACCGGTGGAGACGCGGCGGTATTCGACCTTCTTGTCCTTGCCGACGACGTAGACAAACTTGTTGCCGAGATCGGTGCCGACGGCCTTGTCGTCGATGAGGGCGCGCGGCTGGGCGGCGCCGCTACGCAGTTCCACGCGGGCGAACAGGCCGGGCGTGAACGCGCCATCGGCGTTGGGGAACACCGCGCGGAGGCGGATCGTGCCGGCGCCGGCCTTCACCTGGTTGTCGATGAAATCGATCTTGCCGATGTGCGGGTAGCCCTGCTCGTCGGCGAGGCCCATGTCGACTTCCGGGGCGTGGCCGTTCTGGCGGCGCAGGCGGTCGAGCTTCAGGAAGCTCTGCTCATCGACATCGAAGTACACGTACATCGGGTCGGTGGTGACGACGCTGGTGAGCGTATCGCTCGGGGTGACCAGGTTGCCGGCGGTGATCTGCGCATTGCTGACCTTGCCGTCGACCGGTGCACGCACCTCGGTGAACGAGAGATTGAGGCGTGCGTTGTCGAGCGCGGCCTGCACCGATGCGACCTGCGCCTTCGCGCTGGCGGCGGCGGTGTCAAGGCGGTCGGCCTCTTCCTGCGAGACGGCGTGCTGCTGCACCAGCTTGCTGCCGCGGGCGGCGTTGGCGTCGGCGTTCTTCGCCTCGGCCCTCGCCTGGGCCAGGTTCGCGGCGAGGCGGTCGGCTTCGGCGCGGTACGGACGCGGATCGATGGTGAAGAGCAGGTCGCCCTTCTTCACCGCCGCGCCTTCGCGGAAGTGCACCGAATCGACATAGCCGTTCACGCGCGGACGGATCTGGATGCTGTCGACGGCCTGGATCCGGCCGGTGAACGTGTTGCTGTCACTGACCGGGCGGAGCAGCACCTGGGCCACGGTCACCTCGGGGGTGGGCATGGCGTGCGGCGGCTCGGCGGCGTGGGTGCTGGCGGGCGAGCCCAGCCAGATGGCGGACGCGATGGCGACGGCCAGGGCGGACGAACCGAACAGGATTTTCTTCTTCATGGAGGGGAATCCGATGAGTGTGTGTAGGGGAGCCGAAAGGGTTCGGGGCGGCGCAGGATCCGACCTCAACTTTGGTTGAGGTCAAGTCGGTCCGTCTCAGGAGGCGTAACCTAGGTCTTGCGCGTCAAGCGAAAAATGGGTCTACAATCATTCCGGCTGTGACGCTGAGTCACTAATCCCCTTGCAACCGGAGCTGGCGATGGAAGACTTTTCCGCTATCAGCGTGTTCGTGCGGGTCGTGGAGGCGAAGAGCTTTTCCGCCGCGGCGACCCATCTGGAAATGACCCCCTCGGGGGTGAGCCGGGCCATCTCCCGGCTGGAAGAAAGCCTGGGTGCCAGGCTGTTCTTCAGGTCGACGCGCTCGCTGCGTTTGACCGACGATGGCAGTGCGTTCTACGCACGATGCAAGGAGATCCTTGCTGACCTGACCGAGGCGACCGAGGCGCTCGGGTATGCCAAGACGAAGCCGGCGGGCAAGCTGCGCGTGGCCGCGTCCACGTCGGTCGGCCGTGCGGCGCTTATCCCCAACCTGGTCGAATTCGAGCAGCGTTATCCGGATATCCGGCTCGAACTGACCATGTGCGACTACCCGTTCGACCTGAACGAGGAAGGCTTCGATTGCGCGATCCGCATGGGCGAGCTGGCCGATTCCAGCCTGATCGCCCGCAAGATCGGCCATTTCAGCAACGTGCTCTGTGCTTCGCCCGCCTACCTGGCGCGGCATGGCATGCCCAGGTCCATCGAGGACCTGAAGAGCCACCGCGCGGTGAACTTCGTGCACCCCGCCACCGGCAAGCCCTCGCAGTGGCAGTTCGATTCGCCGGGCGGGCGGGTGTCCGTGGATGTCGATGCGCACATGATGATCAACGACGGTGAATCGGTGATCCAGGCGGCGATCGCCGGCCTCGGCATCATCCAGGCGCCGCACTGCCTCGCCGCGTGTGCCCTTTCGAAGGGCATGCTCGAAATCATCATGACCGACACGATCTCCACCGGCTCGAACCTGTGGATCGTCTACCCGCAGAAGCGCCACCTCTCCGCCCGTGTGCAGGCGTTCATCGAGTGGACCAGCGAGCTGTTCCAGCGCACCAGCGACCCTCAGTGCCGCCTGGTCGAACAGCAGCAGGCCGCCCTGGAAGCGGTGCGCAAGAAGAAGGCGGTGGCACCGGCGATCGCCGCAGTGGCCTGAATACGCTCGGATTCATAAATCTTCATTCGTGTTTCAGGCATTTCATCCGGCCTGGCGCTGGACTGGGGGCTCCCTTGATACGGAGCCTCCTCCATGCGCCAGCGCCTTGCCTGCCTCCTGCTCGCCTTCGCCGTCCCGGCCGCCCTGGCTGCCGCGTACTCGCCGCCCACCCCAGGACCTGATGGCTGGCCCGTCGCCAGCGCGGCCACGCTGGGCTGGGACACCGCGACCCTCGACAGCCTCCCGGCGAAGATGGCTGACGGTACCTACAAGAAGATCACCAGCGTGGTCGTCGCCGACCACGGCCGGCTGGTCTACGAGGGGTATTTCAACGGCGGCTCGGCCGAGGCCCTGAACGATGTCCGCTCGGCGACGAAGAGCGTCACCGCCATGTTGGTAGGTGCGGCGATCCAGCGCGGTGCCATCCGCGATGTCCACGCACCGGTGTACGCCTTCTTCCCGGAGGTGAAGCTGGACCGCATGGATACCCGGCGGTCGGGCATCACTCTCGAAGACCTGCTCACCATGAGCTCGATCTGGGACTGCGACGACGATAACGAGTTCTCCGCGGGCAACGAGGAGCGCATGTACGTGTCGGAGCGCTGGCTCGACTTCGCGCTGAACCTGCCAGTGCGCGGCTATGCGCCGTGGGTGAAGCGGCCGGCGGATTCCCCGTATGGGCGCACGTTCGCCTACTGCACGGCCGGCTCCTTCGTGGCCGGCGCCGTGGTCGAGCGGGCGGTGAAGAAGCCGCTGGCGAGCTTTGCCCGCGAGGCGCTCGAAACGCCGCTGGGCATCACCGATTCACACTGGAATGTCTCGAGCGAAGGCATCGGCATGGGCGGCGGCGGTACCCGCTACCGCTCGCGCGACCTCGCGAAGTTCGGCCAGCTCGCCCTCGATGGCGGCAAGTGGCAAGGCCGGCAGGTGTTACCGGCGGCTTGGGTCACCGCCATGCTTACCGTGCACGCCCAGGCGCGCGATGACGCGGAATACGGCTACCAGTGGTGGCGCTTCCACTTCCCCATCGACGGCGCGGATACGCCGGTGTGGGCGATGAGCGGCAACGGTGGAAACTACGTGTTCGTCGTCCCTTCGCGCGGCGTCGTGGCGGTCATCACGAGCCAGGCCTATAACGAACGCATCGCGCATCCCCAGTCGCAGGGGTTGTTCCGGGACGTGGTGCTCAAGGCACTGCCTAAGCGCTGACACTCCGTGGGAGCCCACCCTGTGGGCGACATCTTTCCCGACCACGCCACCGGCCCTATACGCTCTCGCGAACGGCGTCGCCCACAGGGTGGGCTCCTACATGGGCTGGTCGCGTTGGCGGGATTCGTGGCAGGGCAGGTCGGCGGGGCACCATGATGCATCCAGCACGCGCTCCCGCTCGGCGCGCGTGCGCCGCTCGATGCTCTCGATCACGGCCTGGAATCCCGGATCCGCGGCGATGGGGGCGAATAGTGGCGAAGCGCGGAGGTAGCCCGCGTCGCGCCAACCCATCGCCACCGCATCATCGAGCGCGGCGACTGCACCACGGCGGTCTCCCGCGGCCTGCAGCAGCCAGGCCAGTTCGAAGCGGCTGGCCGGCCACGGGTCGTCGGCCAGTGCCTTGCGCGTCGCCGCGATGCGTTGTTGCAGCGGCTCCCCGCTGATCGCCGGGTCGGCGTAGAGCAGCGCCAGTGATGCCGGTAGCGAGGCATCGGGACGCATGGCGTGCGCTTCCGCGAAGGCGTTTGCAGCCGCGGCCCTGTCGCCACGCCGGAGCGCCAGTTCGCCGTCGAGCTGCGCCAGTTCCGGCCGTGCCGTGTCGCGTTGCCGTGCCTCGGCGAGTGCGGCGCGGGCTTCGTCGAAGCGCCCGTGCGCAAACAGGTAGGCTGGCCAGCCCATGTTGCCAAAGACGTTATCCGGGGCCAGTTCGAAGACCTGCTTGTAGCGCTGGCCCGCCTGGGTCACGAAGCCGAGCAGCTCGTACTCGCGCGCGAGCTGCACCTCGCGGTAACGCACGCGCGCCGGATCGCCGTGCATGTCGAGGTTGGCGTGCAGGGCGTCGGCGAGCCGGCCCTGCTCCTGGTAGAGATACGCGGCGGACGAGCGCGTGGCGTCATCCTCGGGATCCAGCCGCACCGCGGCCTCGTACGCGGAAATCGCGCCGCCGATATCGCCGAGGCAATCCCGCGCATAGCCCAGCGTCGCCCACGCGCGCGCGCTTTCGGGCCCAACGGATACTGCACGCCCCGCGATACGCAACGCAGCGCGCGCGTCGTCGAGGCCACCGTTGTAAAGGCAGGTGCGCGCCGCACGCGTGCGGCTGGCGCCGGAAAGCGCCTCCACATCATCGGGCGCTTCGTGCAGCGCGCGGTCGTACAGGGCCAGTGCGCGCTCGTTGTTGTCGCGCTGGCCCATGCTCGCGTACCAATGCGCGCGTTCCAAGATCTGCTGCTCGGCGCTCGGTGCCGGCTTCTGCTCGCGCGCCAGGAAGCTCGCGCCCAGCGCGGTGACCGCGAGGATGCCCACGGCCGCCAGCGCGGGCCACACCGCAAGACGCCGGCGCCCCGGCTCGATGAGGTCGGGGATCACCGGCGCGCCAAGCTGGTAGCCGCGGCTACGTACGGTGCGGATATAGCGCGGTGCACGCGCATCATCGCCGAGGGCCTGGCGCAGCAGTCGCACCCGCTGCGTGATCGTCTCCTCGTTCACCACGGCGGGTGCCCATACCGCTTCGATCAGCTCATCGAAGGTCACGACGCGGTCGCCGCGCTCGATCAGGCAGGCCAGCAGGCGGAAGCTGAGGCCCGTGACATCGAGCCGGCCGCCAGCGCGTTCGACGAGCTGGCGGTCGAGATCGATGGTGAGATCGAGGAGGCGAACGCGCGCCACGGTTCAGGCCCGATCAGACGCCGGACGGCAGGAACAGCAGCAGGGCGATGCCGAGCGCGATGCGGTAGATCGCGAACGGCGTGAAGCGGTGCGAACGGATGTAACCGAGCAGCCACTTCACCGCGATGAAGGCGACGATGGTGGAGACGACGAAGGCGACACCCAGGCCGGCCCAGTCCTCGCCAGCCGCGCCGCCGTGCTGGTACGTCTTCAGCAGCTCATAGCCGGTCGCGGCGTACATGGTGGGGATGCCGACGAGGAAGGCGAACTCCGTAGCCGCCGCGCGGTTGCTGGTGCCGGCGAGCATGGCGACGAAGATGGTGGCCGCCGAGCGCGAGGTACCGGGGAAGATGCCCGCCACCATCTGCGCCAGGCCCACGAGGATGGCGACGCGCCAGGTGATCTTCACCTGGTCGGGCCGCTTCGCCGCGACCTGTTCCGCACCGATCATCCAGATACCGCCGATGATCAGCGCCCACGCGATCGGGGTGATCGTCTCGGGCAGCTTGAAGCCCATCTTGGTGGCGATAAGGCCGAGCACCGCGGTGATCAGGAAGGCCACGGCGAGCTTGGCGATGTAATCGCGCGTTTCCGGGCGGCGCCAGTTCTGCACGAAACTCCACAGCGTGCGCCAGTAGATGAAGGTGACCGCGAGGATCGCGCCGGCCTGGATGGCCACGTTGAAGAGGTCGGAACGTGCGCCAAGCCAGCGTTCGGCGATGAGCAGGTGGCCAGTGCTCGAGATGGGCAGGAATTCGGTGATTCCTTCGACGATGCCGAGGAGGATGGCGCTGATCAGATCGTTCACGTGGCTTTGATTCCAGATGGGACGGCGGCATAGCTTAGCCCGACCTACATGACTGCCGTCACGCCGTGCCCACGCGGGGCGCTGATATTTTCGACCGCGTCACGGGAGGGCCTTCTTGCGCCCGCTCGTTCGTAAAAACTTCCACACGGACCTGCCATGGCGCCATGCCCCACGCCGCGCCGCCGGGCCGGCGGACTGCCTGCCGCCTTGCTCTCCGGCGTTCTCTGCCTTAGCGCGTGCGCCCCCGCGGTGCGGCCACCGGCGTTCACCCCGCGCGAGGAAGTACCGCTCGCCGGCATTCCCACCGGCCAGGCCGGCTGGCCCGATGCGGCCTGGTGGCGCCGTTACGGCGACGTGCAGCTGAATCGCGTGGTCGACCTCGCCATGCGCGGTTCGCCCAACCTCGAACAGGCAGAGGCGCGCTACCGCGCCGCGCTGCGGGCGGTCGACTCGGCGCGGGCCGAGCTGAATCCGCAGGTACGCGGCCTGCTCTCCGGCAACCATGGCTACAGCGACGTCACGGTGACCGGCCAGGCGCCTGGCGCCACCGGCGGCACGGCGCAGGGCTTCGAGCTCAGCCCCGGGCATAGCTGGAGCAACAGTGGCGCGGCGGGCGCGCTGGCCACCTGGGACCTGGACCTGTGGGGCAAGCAGAAGGATGCCGTGGCCGCCGCCGTGGGCCAGGCGCGCGCCGCCGAGGCCGAGCATGCGTCCGCCGCGACGTCGCTGCAGTACAACGTGGTGAACACCTATCTCGACTGGCAGGCGCAGCAGGCCCGGCTGGATATCGCGCGGCACGTCGTGCGCAGCGCCGACGACTACCGCTCGCTCGTCGAACTGCGCGTGAAGCATGGCCTCGATGATCCGACCGCCCTCGACCAGGCCGACGCGCAGCTCGCGCAGCAGCGCGGTGCCGTGGCCCAGCTGGAAGGTGCGGCGCAGCTCGACCGGGTGCAGCTCGCCGCATTGGCAGGGGTTTCACCGGCGGACCTCGGCGACCTCAAGCCGGTGCCGTTGCCCACGCCGGATGTCCAGCTTCC
>NZ_JBQCFT010000006.1:0-5203 GCF_051958795.1 Luteibacter sp. | reverse complement strand
TTGATGAGTCGAAAAAACACCCTATCGGCTGTCTAGAAAGACTTGACCACCTCAGGGCGCCAAGGGCTCTTTCCAGAGACGTCAGAGCGCTAGAAGCGATGGCGAAGCCGAGCAACGCGAAGCCGAAGGCGAGCCCGATCGGCTCTACAACGCGTCAGCTTCTCCGTTGACCACCTGCTCCAGCTCATCGCCGGTGGCGCCGAGCTCGTCGATCAGCCGGGCCAGCTCGCGCTCGTCCAGGTAATCGTACGGGCGGTTTTCACACAGGTGCAGGTACGGCGAGCCATCCAGGTCCGCCTCGGCCAGGTAACCCGTGCGCTGCTCCCAGTTGAAACGCAGGCAGCGCCGCGCATCCACGCCAGAAAGCGGACCGATAGGCGTGGACAGGCGCAGGAAGCGCTGGCCATCCCCATCCTCCAGCTCAGCCAGGTAGATGCCCTGGTGCCGGCCATCCGGCAGCTCCAGGTCGAAGCTGATCAGGTACGGCTCGTTCTGCCGCAGCTTGTGGATACCGCCCACATGCGAACGGATCGCTTCGAAGTGACGCATGGCCTTGCCCTGGGCTCGATCGTGGACCCCCGATGGTACGCTCGTCGTGTTTCGTTGGCATGCACGAACCGACCCATGGCTGAAGAAGAACTCGACGACGACGAAGCCCGCGCCCTGCGGGCACAACGCATCATCGCGGCCGTTGCCGCGATCCCGCGCGGGCGGGTGGCCAGTTATGGGGCCATCGCGGCGCGTGCCGGCTACCCCGGGCGGGCGCGCTTGATCGGCCGGGTGCTGGGTGACGCGCCGGATCGGCTCGACCTGCCCTGGCACCGGGTCCTCCGGGCCGATGGGCGCATCGGCATCCCCGCCGGCACCCAGGGCTACCGAGAGCAGTGCCGGCGGCTGAAAGCCGAGGGCGTCACGGTGAAGGACGGCCGGGTGCCGATGAGCGCCTTCGGCCTCGACCACGATCTGGACCGCGCCATCTGGGGCTTCCCCGGCGGCTAGCGGTAAACCACCTCGATGACCCGCCAGCGGATGGCGGGATCGCGGGAAAGCGCGTAGGCAAACAGCGGCACGCGGGCGAGCGGATGGCCGGCGGCCGGTTGCGCCGCCGATGCCTGGGCGCTCCCGCATGCTGGTGCATTGGCGGTGACCGCGCAGGTGGGCTCCCGGATGGCGCCGGAAAAACTGACGACCCCACCACCATCCGCCCACGCGGGCAGGGCGGCGAGGGCGAGCACGGGCAGGAAAAGGAAGACGTTGCGCATGGTGGATACCCCCTTGGATGCGCCGGAAAAAGCCGGCGGCTGGCGGGCGCTGGGCCCGTGTCCATTACGCTCCCGTGGCGATCGACGGGACAAGCGCTGTCGGCTGAATGCGGTGTAGGCCTACGCTGATTCGGGTGCTTCGCCGTTCAGGCCCGGGGGTGCGGTTTGTTAGCATGGGCGCATGCAGTCCTCCGCCTCCGACATCCTTCATTCCGTTTTTGGTTATCCCGCATTCCGCGGCCAGCAGCAGGCCATCGTCGAGGAGGTTGCGGGCGGCGGCGATGCGCTCGTGCTCATGCCGACCGGCGGCGGCAAATCGCTGTGCTACCAGATTCCCGCGCTCATGCGTTACGGCACGGGTATCGTCGTCTCGCCACTCATCGCGCTCATGCAGGACCAGGTGGATGCGCTGCTGGAGGCCGGCGTCAAGGCGCGTTACCTCAACTCCAGCCTCGATTCCCTCACCCAGCGCGAAGTGGAAGACCAGCTGCTGGCGGGCGACATCGACATGTTGTACGTGGCGCCCGAGCGCTTGCTGAGCCCACGCTTCCTTGCGCTGCTCGATCGCATCCCCATCGCCCTGTTCGCGATCGACGAAGCGCATTGCGTATCGCAATGGGGTCATGATTTCCGACCGGAATATCGCGAGCTCACGCTCCTGCACGAACGCTTCCCGGAGGTGCCGCGCATCGCGCTTACCGCCACTGCCGATGAGCGTACACGCGAGGAAATCGTTGAGCGCCTGCGCCTGGGCGAGGCGCGCCGCTTCGTTTCCAGCTTCGACCGCCCGAACATCCGCTACCGCGTGGCGCCACGCCAGAATGCCCGGCGCCAGTTGCTCGACCTGCTCGATGCACACCGCGGCGACGCGGGCATCGTGTACTGCCTGAGCCGGCGCAAGGTCGATGAAACCGCGGCGTGGCTCGCCGAGGCGGGTGTCGATGCGCTGCCGTACCATGCGGGCCTCGACCAGGAAACACGCCAGCGCCACCAGCAGCGGTTCCTGCGCGAGGATGGCATCGTCATGGTCGCCACCGTCGCGTTCGGCATGGGTATCGACAAGCCCGACGTGCGTTTCGTCGCCCATCTCGATCTGCCACGCAGCATGGAAGGTTATTACCAGGAGACCGGCCGTGCCGGCCGCGATGGCCTGCCGGCGGAAGCCTGGATGGTCTATGGCCTGGGCGACGTGGTCACGATGAGCCAGATGATCGCGCAGTCGGAATCCGGCGACGATCGCAAGCGCATCGAGCGGTTGAAGCTCGACAACCTGCTCGGCTACGCGGAGGCCACGCGTTGCCGCCGCCAGCTGCTTCTGGAGGCCTTCGCCGAAGCGCACTCGGGCCATTGCGGCAACTGTGACAACTGCCTGGTTCCGCCGAAAACGTGGGACGCCACGCTCGCCGCGCAAAAGGCGATGTCCGCGATCTACCGCAGCGGCCAGCGTTACGGCGCGGGCCACCTCATCGAGATCCTGCGCGGCGAAGCGGGCGAGCGTGTGCGTGACCTCGGCCACGACAAGCTCAGCGTCTTCGGCGTCGGCGCCGACATGGATGCCACGCAGTGGCGCTCGGTGTTCCGCCAGCTGCTGGCCGCAGGCCTGATCGAGGCCGACCCCGAAGGTTACGGCACCCTCCGGCTTTCCACGCTGAGCGGCCCGGTGCTGAAGGGCGCCCGCAAGGTCGAGCTGCGCGAGGATGCCCGCCCGTCGAAGGGCCGGCGTTCGAAGGGCGCGGCGCCGGCGGTGGGGAGCGCGCTCGGTATCGAGGTCACCGAGGAGCCGCTGTGGAACGACCTGCGCCGCGTGCGCGCGGAACTGGCGAAAGCGCATGGCGTGCCGGCCTACGTCATCTTCCACGACGCGACCCTGCTGGCCATGCTGCGCGCGCTTCCCCAGGACGAGGAAGAGCTCTCGGCCATCAGCGGCGTTGGCGAGAGCAAGCTCAAGCGCTACGGCAAGGATTTCCTCGCGGTGCTTACCGCTGCCTCCTGACCGGGTTTGAGAGTATTCTCAAACCCGTGCCAGCGTTGAAGAAAATCGCGACGACGCGCTTGCATCGAGAGGGGGCTGTCCCCAATCCTTAGGGGCTTACCCCACATCGATACGTTCGACGACGTGACGAGACGAGGGTGCATGCCGTGGCACGCCGCCGCGGCCAACGACGACTCAGGGAGCCGCCCATGCACGACGCCACGCCACTCATTGCCACCATTGTCGGTGGCCTCGTCCTGGCCTTCATCTTCGGCGCCATCGCCAATCGCATCCGCCTGCCGGTCATCGCGGGCTACCTCGTCGCTGGCGTGGTCGCGGGGCCGTTTACGCCGGGCTATGTCGCCGACGCGCACATCGCACAGGAACTCGCGGACCTCGGCGTCATCCTGCTCATGTTCGGCGTGGGCCTGCATTTCTCGTTGAAAGACCTGCTCGCCGTCAAAGGCATCTCCATCCCCGGCGCCGCGGTGCAGATGGGTGTCGCGACCGGCCTGGGCATGTTGCTCGGCTGGGCACTGGGCTGGCCGATGGCGCAGGGTTTCGTGTTTGGCCTCGCCTTGTCGGTGGCGAGCACCGTCGTCCTGCTCCGCGCCATGGAAGAGCGCCGCCTGCTCGATAGTGACCGCGGGCGCATCGCCGTCGGCTGGCTGATCGTCGAAGACCTCGCCATGGTGCTGGCGCTGGTGCTGCTGCCGGCACTGGCGGGCTTCCTTGGCGATGGCAAAGGCGCCGCCACGCCGTCCATGGGTGAGCTGGTGCAGACCGTCGCCATCACCATCGGCAAGGTGGTGCTGTTCGTGGCGGTGATGCTTGTCATCGGCAAGCGCGCCATCCCGTGGATGCTGCAGGCCGTCTCCGGTACCGGATCGCGCGAACTGTTCCGCCTGGCGGTGCTTGCCATCGCGCTCGGCGTCGCGTTCGGTGCCGCGCATCTGTTCGATGTGTCGTTCGAACTCGGCGCGTTCTTCGCCGGCATGATGATGGGTGAATCGAAGCTCTCGCAGCAGGCGGCGGAGGAAACGCTGCCGTTGCGCGACGCGTTCGCCGTGCTGTTCTTCGTATCGATCGGCATGCTCTTCAACCCCAGCATCCTGGTGCAGCAGCCGTGGCTGGTGATCGCCGCGTGCCTGATCATCATCATCGGCAAGTCCGCCGCCGCCTTCTTCATCGTGCGCCTGTTCGGTCGCCCCACGAAGACGGCACTCACCATCGCGACGAGCCTGGCGCAGATCGGTGAGTTCTCCTTCATCCTCGCCGGCCTCGGGGTGTCGCTGGGCCTGCTCAGCGAGGAAGCCCGCGACATCCTGCTGGCCGCCGCCATCGTCTCGATCCTCGTGAACCCGCTGCTCTTCGTCGCGCTGGACCGCTGGGTCGCGAAGCACGACGCGGATGCGCCCGATGAGCATCCCGAAATGCGCGGTCACACCGTGCTCGTGGGCTTCGGTCGCGTCGGCCGCCGCGTCTTCGCCGAGCTGCAGGCCGCGGGCGCACCCATCCTCGTGATCGAAACCGATGAGGACACGGTGCGCGACTTGCGCGAGCAGGGCGGTGCGGAGGTCGTCATCGGTAACGCCGCGGCGCCGCCGGTGCTGGCCGAGGCCAACCTCGCCGGTGCGCGGGCCCTGATCGTCGCCGTGCCGGATCCGTTCGAGGGTGGCCAGGTGGTACGCGCCGCCCGGGCCCTGCGTCCCGACCTGCCGATCGTCGCCCGCGCGCACTCGCCGGATTGTGTCAGTCATCTTGCAGGCCTGGGCGCCAGCGATGTGATCTACGGTGAGCAGGAACTGGCCCGCAGCATGTTCGAAGCGGTACAGCCGAAGCCAGCTGCCCACGGCGGGCACTAAGCCAGCCCCTAAGCCGGCCCCTCAGCCGGCCTTGTGGGTGCGGGGGGGGGGGGGGGGGGGGGGGGGGGGGCGGGCCCCCCCGCCCCCCCCGCCCCCCCCCCCAC
>NZ_JBQCFT010000005.1:0-34818 GCF_051958795.1 Luteibacter sp. | reverse complement strand
GCCCCTAACAAAAAGAAGTGATGCCCCCCCACACGGTTGTGGGAGGGGTTTTGCGCGCTATGGTACTTGCCGCGAGCACCCACCGCGCGCAAGCGCGCTCCCACAAGGTCATCAGGTGGAAAAGAAAAGGCCCCGTGAGGGGCCTTGTTCGTTCAGCGACCGAGGTTGAACTGCAACCGTCGGCGGAGGGTGACCGTCATGGGCTCGCCATTGCGCATGGCTGGCTTGAATTCCCACTTGCTCACCGCATCGATCGCGGAGCGGTCGAAGATGCGCTTCGGCTGGGCGTCGACGACATTCACATTGCTCACCACGCCATCCGCGCCCACCGTCAGCTCCACGTCCACCCAGCCTTCCTGGTTGGCGCGCATCGCTGCCGTCGGGTAACGCGGGTTCACCTGGCGGACCAGGACGGCGTCGGTGATCGCTTCGCCTTCCGCACGTGCCGGAGCGGCCGGGCGGGTCACCGGCGCCGGTGCAGCCGGTTGCTGCTGCGCCACGCGCGCGGCCTGCTCACGCGCCGCCTGCTGGCGCTGGGCTTCGGCGGCTGCCGCGGTTGCGGCCTGCTGCTCGGCCTGCAGCTTCGCAGCCGCTGCCGCGTTCTGTTGGGCCAGCTGCGCCTTCTGCGCATCCTGGGCCTGCTGCTGTTCGCGATCGAGCGTCTTGCGCTGGGCATCCAGCTTGGAGCGAAGGATGGTCAGCGTGTAGTTCGCCGGATCCGCCTTGGCCAGCAGGTCGATTTCGCGCTGGGCCTCGTTGAAGTCGCGCGCGTTGATCGTCTGTTCGGTGGCGGCCGCGCCGTACGAGAACGTCTCGCGCAGCGCATCCGCCGCGACGGCGTTGCCGGGCTGCTTCTGCAGCACCTTCATATAGAACTCGAACGCGTTATTGCCAGCCGGCGCCACCAGGCGCTGGTCGTTCATGGCAGTGCGCGCTTCGGCGAGAAGCTGGTCCACGCTCAGCGCGTCGACGTTGGCCGGCGGCGCCTCGCGGACCGCACCCGGCTTCGGCGCCGTGGCGGCGTTCTGCTGGGTCAGGTCGACGTTGGCGTCGTGGTACGGCTTGATAATGAGGAAGTAAGCGGCCACGCCCAGCACCACCACAATGGCGAGGACGGCGAGCGTGACGGGATTGACGGCACCGCGCATGCGGTGGCGCACCGGGATTCGATGACGGGTATCCATGGCGGCGGGACAGGACTCCGGAATGAACGCGCGCCCCCTGATGGCTTGACGCGCGGGACCCCCCGTCCCACGCAGCGCGTGGCCTGAAAGGTAACCGTAATGAGCGCGTGAATCCAGCCTGCGGGCCTAGGAGCTTTTCCGGGACGCGAACCAGGCCCCTTAAATGAATAACCCCGGCCAGGCCGGGGTCAAGTTTCGAAGTGGCTCCCCGCGCTGGGCACCGCGGGGAGCTAATTCGCAAACAGCTTTCTTATTAGAAGGTGACGCTTGCTTGCTTAGACCTTGGGGGCCTTCGGAGCGCGCGGGGCCTTCACAGCCTTGGGGGCCTTGGCAGCCTTGGTCGCGCGAACGACCTTGGCAGCGGCGACCTTCTTGCTGGCAGCCTTACGCGGTGCAGCCTTACGGGCAGTCTTCTTGACGGCAGCCTTGCGGGCGGTCTTCTTGACTGCAGCCTTCTTCGGCGCAGCCTTGCGGACGGCCTTCTTGACGGCCTTCTTGGCAGCGACCTTACGGGTCGAAGCCTTCTTCACCGCCGACTTGCGGGCGGTCTTCTTGACCGCAGCCTTGCGGGCGGTCTTCTTCACTGCGGCCTTGCGGGCGGCAGTCTTCTTCGCCGGTGCCTTGCGGGCAGCCGTGCGCTTCACGGTGGACTTCTTGGTCGCCTTCTTGGCGGCCGACTTCTTGGCAGTGGCTTTCTTGGCAGTGGCCATGGTTCGTCTCAGCTCCTCATCAGTTGGCAGTGGTTGCCCAGTAAAAGCATGTAGGAACGCTTCAACCAGCAGATCGCTGTTCGTCGCGTGCCTTAAATTGTTCACCTGTCGGCGGGTTCTTTCATCGGATAGCAGGCGGAGGATGTGCAGCGGAATCGATACCGTGATCTTGCGTACCGCTCCCGCTTTCGAACCGTGCTCCACATACGGCCGGATGAATTCTGGTGTTTCCATTTCCGGGTTCCCCGTCAATTGACGCAAAAGCTATTCCTGAACAAATCCGCTGTCAATAAATTTTGGCTCTAAATTGAAGACGTTGCGGATACATCGCGCGGGCCCGGAGGTCGCCGGGACATAACCGCGGGAAGGATTATCGACCTCTCCGATTCGATTTTTCGTTTGCTCGCGATTGCATATTCGCGATTCGCGTTATTAACAAAACATCTTAAATAAAGGCATTTCGTGAACCGTTCTGCGTTTCGCGTATCGGTCGCGAGAGCGCGCCCGCATGGTCGCGCGCGGTGTCGCGCGGTGGCCCGCCGGGGGTGGTTTTGGGGATGAACGGAACTCGACTGGCGGCGAAAAAAAAATTTCCCAAAAGGGGTGCCGCGGACAAAAAAATGCCGGTCGAGGACGACCGGCACCAGGTTGAAGCGATCCGAGCGACCGTCAGTGGTCTTCGTTTTCGATCAGTTCGGCGTATGCGTCGGGCGTCAAAAGTTCGTCGACTTCCTTCCGGTCGCTGTACTTGATCTTGAAGATCCAGCCACCCTCGTAGGGTTCCGAGTTGATCGTTTCGGGAGCATCCGAGAGCGCCTCGTTCACCGCCACGACTTCACCCGAGAGGGGGGAATAAATATCGGACGCGGCCTTCACCGATTCGACGACGGCGACACCCTTGCCTTCGCCTGCCTCGACGGTGCTACCCACTTCCGGCAACTCGACGTACACCAGATCGCCCAGCGCGCCTTGCGCGTGGTCGGAAATGCCGACCGTGGCGGTGCCGTCATCGTTGATGCGCACCCACTCGTGGGACTTGAGGAAATGCAGGTCGCCTGGGATTTCGTTGCTCATGGGGTAGGCCTCGTAAGGGAGTGGGCGGTGGTTACCCGGTGATTGTACCGGTCCGCGCGCGGCGCGAAACCCTGTCTTCCGTGACAGGCGACGCCTTAGCGCTATCGGCGGCAAACGGATGCAAGTGGCGGCCGGCGCCGACATCCGGCACCGCGGGCGCCACGTAGCGTATGCAGGACCGGCACCAAGGCTGGCGCCGGATTTCTCCCACAAGGACATTCCCATGAAAACCTCCCAGACACCCGACCGCGCGACAACCCTTCAGGCAGGCGTTTCCGCGATGAACGATGTATTCGCCAGGGCCGGGCTTTTTCCCATGCCGCGCCCGCGCATCCAGGCTTTCGGTGCCGTTGACCATGCACAGCAGGAACTCAGCATGCTGCGCAAGATCCGCCTCGAGGACAACAAGGAGAACTGGTTCAAGGGCGACGCCGAAATCTTCGCGATCACCTCCGGCTTTACGACCGAAGGCAAGGCATTTGTGAAGGCCGAACCCATGCTGTGGCTAGCCAAGGAAAAGGTCGACTACCACCCCGACATGCCGCTAGTGAACTGGGCGGAATGCGGTGCGCCCTACGTCAACCTGCAGATGTTCGACAAGGATGGGGACACGGATTTCCAGAAGCTCGCCGTCGGCCTGGTCGAGGCGGTGAACCTGGGCTTGAAGCTCAATCCCGCGACCGCGCCGTACGCGGCGGTCAGTGAGGTCGGCAAGGCCATCCTCACCGCCATGGATCCCACCTGGTTCAAGAACGATCCGGATTACGTTGATTCGATCTACCTGATCGAGCGTGGCAAGACGTACACCAACAAGGTGGGCGCGGCCAACAACGCCACCGTCACGATCGAGCCGTACATCGTCGGCTGAGGAAACGACGAGGGCGGCCCTGGCCGCCCTCGTCCGGTGTCGCTACCTGGCGGTCGATTAACCGACGATACCCGGCATCGGCTGGCCATCGCGCACGAACGGGAACTTCACCACGCGGACCGGCACTTCCTTGCCACGGATGTCGACGCGGACATCACCCGGCTCGCCTGCAGGGATGCGGGCAAAGGCAATGGACTTGCCGAGCGTGGGGGCGAAGCCGCCGGAGAGGATCTCGCCCTCGCCGTTGGCAGTGAGAACTTTCTGACCGTGGCGGAGCACGCCCTTGTCGTCCATGACCAGGCCGACCATGACGCGCTTCACGCCATCGGCCTTGTGCTGCTCCAGCGCGGCGCGGCCGATGAAGTCACGGCCCTCGTCCAGCGAAATGGTCCAGGCCAGCGCGGCTTCCCACGGCGACACCGTCTCGTCCATGTCCTGGCCGTAGAGGTTCATGCCGGCTTCGAGGCGCCGGGTATCGCGCGCACCCAGGCCGGCCGGGGCGACACCCGCGGCATGCAGGTGCTTCCACAGCTCCACGACGCGGGTGTTCGGCACGACGACCTCGAAGCCGTCTTCACCGGTATAGCCGGTGCGGGCGAGGAACAGCGGCATGCCATCCGGACCCTCGGTTTCGAGCGCGGCACACTTGCCGAGCTTGCGAGCCTTTTCCTGCACGTCGGCCGGCAGGAGGCCGATCAGCTTCTCGCGCGCATTCGGGCCCTGCACGGCGATCATGCCGAACTCGGGGCGCTCGCGGACGCTGACGCCAAAGGCAGCCGCCTGCTTTTCGATCCACGCCAGGTCCTTCACGCGGGTAGCGGCGTTCACCACCAGGCGGAAGAAATCCTCGCGCAGGAAATAGACGATCAGGTCGTCGATGACGCCGCCGTTCTCGTCGAGCATGCACGTGTAGAGCGCCTTGCCCGACTTCGCCAGCTTGTCCACGTTGTTGGCGACCAGCTTGCGCAGGAAGTCGCGGGTGTTCGGGCCGGTCAGGTCCACCACGGTCATGTGCGAGACGTCGAACATGCCGGCGTCCTTGCGGACGGCGTGGTGCTCCTCGATCTGCGAGCCGTAGGCGATGGGCATGTCCCAGCCACCGAAATCGACCATGCGGGCGCCGAGCTCGCGGTGGGTGGCGTTGAGTTCGGTCTTGTCGGTCATGGTCTTACCTTCAGGGGGATAGGGCTTGGGGCTAGCCAGTTATTATCCCGGCAGCGAGCGCCAAGTCCAAGCGCGCCGCAACATCTTCCTGCTAGCCTTCCGACCCATGGCCACTCCCACCCTGCCAGGCACGGTCATCCTTACCCGCGATACCGGCGGCGATCGGCTCGTGCTCCGGGGGGACTGGACCCTGCCTTATTACGAGGCGCTGCAGCAGCGGGCCAACGAAATGGCCGGGTCGATCGGCAGCGAGGTCGCCGTGGACCTGCACGACGTCCATGCCATGGACACCTCCGGCGCGTTCGTCATCGCCGAGCTGCTGGGCAGCCGGCGCACCCAGGCCCTGGCCCAGGACGAAGCCCTCCCCGCCGCACGCCGGGCACTGCTGAAGACCGTCGGCGACGCGATCGACACGTACTGCAAGGGCGTGCCGCGCAAGCGCGATGCCGGCTTCGTGGTCCTGCTCGAGCGTATCGGTCGGGGGGTCGAATCGTTCTGGAAGCAGACGCTCAAGCTGCTCGCCTTCATCGGCATCACGCTGCAGGGATTCGCGAGCTCGGGCTGGCGCCCCCGACGCTGGCGGGCCACCTCGCTCATTTCCCACCTGGAGCAGACCGGCCTGGACGCCGTCCCGATCCTCGCCCTGCTCTCCTTCATGGTGGGCGCGGTGGTCGCCTTCCTCGGTTCAACCGCACTCGCTGCCTACGGGGCGAGCGTCTTCACGGTGGATCTCGTCGGCTTCGCGTTCCTGCGCGAGTTCGGCGTGCTCCTCACCGCCATCCTGCTCGCCGGGCGCACCGCAAGCGCCTTCACGGCACAGATCGGTTCCATGAAGGCCCGCGAGGAGATCGACGCGATCCGCACCCTCGGTCTCGACCCGGTGGAGCTGCTGGTGCTTCCGCGCGTCCTTGCCCTGCTGATCGCCCTGCCGCTGCTGACCTTTATCCCCATGATCGCCGGCATCGTCGGCGGCGGCGTGGTCTGCATCGCCACATTAAAGATGTCGCCCTCCATGTTCCTCAACATGTTCCAGGAGGACATGCAGCTCCGGCAGTTCCTTGTCGGCATCGCCAAGGCGCCGGTGTTCGCCTTCATGATCGCGGTGATCGGCTGCATGGAAGGGTTCAAGGTCTCGGGCAGCGCTCAGTCGGTCGGCGAGCACACCACCTCGGCCGTGGTGCAATCCATCTTCGTGGTGATCCTGCTCGATGCGGTCGCCGCCCTCTTCTATATGGAGATGGGTTGGTGAGCGACGATACCGTCATTGAAGTACGCGGACTCACCAACCGGTTCGGCACGCAGACCGTGCACGAGAACCTCGACCTCGACGTGCGCCGCGGCGAGATCATCGGCATCGTCGGCGGCTCCGGCACCGGCAAGTCGGTGCTGCTGCGAACCATCATCGGCCTGGTGCGCCCGGTGGCCGGCGAGGTCCGCGTCTTCGGCGAGAACCTGCTCTCGCTACCGGAGGACCGTCGCTCGCTGGTGGAGCGGCGCTTCGGCGTCCTGTTCCAGAGCGGCGCCCTGTTCTCCTCGCTGACCGTGGCCGAGAACGTCGCCCTGCCACTGGTGGAACACGCGAAGCTCGACCGCATCGATGCCACCCGCCTCGCCGGCGTGAAGCTCGCGCTCTCCGGCCTGCCGGTGGAAGCCGGGCGCAAATGGCCCTCGGAGCTTTCCGGCGGCATGATCAAGCGCGCCGCCCTCGCCCGCGCGCTCGCGCTGGATCCCGAGATTTTGTTCCTCGACGAGCCGACCGCCGGCCTCGACCCGATCAGCGCCGCCGCGTTCGACAGCCTCATCGTCACCCTGCGCGATGCGCTGGGGCTCACCGTCTTCCTCGTGACGCACGACCTGGACACGTTGTATTCCACCTGCGACCGCGTGGCCGTGCTTTCCCAGCGCCGCGTCCTGGCCGTGGGCCCGATTAGCGAAGTCGCCCGCACCGATGATCCCTGGGTGCAGGCGTACTTCAACGGACCGCGCGGCCGCGCGGCGACCTGCGCCGCCAGCCAAGGCAAGGACTGAAGCATGGAAACCCGAGCGCACCATATTCTTATCGGCCTGTTCACCGTGATCGTCGTCGTTGGCGGCCTGCTCTTCGGGGTCTGGCTGGCCAAGGCGCACTCCGACCAGGAGTGGAACTACTACGACGTGGTGTTCAACGAAGCAGTCACCGGCCTGTCGCGCGGCTCGGCGGTCCAGTACAACGGCATCCGGCTGGGCGATGTGACCCAGTTGAGGCTGGACCCGAACGACCCGCGCCGCGTGCTCGCCCGGATCCGGGTGAACGGCGATACGCCGCTGCGCAAGGACACGCACGCGAAGCTCGCGCTGACCGGCGTGACCGGCACCGCGATCATCCAGCTCACGGGTGGCTCGCCCGGCAGCCAGTTGCTCGTCGGCCACGATGGCGAGGTGCCCATCATCAATGCGGACACATCCCAGCTCGCCAAGCTGCTCTCCAATAGCGAAGACCTCATCACCAACATCAACCAGGCGGCGGCCCACGCCAGCGAGTTGCTATCACCCGAGAACGTGCACCGGATCGAACGCACGCTGGATCACCTGGATAAGACGACCGGCGTCATCGCCGATGAGCGTGAAGACATCCGCTCCCTGATCAAGCAGCTCGATCTCGCCACGAAACAGGCGAACGAGACGCTCGCGGAGAGCAAGAGCCTGGTGCAGAACGCCAATGGGCTGGTGCAGGGACAGGGCAAGGCGACGCTGGAGAGCGCGCAGCGCGCCATGGCCTCCCTCGAGCATTCCATGGCCTCGATCGACCGGCTCATCAACGACAACAGCGATGCCCTCAACGGTGGCGCCGCCAGCCTTGGCGACCTCGCGCCCGCGCTGCGCGAACTGCGCGACACACTGGGCTCGCTGCGCTCGATCACCCGGCGCCTGGATGAAAACCCGAGCGGCTACCTGTTCGGACGCGAGAAGACCAAGGAGTTCACCCCATGAGCCGCCTACGGTTCGCCCTTCCCTTCGTGCTCGCCGCCGTGGCGGGCTGCTCCATCCTGCCCAACGCCGAACAGCCGAGCGTCTATACGCTGCCCGCCGCGCCCGGCGGCCGGCCCATGGCGACAACGCCCGTGCCCTGGGCGCTGCGCATCGCCACGCCGAACGCGCCGCGCTCCATCGATAACTCGCGCATCGCGGTGGTGCCGGCGAGCAACACCATCACGGTGTACGCGGCCGCGCGCTGGAACGACAGTGCGCCGCACATCTTCCGTGACCGCCTGGCCGACGCGTTCCGCGACAGTGGCCGCGTCACCGCGCTCAGCACGGATGACAGCAACCTTGCCGCGGATTACGAGCTGGGCGGAACGCTCGCGTCGTTCCAGACTGATTACGCCAACGGCACCCCGGAAGTAGTGATCCGCTTCGACGCCATACTCGCCAACTCCCGCCGCCACCAGATCGTCGCCAGCCAGCGCTTCGAGGTGCGTGAGCCGGTGGATGGGAAGGAAGTACCGCAAGTGGTGCAGGCGTTCGGGCGGGCGATGGACAAGCTCTCCCGCGATGTCGTGAGCTGGACCTACCAGTCAGCCCCGACGCCGTAGGAGCCCACCCTGTGGGCGACATCTTTCGCGAGAGGCCACAGGACCCCTGACTCTTTCGCGAACGGCGTCGCCCACAGGGTGGGCTCCTACGAGGTCAGGCGGGTTTCGGCTCTACCGGATACGCCGGCTCGGCATCGAGCGACGATGCGCAGACCGCCGCAAGCTCCAGCAGCCGCAGATCCGAACCGCGCGCGCCCACGAGCTGCATGCCGATGGGCATCCCGTTCGGCAGTGTCCCCATCGGGATGCTCACCGCCGGGCAACCCGCCAGGCTGGCGAAGCTGCAGAGGTCGGCCTGCGATGCCGGTGCCGGCTGGTCGAGCGGGAACGCACCCTGCGAAGTGGTGGGCATGACCAGCACATCGACCTGGGCAAACAGGCGGCGCATCTTCAGCGTGGCGGCATCCAGCACGAGATCGGCGGCGACATAATCCGCCGCCGACTTCTTCGCCGCGAAATCCACCATCTGGCGGAAGGCCGGCGATACCGGGTACGCCTCGTCGGCCAGTTCCTCGGCAAAGGTGTTGAGCATCTCCGCTTCCATGAGCAGGAGGCCGGCGCGACGGGTGCGGGCGAAATCCCAGTCGGAGAAATCCACCGCACGGCGCTCGCCCAGTTCGCCCTTGAGCTGGGAAAGCGCGTTGTTGAATACATCGATGACGTCGCTTTCGACGCCCACGGCGGCGAGGTCCGGCAGGAAACCGGTGCGCAGGTTGCCCGGCTCCCAGTCGGGCGGCTGGAACGCGACGCGGCGGCGACGCGAGCGGGCATCGTCGGCGTCGTAACCGGCCAGCGTCTGCAGCAGCACGGTCAGGTCATCCACGCCGCGCGTCAGCAGGCCCACGGCGTCGAGCCTTCGCGCCGCGGGCACTAAACCCCGGGCGGAAATCTCACCATGGGTCGGTTTCAGCGCGTCCACGCCACAATAACTGGCCGGAACGCGGACCGAGCCGAGCGTGTCGGACCCGATGGCAGCCACAGCCATGCCAGCGGCGACGGCGGCGGCAGCGCCACCCGACGAACCACCGGCGGTGTAGCCGAGGCGATGCGGATTGTGCGTTGCGCCATGAAAAGGATTGTTGGTGGTCAGGCCCAACGCGCCTTCATCCATGTTGGTCTTGCCCAGCAGCACCGCGCCGGAGGCACGCAAGCGGGCAATCGCGTGGGCATCCTGGCCCGGCACCACGGTGCGCCGCCGCATACCCGCCTTCGTGGGCACGCCGGCGACGTCGAAGTTGTCCTTGATGGCGATGGGCAGGCCGTCGAGGCGGCCCATCACGCCGTCGCGGCGGCGACGGTCGGCCGCCAGGGCCTGCTCCTGGATGAGCGACACGCTCACGTCGGTATAGGCGTTCAGGACCGGGTTAAGCCGCTCGATCGCGTCCTGGTACACATCTGAAAGGGCCTGCGGTTGTGCCCGGCCGATCGCCAGCCAGTGCATGATCTGCAAAAGGGTGGCCCGGCGCATGTCCGTGGCGGAGACAGGCAACATCGTATTCATGGAATCTCCTGGCGCGTGGAGACGACTATAAACCTCCCATGTGAATGTCTTGCAACCCCGCCGGGGTCCGTTTCAAACGGCGATTTGCCCGGGTTGGGGGGAAACGGGACAATACCTGATTGATCCAGCCAGCCAGATTCGAGAGCCAGCGATGAGCGAACGCGAAACCATGGAATACGATCTCGTCGTCGTCGGGGCCGGCCCCGCCGGCCTCGCGTTCGCGATGCGTACGAAACAGCTCAATCCGGAGATCTCGGTCTGCGTGATCGAGAAGGCCTCGACCATCGGTGCACAGATCCTCTCGGGCGCCGTCATCGAGACCGCCCCGCTGGATCGCCTGCTGCCGGATTGGCGCAAGGCACCGCCGCCGGTATGCGTGCCGGTGACGAAGGACGAATTCTGGTGGCTGAAGGATCACCAGTCGGGCATCAAGGCCCCGCTGGCCCCACCGCAGATGAACAACCATGGCAACGTGATCGTCAGCCTGGGCGCCCTGTGCGCCTGGCTGGCACCACAGGCCGAGGCGCTGGGTGTCGACGTGTTCCCGGGTTATGCCGCCGCCGAGGCCCTGTTCGACGAAAGCGGCGCCGTGAATGGCGTGCGTATCGGCGACATGGGCATCGCGCGCGATGGCGCCCACAAGCCGGGCTACACCGAAGGCATCGACATCCGCGCGAAGGTGACCGTGCTCGCCGAGGGCTGCCGCGGCCACATCAGCAAGGCACTGATCAAGACGTTCGACCTGGATGCGGAAAGCGACCCGCAGACCTACGGCATCGGCATCAAGGAACTGTGGCAGCTCCCTGCCGGCCGCGGCGAACCGGGAAAGGTGGTCCACACCACCGGCTGGCCTCTGGCGAACGACACCTACGGCGGCAGCTTCCTGTACCACCTGGATAACGACCGCGTCGCCGTCGGCTTCGTCGTCGGCCTCGATTACCCGGATCCGAACTTCTCGCCGTTCGAGGCGTTCCAGCAATTCAAGCACCACCCGAACGTGAAGGGCCTGCTCGAAGGCGGCAACATCGTCTCGGCCGGTGCCCGCGCCATCATCGAGGGCGGCTTCCAGTCGCTGCCGAAGGTGGAAATGCCTGGCGCGATCCTCATCGGCGATTCCGCCGGCCTCGTGAACGTGCCGAAGATCAAGGGCACGCACCAGGCTATCGCCTCGGGCATGCTCGCCGCCGAGCACCTGGTCGCCACGCAGCTCAACCCGGTCGGCTGGGACGCGAAGCTACGCGGCTCGGCGGTCGTCGCCGAGCTGAAGTCCGTGCGCAACATCCGCCCGGGCTTCAACAAAGGCCTGTGGCGCGGTCTGATCAACGCCGCATGGGAGACCGTCACCGGCGGCAAGTCGCCGTGGACGCTGAAGAACCACGCTGACTGGTCGTCGCTGGACAAGCTTGGCCAGTACGAGGCGCCGAAGAATGATTACGTGGAGCGCACGCTTGCACCACGTGACCGCCTGGCGTCGGTGTATTTCGCCGCTACGGAGCATGATGAAGACCAGCCGGTTCACCTGAAGGTGGCTGATACGTCTATCTGCGTGGACCGTTGCACCACCGAGTACGGGAATCCGTGCCAGCGGTTCTGCCCGGCGGGGGTGTATGAGATGGTCGAGGATGACGGCGGGCGGCGGCTGCAGATCAATGCCGCGAACTGCGTGCATTGCAAGACCTGCGATATTAAAGATCCGTATCAGATCATTACCTGGGTCACGCCCGAGGGTGGGTCTGGGCCGAACTACCAGAACCTCTGAGGGATCGTAGACCCGCTGTGTCGAACCACTTTTCCTGGCGTTACCGGCGTCTTCGCTCCCTTGCGCAACGCATGCGCACCAGTCTTGCCTTGCGTGGGTGGCGTGGGACGCTCGCGCGGATTTCGCAGGGGTGGTCACGTCGGCCTGCCGAGGATGACAGCCTCGAGCTGCTCCCCATCGGGAAAGTCTTCGGCGAACTCGTGCTTCCCACGTCGAAGCAACCCGAGGTGTCCATCATCATCCCGGTGTACGGGAAGATCGAATACACGCTCGCCTGCCTGCAATCCATCGCGATGCGGCCGCCCGGGATGCCGTTCGAGGTCATCGTGGTCGATGACGCGTCGCCGGATCAGTCGTTCTCCGTACTGCGCCATGTTGCCGGGCTGCGCCTGATCCGGAATGAGTCCAACATGGGCTTTGTCGGATCGTGCAACGCGGGTGCCAAGGGCGCCCGCGGCGCCATGCTGATCTTCCTGAACAACGATACGCAGGTGACCCGCGGCTGGGCGGATGCGCTTGTCCGTGCCTTCGATATCTTCCCGGGCACCGGCATCGCAGGGAGCCAGCTCGTCTATCCCGATGGCCGCCTGCAGGAAGCCGGGGCATGGGTGTTTGCCGATGCCTCCGCGTGGAACATCGGGCGTTTCGAGTCACGCCGCAATCCGGCCTATCGCTATGCCCGCGCGGTCGACTACGTGTCGGGTGCCTCACTTGCCATACCTGCATCCCTGTTCGCGGAAGTCGGTGGTTTTGACCTTCGGTTTGCGCCCGGTTACTACGAAGATACCGACCTCGCGTTTGCTGTCAGGGCGCGCGGCCTGGCCGTGCGCTACGTGCCCGATAGTGTCGTCGTTCACGCCGAAGGCATCAGTTCCGTGGCGGCGCCCGACGCTGGCATGAAGCGTTTCCAGGCAATCAACCTACACACGCTGGCTGAAAAATGGCGCGACGTACTCGCCGTCCAGCCGTCCTCCAGTACCCCGCTCGCGGTCATCGACCGCCAGCGCCGGCGCGGCACCGTCCTGGTCGTGGATACGAGCACGCCCGATGCGTCGCGCGATTCCGGATCGGTCCGACTGATCGCCATGATGCGCTTGCTGGTCGCCGAAGGTTGGCACGTCGTGTTCGCGCCTGATGACGGCCACGCCTCCGAGCGTGAGATCACGCTCCTGGGTGGCTTTGGGATCGAGGTCGTAGCAAAGCCATGGGAGGCGAGTATCCCTGCGTGGATCGCAGCGAATGGCGCGGACCTGCACGCTGCGATCCTGTGTCGCCACCCGGTCGCGATCCAGTACCAGAGCTTTGTCCGCCGCCACGCGCCGCGGGCACGGGTCATCTTCGACACCGTGGACCTGCACTTCCTGCGCGAGGAGCGTGCGGCGGAACAAGCGGGCAGCGCGAGCCTTTCCCGGCATGCACAGACGACGCGCCGGCAGGAACTCGAACTGATCGCGTCGACGGATGCGACCTTCGTCGTGAGCGAATACGAGCGCTCGCTGCTTGCCCGCCTGCTCCCGGAAGCGCGGGTTCTGCTGCTATCGAATATCCATGAAGTCTACGGCCGCTCGGCGGGCTTCGAGGGCCGCCGTGACCTGCTCTTCGTCGGCGGCTATGGCCACCCGCCCAACGCGGACGCCATGCGCTGGATGGCCAGCGATATCCTCCCCGCGCTGCGCCGGTACGATCCGTCGATTCGGATCTTCGTGGCCGGCGACGTCCCGGCCGATGCACGTGCCGAGCTGACGCAAGCGGGCCTCGATATGCTCGGCCGCGTCGAGGATCTTCAGCCCCTGATGTCGCAATGCCTTGCTTCGATCGCCCCCTTGCGGTTCGGGGCCGGCGTAAAGGGCAAGGTCAACATGGCCATGAGCCATGGCTTGCCGGTCATCGGCACGGGCGTTGCCACCGAGGGGATGCAACTCGTCAATGGCGTCGATGTACTGGTCGCACACACGCCGGACGATGTCGCCTCGGCGTATCAGCGCCTGGCCGGCGATGCACAACTCTGGACCTCGTTGTCGGAGCACGCGCTGGAGAACGTCCGTACTCATTTTTCAGCGACTGCCGCGCGTGATGCGCTTCGCCAGGCGATTACCTGACCATGCCGTCACCCGACCTTCGCCAGTTTGTTTTTCGCGCGCTTCGCTTTGGCTTTCGCCTTACGCCCATGCCGGTGCGCACGCGCGACCGCCTGCGCCAGCGTTTCCTCGAGCGCCACGCCGATCTCGTGCCCGGTGGTCCATCGGGTAAGGCAGCTTCCCCGTCGGCCCACCGCCCGCTCGACCATGCGGGTCACCGCCTGCTCGGCTACACCGAGCGGAGTGAGATAGCGCTGCCATCGCCTTTGCCGGCAACGATGGTGGCCTTCTACCTGCCGCAGTTCCATCCGACGCCGGAGAACGACGCATGGTGGGGCAAAGGCTTCACCGAGTGGCGCAACGTGACGCGCGCCCTTCCGCAATTCGAAGGCCACGCCCAGCCGCGGCTGCCGGGCGATCTCGGCTTTTACGACTTGCGCCTTCCGGAGACCATGCGCGAACAGGCAAGCCTCGCCCGCTCGTACGGCATCGGCGCGTTCGCAACCTATTTCTACTGGTTCGCAGGGAAAACGCTGCTCGAGGCGCCTCTCCGTCAGTGGCTCGACGACAGCTCCATCGACTTCCCGATCGCCTTGTGCTGGGCGAACGAGAACTGGTCACGGCGTTGGGATGGGCGCGCGAACGACGTGCTGATCGGCCAGGCGCACAGCCCGGAAGACGACCTCGCGTTCATTGAATACGTCGCACCGTACCTGAAGGATCCGCGCTACCTGCGCGTGGAAGGCAAGCCCGTACTCATGGTTTACCGCCCAGGGTTGCTTCCCGATGCTCGGGCGACGGCGAAGCGCTGGCGTGAATGGTGCCTTGCGAATGGCGTGGGCGAGATCCACCTCATCTATGTGCAGAGCTTCGACAATGTCGATCCCGCCACGATCGGATTCGATGCCGCAGCCGCTTTCCCACCGAACAACACAAGCCTGTCGCCGGTCACCGACCAGCACCGGCTGATCAATCCGGAATACAGCGGCGAGATTCTCGACTGGCGTCAGCTGGCCACGCAATCGATGGCCGCAGCCGACCCGGGCTATCTTCTGTACCCAGGCATCAACCCGGGTTGGGACAATGAAGCCCGGCGAAGCGGCAGGGGCCGCACCTATGTGCACGCGACGCCGCGCGCGTTCGAAGCATGGGCGCGCCATGCCGTCGCCACGGCCCAACGCCGCTCGCCCTCCGCGCCGCTTGTCTTCGTCAATGCGTGGAATGAATGGGCCGAAGGCGCCGTGCTTGAGCCCGATGCGCGTCACGGGTACGCATGGCTGGAAGCTGTCCGTCGTTCGTTCACCCCGCTGG
The DNA here is from genome assembly GCF_051958795.1 of Luteibacter sp. Taxonomy (GTDB): domain Bacteria; phylum Pseudomonadota; class Gammaproteobacteria; order Xanthomonadales; family Rhodanobacteraceae; genus Luteibacter. The sequence continues at coordinate 19,597 of NZ_JBQCFT010000005.1, read as the reverse complement.
CCACGCCGCGGAAACGCCCGTGCGCGGTGATCCACGTGTGGTACCCCGATCTCTTGGGCGAGCTTGTTGAAGCCATCAGCGCCACGGGCCTGTCGTTCCGGATCATCCTCACCGTGCCGAGCGAGCGCGAAGAGGCGGTGCGGCGGGAAGTGCATAGGCTGAACCTCGATGCGGAGTTGGTCGTCGCGCCAAACAGGGGACGGGACATCCTGCCGTTCCTCCGTATTGCCGGGCGGCTGCTCGATGAGGGCGAGGATGTGGTGCTCAAGCTGCATACGAAGCGCTCTACCCATCGCGACAACGGGACGGCGTGGCGCGCCGAGCTGCTTGATCGGCTGGTCGCGAAAAGGCGCGCGCCCGCCATTTACGAGGCATTCGCGACGAATCCGGACTTGGGCCTGGTGGCACCGGAAGGACATGTCCGGCTGATCGGCGCACATCAGGGCGCGAACACATCCAGCGTCGAGTACCTCTGCTCACTCACCGGAATTCCCCAGCCGGACATCTCCGCGGATACCTTCATCGCCGGGAGCATGTTCTGGTGTCGGCTTGCAGCGCTTGCACCGTTGGTCAATGCGCCGCTTTCCAACGCGGACTTCGCTGCCGAGGACGGCCAGGTGGACGGTACCCTCGCGCATGCCATCGAACGGGTCATAGCGCTCGTCGCCCGCGCTGCCGGGTTCCGGGAGACCACCGCGGCGGAGGTTTCGGGCGAACCACTTCCTCCCGACTCGCCTTACGCGTACGCCGAACGGGGCTAGCCGGCCCGGAGGCGTAGCACCGTCCTACGGGGGCGCAGTCCATGCTGCGACGCGACACGCCTGGCCCGGCATCCCGGCCGAGCGCGTGCCCCGCGGATTTCGCTAGAATGGCAGGCCAATTTTGTCGTCCGTTTGCGTGAACGGGCATTCACACAGGAACCGCGAATGAAGATTCTGGTCGGCTACAAGCGCGTCGTGGACTATAACGTCCGCATCCAGGTGAAACCGGACGGTACGGGTGTCGTAACGGACGGCGTCAAGCTCTCCGCCAATCCGTTCGACGATATCGCCCTGGAAGAAGCCCTGCGCCTGCGCGAAAAGGGCGTGGCTGAGGAAGTCATCGTGGTCGGCATCGGTCCGGCCGACCTCACGGCCCACCTGCGCACGGGCCTGGCCATGGGCGCCAACCGCGCCATCCACGTGCAAACCGCCGACGCCGTCTCCCCGCTGACCGCCGCCCGCACCTTTCTCAAGCTCGTTGAGAAGGAGCAGCCAGGCCTGGTGATCCTGGGTAAGCAGGCCATCGACGACGATGCCAACCAGACCGGCCAGATGCTGGCCGCCCTGTGGGATCGCCCCCAGGCTACCTTCGCCAGCAAGCTCGATATCGCCGATGGCAAGGCCACGGTGACCCGCGAGGTCGATGCCGGCCTGGAGACCATCGAGGCTGATTTGCCCGCCGTGATCACCACGGACCTCCGCCTCAACGAGCCGCGCTTCATCAAGCTGCCGGACATCATGAAGGCCAAGTCCAAGCCGATCGACGTGGTCGAGCTCGGCTCGCTGGGCATCGATGCCGCCGATCATGTGAAGACCACCCACTTCGCCGCGCCGCCCAAGCGCAGCAAGGGCGTGATGGTCAACGATGCCGCCGAACTGGTCGCGGCCCTCAAGCAGAAGGGCCTGCTGTAAGGCAGCCGCACAGGAGCACATAGCATGAGCAAGATCCTCGTTATCGCCGAGCACCTGGACGGCAAGCTCAACGCCTCGACCGCGCGCGCCGCGAGCGCCGCCGCGGCCGTCAAGCCTGAAGCCATCGACGTCATCGTCCTGTCCGATGCCCCCGACGCCATCGCCGCGGAAGCCGCGAAGATCGACGGCGTCAGCAAGGTCCTGACCGTCGCCCGCCCGGAAAATGCCCACGCCCTGGCCGCGATCATCGCGCCCCAGGTCGCCAAGGCCGCCGCCGGCTACAGCCACGTGTTCGCCCCGTCGACCACGTTCGGCAAGGATGTCGCCCCGCGCATCGCCGCCCTGCTGGGCGTCTCACAGGTCAGCGACGTCATGACCGTGGAAGGCCCGCACAGCTTCAAGCGGCCGATCTATGCGGGCAACGCCATCGTCACCGTTGAGGTCGACGCGGGCTCCACCGTCGTCGCCACCATCCGCACGGCCTCGTGGCCGGCCGCTGGCAGCAACGGCAGCGCGGGCGTCGAGACGCTTTCCCTCGATGTCGCCCTGCCCTCGCATACCCGCTTCGTGAACCTGCAGCAGGGCAAGAGCGATCGCCCGGACCTGCAGGGCGCTGGCAAGGTGGTGTCCGGCGGCCGTGGCGTGGGCTCGAAGGAGAACTTCGAGGTTATCTACAAGTTCGCCGACAAGATCGGCGCTGCTGTCGGTGCCTCGCGTGCCGCCGTTGACGCCGGCTATGTTCCGAACGAGATGCAGGTCGGCCAGACCGGCAAGATCATTGCGCCGGAGCTGTACATCGCCGTGGGTATCTCGGGCGCCATCCAGCATCTGACGGGTATCAAGGACGCAGGCACCATCGTCGCCATCAACAAGGATGGGGAGGCGCCGATCTTTGAGATTGCCGACATCGGGCTGGTAGGGGATTTGTTCAAAATCCTGCCTGAGCTCGAGGCCGCCATCGGCTGATAGGAGCGATCAAAGCAGTTCAAAAGCCCGCAGGCACTGTCTGCGGGCTTTTTTTTGTTCTTCGCGCAAGCCCGGGGACGAGTCTTGCATCGCGCCGTCGAACAGGCTCATTCGCTTGCGCGAATGCATGTGGCCATAGGCTGACGCCGCGCCGCCCCTGACCGGCTAAGGACACAACTGATGGTGAGGCCCTCAGGCCCGCCAGCCCTGACCGTTCTCGGTCCGGGAAACCACCTGCCGAACGCGGCGCAAGTCGCTGAGTACACGCATTCCCTCCAGAGAATGAACCGATGACGATGCGTCGAGGCACCCGACCACCCCGATAATGCGTGAAGAACAAAATGAATTGGGCTACCCTCCGCACGCTACACGATGCCGGGGCACTCCTGCCCCGAACCACAGGAACAGGGAATTTCATGAAGAATGTTCTTTTTTGCGCACTGGCCGGATCGGCTGCGGCCCTCCTCTCCCCCACTTCGTCCGCCCAGGATGCGGGTTGGTTTGTATCCGTCGGCGGCGCTCGCACCAGCATGGAAAGGAGCGGTTTCCTTACCCCAGAGCAGCCGCGCCTTAACCCCTTTCGCGTGACCGAAAGCGACGATCGTGACGATCGCGCGTTCGATGCCCGCGTAGGCTATCGGTGGGCGCTCACGGACACGCTTGCCCTTGGAGTCGAAGGCGGTTATGCCGATCTCGGGAAAGGCACGGCCAATGAGGACGGCAGCCTGGTGCTCGGCAGCACGGGCTACTACGCGAACTACCATACTGACCGCGAGCAGAAGAGCAAGGCGATCCTGCTGGGCGCCAATATTCGTTGGCACTTCCTGGAACGCTGGTCGCTGGCGGCGCGCGCTGGTGCAGCTCGTTACAAGACGTCGTATGACTCCGTGGAGTTTGACTCAATTACTGGCGTTGCCCAACCGGCGCGGTACTACAGCTACACGCATCGCAGCAGCGATTACTACGCTGGCCTCTCGCTAGGCTTTGATGTGCTCAGCAATCTGACCGTCTCCGTGAACTACGACCAGTTCCAGCCTGACGCATTTTCGGAAGGTGGATCCGGAAAGAAATATACAAGCGATCGCATCCGCGCAACCGGTGTCAACCTCGAGTATCGTTTCTGACAAAGGGCCGGCTTCATGCCGGCCCTTTTTCTGGCCATTGCGCGCAGTCCTCTGCGCGAGGCTGTCAGGCATGAACCCAACGGCAGCCTTCCGGCTGCCTGCGACTCGCGGACGCGTAAGCCACTCGGTCGCTCGGGCTGCCAGGCACCGCTGCAAGCGGTTCGCAAGCGGCTACCACGCGGGTGAGCTTTTCCACGGCGTGTCCGCGGAAGCCGCCTCATGCGGCTCGCAAATGGATTCCGAGCGCCTGCATAACGCGCATGACAGTGGCGAACTCGGGATTTCCGTCCGAAGCCAGTGCGCGGTACAACCCTTCTCGCGATATTCCGGCAGCTCGCGAAACACTTGTCATGCCGCGCGCCCGCGCGATGCCACCGAGCGCAGCACGAACAAGGCTGCCATCGCCCGGGTCCTCGTCGAAGCAGGTGTTTAAATAGATGAGCTGATTTTCCTCGGTATGCAGGTGATCCGCCGGATCCCAGCGAGTGAATCGTTCTTTCATTGCCGTGCCACCGCATGAAGGACTCTGATTGTTCGATTGCGTACATGACACAACCGTAGCCCATAGGTTACACCTGTGAACCATGGACTACAACGTGCATGCCCCACAGCCGCAGCTTTCTCGACCTCCAAAAGGCGAGGCAGCGCAAGCCGTTGGTCGCATGCATTCGCGCCAGCGAATGAACCAATTTGAAGGCACTATGCAATAGTCGGCCCCGCCTCCCGCGAAAGGCCTTTCTTCACCTGCGCCCGCGCTCCCCGCATAGCCACAGCCTATGAGATCATGGGACACATTCTCAAAGGGTGAGGCCGGGCACGCCCGGGACGGGAAAGCGCATGAGTGAACGCATCGGGGTCGTCATCCCCAGCTACAAGGTACGCAATCATATCCTCGAGGTCATCGCCGCCGTGGGACCGGAGGTCGAACGCATTTATGTGGTTGACGACTGCTGCCCCGATAAAAGTGGTGATTTCGTTGAAGCGGAATGCCGGGATTCCCGCGTTCGTGTCATCCGGCATGAGCAGAATCAGGGCGTCGGCGGGGCCGTACTTACCGGCTATCGCGCCGCGATCGCGGAAAACATGGAAGTCATCGTAAAAGTCGATGGCGACGGCCAGATGGATCCCGCGCTCATTCCGCACTTCGTCGCTCCTATCCTCGCGGGTGAAGCCGACTACACAAAGGGCAATCGCTTCTTCGATCTGGAAGAGATTCATGCCATGCCGAAGGCGCGATTGATTGGCAACGCCGGCCTCTCTTTCCTCACCAAGATCTCGTCGGGGTACTGGGATCTCTTCGACCCCACTAACGGCTATACCGCGATTCATCGCGACGTCGCATCCCACCTTCCTTTCGAGAAGCTCAGCAGACGCTACTTTTTCGAAACGGACATGCTCTTCCGGCTCGGCACGCTTAGGGCAGTCGCCGTAGATATTCCGATGCATGCCAAGTACGCCGACGAGGTCAGCAACCTGAAGATCACCAAAGTCTTTAGCGAGTTCCTGCGCAAGAACCTCGCGAATTTCTTCAAGCGTATCTTTTACAACTACTACCTGCGCGACATGTCACTTGCCTCGTTCGAACTACCTCTTGGCCTGTTGTTGCTCGCGTTCGGCGTCATCTATGGCGCAATCCATTGGAGCACCGCCGCGGAACAAGGCGTTTTCGCCAGCAGCGGCACGGTGATGCTCGCGGCAATGCCCATCATTTTGGGCGTTCAGCTCGTGCTCGCGTTTATCGGGTTCGATGTCAGTTCAACGCCAAGACGCGCCATCCACTCCCAACTGCGCCGTTCGGCTCTCAAGAAGGCTTCGACGCCGTGACATACATCATCGCCCTCATATGCGTTGTTGGCATCGCCTGCGGCCAAATTCTCTTCAAACTTAGCGCCGCCTCCCTGCAGAAGACCGGCAGCTGGTTCGATCCCTCGACCGCCATTCTGCTGCTCTCGTCGTTCGCACTATACGGGGTGATGACTATTGCCTGGATCTGGGTCCTGCAGAAAGCCGACCTGGGCAAGGTGTATCCGCTGATGGCACTGGCCTTCGTGATCGTGCCAATTGGGAGCCACCTCATGTTCGGCGAGCGCTTTCAACCGCAGTATTTCGTCGGTGTCGCACTCATCATGGCCGGAATCATCGTCGCGGTAAGATCTGCATGACCATCAGAACCGTCGCGGCGCGACCCATTCCGCGCTTCTGGCCGGCCTTTCTCTTCGCCCTTTTTGTCGTATCCCTTGTCATCTCCGCCCTGATACCACCCTTCAGCGCGCCAGATGAATTCGACCACATCAAGCGCGCGTATATGTTCAGCCAGGGCCAGGTGCTGCTGCACTCGGTGGATGGCTCCGCCTCCGGAGGCCAGGTGGACGCCGGCCTTCTCGACTTCATGGACGCATTCGGGACATTGCCTGGCCACAATGCGCAGAAGATTTCGGGCGATGAGCTTGACCGGGCGGGTTCGATCCGGTGGGCCGGAACGAGCCGATTCGCCACTCCTATAGGTACGGCCTACTATTTTCCCGCGATCTACGCTCCGCAAGCGCTTGGACTTGCGACAGGCAAGGCCATGGGGCTCACGGTCAGCAAGTCGTACCGGCTTGCGCGCGTACTCACGCTCGGCACGTGCCTCCTGTTGCTAGGGTTCGCTTGCCGGATTCTCGCGCCGCCGCCGGCAGTTATTGCTGTGCTTGTGTTGCCGATGAATCTCTTTCTGTTCGCATCGCCATCGCTTGATGGCATGACGACTTCCATGGCCATGGTCGCCCTGGCGGCGTTCATGCGAATTGCAGTGGAGATGCGTCGCACGCCTGCCTGGGTTTTCTGGACATTTGCCATTGCCCTGTTCCTCGTTGGGGCATGCCGCGCCAATGCGGCACCTTTCCTGCTGCTACCGTTCGCTGCATGGTGGTTCATGCGGGACCGCCGCAGCCTCGGGGTGGCCATCGGCCTGAGCCTGATCGTGGTCGGATGGACCCTTTTCACGATGAAGGCGACCATCTATCCGCCAGGCCCTCGCCACATCGACCATACGGCGAAGCTGGTTTCGTACGTACTTCACCCAGGTAACTTCTTTCGCATCCTGTACGCAACGCTCGCTGATGCCGGCGTCCGCGACTACTACTTCAGTTCTTTCATTGGGGCGCTAGGTTGGCTCGATACATCGTTGCCCGTCGCCAGCTACCGCTACTTCGGAATATTGCTTCTGGTCGCAGTTGCTTTCTCATTTTCGCGCGATGCCATCGCGGAGCAGCGCCTGGCTCGTGGCGTGCTGGTCGTGAGCGCGATCGGTACAGTGCTGATGACATACCTGGCGATGCTCGTACAGTGGACGATTGGCGATTCACCGATTATCCAGGGTGTTCAGGGCAGGTACTTCATGATCCCTGCGCTCGCGTTTGCGTTCGCCCTCGGCGCTGATCGCGCGCCGCGTGACAGCGCGCCCCAAAGGATCGCGATCGCCGCCACCGCACTCATCCTTCTGATGGCGGTCTACCTGACGCCTCAGGCGTTGGCTAGTCGATATTTCATGGCTAACCAGCCCGCCGCCGTAGCAATCCATGCAGACCTGGTTCCGACTCCCGCACTCACGCATGATGGCGCCACGCCCGTTGCGATCCCGGCAAGCCAGGCCAGCGAGCCTGCTGAACTCTCGAGCGTAGCCATCATGTTCGGGACTTATAACCGGAGCAATGCCGGGGAAGCTGAGTTGCGCGCCTGGACGCGCGATGGCCAGGTAACCACTGTCGTTTTCCCATTGTCTTCCCTTGCCGACAACCAGTACCACCACTTCGCTCTAGAGGGAAGGCGATACGTACGCATGGAAATTGCGTCGCGAGGTGGCGAGGGTGTCAGCGTGTGGAATACAAGGCTCGGGGAAGGCACCGTGGTCTCGTGCACAGTCATCACCGACACCGCTGGCCATTCGACGTCGACAACAGGGTGCCCCGCTCCCGCGCCCTGAGCAGTACGCGGGGCGCCCGTCAGGCACCCCGCAATTCGAATGCAAGCCGGCGTTCGTTGCGCCCCTCGTGATCAACAGGATGCCGCTTGGCCACGTCCTGAAGCAATCCCGTCAGTTCCGCGGCTTGCTCATCAAAGACGCGAATCATGTCCACGTGGCGATTACGGTAGCCGTCAAGGCGCTCCGGATTCTCGAGAAGACGTCGTAGGGCCTCCTTGAATCTGGCGCCATCATCCTCAAGCGGAACGATGTCGCCGTTTTCGCCGGGAACGATGTCTTCCACTGCGCCGCCGGCATCCGTGGCGATGACCCAGACGTCGCGGATCATGGCCTCGCGCACGGACAGGCCAAAACTCTCTTTGCACTGTGTCGGGAACAGCAAGACATCAACGCCTTCGAAGAACTCGTCGATCGTCTCCTGTGTATAGGCCGGCACGATGCGAAGGGTTCCAGGGATATCCCAAGTGGTTTCGAAAATGACCCTTCGGCCCAGATTGAGCGCTCCGTCGACCACGAGCAGCTCATAGTTGGTGTGCTCGGGCATCTCGCGCAGTACCTGCTTGATCAGTTCACTTCCCTTTGCGGGGCCCTCTCCTCCGACGAAACCAAGCCGTAGAGGGCGCTGACCCGGCGTGCTGCGCGATGCCTTGGTACGAGGCGGCACCACGCCATTCTTGTTGACCACGGTCGTGGCTGCACTGAAGCCGTTATCAACGTACAAACCCTTGAAGAACTGGCTCGGGACGATCAGGCGATCCGCTTGCGACAGCACCTCGTGCAACCGGAACTGTCGATACGGATTCAGTGCCGGATTGACGACGCAACTGGCGCACACGTTCAGATCGACCTTTCGCTGGTGGCAGTATTTGCCCTCGCGCGTGATCATGAACTGGCGCGCACATATCCACCACGCGTCATGCGCAGTGACCACGAACGGTATGCCCTCCGCCTGGCATACCTCTGCAAGCTGCACGCCAAAACCCTGGATCGAATGCAGGTGAACGACATCGGGCTGCCAGGCGCGGAGAATCTCCCGAAACGCGCCTGTGACATACGGATTATCGAAATCGAACGCAGGATTCCCTTCGAAGGGCAATCCCATCGCAAAGACTTCTGCAGCGGACGACTGGTATCGCACCACCTTGTACGGATGGACATCCGATGTTGGGAGCGAAGTGAGCATCGCGTAGTCGATGTGATGACCCGCGTTGATACGCCGCGCCACCTGCTCTGCCACGATAGTCGCTCCGCCGAAGCTGCGTGGCTCGAAGAAGATATTGACGCCAAGGACGCGCAGACGCTCTTTTTTGAACCGGCGATAGGTGAGCAGGAGGGGCTCGACCCGTTCACGCGCCATGCTTTCAGGCGTGTAATGCGCTGCAACATGATCGTGCGCCTGTTGGCCGACCGTTCCGCGCAGGGCGGGATCTTCGATGAGACGCGTTAGGTACTCCTCCCATTCGGCGGGAGTCGTAGCTAGGAACCCCGTCCGCCCGTGACTGATCGTCCGGACGAATTCCGCAGATGCCGAGCAAACCGAAGGGAGCTTGAGGATGGCCGCTTCAAGGTATTTGATGTTCGACTTTGCGTCGTTGAAGATGCTTGGCTCAAGTGGCGCGATATTCACATGGCACCGTGAGAGACGCTTCATGTAGGTCGCGTAGTCCGACGGCGGGAGCCTCTCAACCTGGTTCTCGACTTCCTTGAATTCATCGGGAAGATTCAGTGAGCCGATGATGGTAAGGCGAACGTCGTACCGCGCCTTCAGAATGTTAAGTACAGCACCCGCCGCCTGCCGGAAATCGGTGTCGTGTGACGCCGATCCTGAGCCGTACACGATGCGGACGAGGCCGTCGGGCTTCTTCGGCGTGACATTGATTTCCTCCGCGATCCGGATGGTCTCCTCATCCAGCGCGTTCTCGATGACATGCACCGTCCCGACGCCCGCCGATCGCATGACATCCGCGAGCGATTCGGTGGATGCGATGCACCCGTCACATGCGAGCATGGCTTCGCGATAGAGCGGAACACCGCGCATGATGCCCTCGCGCACCTTCTTGTGAAGATCGTCGAGGTTGGAGTTTGTCTTGTAGAGGTCGGCGTCGAAGATCAGGTCGTCGACTTCCCAATACGTTGGGACGCCAAGGGCCTTCGCCATCCGGATCGTTTCGAGCTGCGGGGGGAACCCAGGCACGCGATAAAAAATCGCCAGAGTGTGCGTCTGCAACAGATCGCGCGCCGACGCCACATCCTGCCAGGCAACTATCGAGCAGTCGATTCCCAGCTCCTGGATCATCCGCTGCTTTTGAAGAACACGATACTTCAGGCATTGGGCGAGGCTCATCTCGGCAATGATCAGCACGCGCTGGCGCAGGCGACTCGTTGCGGCCGGCGGCGGAAGGAGCTTATACACCGCCTTTTCGCCAGCCCCACTCGCGTCACCACGCAGTCTCCGCAGGGCGCCGCGCGGGTGGGCGACCGTCTGCGCCGCGTCGCGCATCGTCTGGCGCCAGCCACGGGCGGCGATCCGGCGCGGTGTAGACAGGGCGGCACGCAGGCTACCCTTCACCACGTCGCGAGTGAACCGGAGTGCGATGGTCACGCCTCGCAACGGGGCAGTAATTGTCCACGAACGCGAACCGAGCAGCTCATCGACCTTTGCCCGAGCTTCCTTCAGGTTCTCGAGCGTGGCCTGCGAGGTGATGTCCGCGTTTTCGAGTGCTCGCGTCATCGCCTTGATCTTGCGCTCGTAAGACTCCCGCGAATCTTCGACTTGCTTCAGAAGGTACTCCTTCTCTGCAAGCGCACGCCTCGTCTGCTCTAGTTCGGAAGATTGCTCTGAAAGTCGCATGGCAACCGCTTCCATCTGCTGCCCAGCATCATCGACCGCCTTATCGCCACTCTGCCCCGCATAAGCGCTCAGGCTACTGGCAATGGCATCCCCCTGGTCCTGGGTCCCGAAGATATCGCGGATGCGCGACGGTGCGTCGCGGCCCACGAGGAGCAGGCGATGCTGGCCGTCTTCTCCACTTGTCGATGCGTATCGGTCGCGAATGACGTCCCAGGCCTCCCTGCTCCCGGGGCCGGTCAATGGACCTCGCACCATGACAACCGCCTGCCGCGAGAGCTTGGGTTGCCATGCCTCGAGGAGCGTGGACCAGGCATCGCTCCCCGCGCCAGGCAGAATGATGAGATCGATGGCGCCATCAGGGAATACATCAAGAGCCGCAAGCAACGGCATCTGCATAACATGCGAAAAGCCCGCATAAAGCAGGTCGTGCTCTGCGGCCTCATGCGCCGACGCTGGCGCAGCGCCGCCCAGATCGAGGGAATAGACGTTTGTAGGCAAGCCCAAAAGTTGAACCGCCCTGCACCACGCCAGGTAGTTGCCTCCTAGCGGCTCGCCGACGTCGGCGATGATAGATGGCCGGATCCGGTCCACCAGCCACAATGGGAACGGCTGAGATTCGCCGCCCCCGGCTCCCTTAAAGGAATCCGTATCAGTCGGAAACATGTGCACCCCGTTATTGCCCGCCCGCACTACTGCACCGCTCGACGATACCCGTAATCAGGAACCGACGTACGCCTCATAAGCCGATACAACGTCTTCAGTCGGTCCGAACATCCGGACACTACCGTTATCCATCCAAAGCACCTTGTTGCACGTTCGCCGGATTTCGGCGTTCGAGTGCATGGCCAGGACCACAATTTCTGAACGCCGGTGCAGGTCGGCCAGTCGCGCCTGAGCCTTGTGCATAAACGAGGCGTCGCCCACGCCCATAACCTCGTCGAGCAGGAGAATCTCGGCGTCGACGGCAGTCGAGATCGCGAATGCGAGACGGACCCGCATACCACTCGAATAGGTACGGATCGGCAGGTCCAGGTAGTCGCCCAGTTCGCAGAACTCGGCGATCTCTTGCTGCTTTTCCTTGATTTCGCGATCGGTCATGCCAAGAAGCAATCCGCGTAGGCGGATGTTCTGGAGGCCGGTCGAGTTGTCATCCATGCCCAGGCTGATGTCGAGCAAAGGAACCACCTTCCCTTCGCGACGTACCTCACCGCCGGTCGGAGCATAGATCCCCGCCATCACGCGCAGAATCGTCGACTTGCCGGCACCGTTATGGCCAATGAGCCCGATCCGGTCACCGCGGTCGAATCGCACCGATACATCGGAAAGTGCACGCACCACCACGACACCGTCGCTTCCTTCAGCGATCGCGTTCTTGCGCCCAAGCCGCATCATCTGCCGCTTCAGCGAGCGGCCCTGCACTTCATAGATCGGAAGGTCGAGAGTAACGCCGTTGAGTTCGATAAATGCCATGGACGTACCTCAGACCCAGTAGGAGATGCGCTTCAGGTAGCGATTGGTGATGGCTAGCGCAATCAACCACCCAACCACGGCCATCGCAATCGTCACCGCATACGTGCGGGCGGTGGGAATCTGACCAAGCAGTGGCTGCCTCACGACGTCCAGCAGGTAAGTAAGTGGATTCCACCGCACGAGGAAGGAAAAGCGCGTGAGGGCCTCGGGCCTGTACATGATGGGAGTGACGTAAAACGCCACCTGGACCAGCGATGCCACGATCTGGGGCAGATCGCGGAAGCGTGCTGAAAACAGCCCCGTCAGCATGGCCATCCAGGTCGCATTGAGCGCCAGCAGGAACAATCCCGGGATGAACAGCGGCAACGAGACCCAATTCGGTACGCCGAAGATCCCCAAAAGAACGACGATGATCACGAAGTTGTGGGCGAGGATCAGCAGGTTGCGCCATGGGACCTGGAGCACATAGATGAGCTTAGGCGTAGCTACCTGGCGAATATAGGCGGAATTCGCGATAAAAGCCGTGCTCCCTTCCTGCACCGTGCTCGCAAACATGCCCCACGTGACCAGGCTGGCTGCCAGATAGGGCAGATATTCGCTCATCTTCTGGCCAAACAGCGTGCCATAGACAACGCCGATCGACGTGATGATGACGCCCATGCTGATGGTTAGCCAAAACGGACCGACGCGTGACCGCGCGTAGCGCTGGCGGATCTCGATCCACCCCAGAAGCATCCAGAGCCGCCAAGAAGCCATGCTCTGCTTCAGGTCGGTCGCGGCAAGTTTCAACATGTGTGTGACCCTAGAGAATCAAGTTTAGGCCCGCCGAAGCGGAATTCGGCGAGGGCAACCGGGCATTATGCAGAATGCGGCCTGAATCGGGCCTGCCGTTGGCTGGCCGCCGGGCATCTTCGCCCGATGACCAGCCTGCGGCCGATCATCCCGCGAGGGCGCCATCCAATTCGCGACGGAGATCCGCGAGATCTTCAACGCCTACCGAGAGCCGGATCAAGTTGTCGTCGATGCCCAGGCGCTTCCGTTGGGCAGGAGGGATCGACGCATGAGTCATGATGGCGGGGTGTTCGATCAAGCTTTCCACACCGCCCAGGGACTCGGCCAGCGCGAACAGCTCGCAGCGCTCGAGAACGCGGCGGGCCTTTCGCAAGCCGCCCTTCACACGGATGGAGATAATCCCGCCGAAACCTGCCATCTGGCGTCTGGCGAGCGCATGCTGAGGGTGACTGCGAAGGCCTGGATAGATCACGTCCTCGACGACCGGATGCCGTTCTAGCCATTTGGCGAGTTCGAGGGCGCTATCGCAATGGGCACGCATACGCAGATGCAGGGTTTTCAAGCCCCTCATGGCAAGAAAGGCGTCGAACGGTCCAGCCACCGCCCCGACGCTGTTCTGCAAGAAGGCCATCTGCCCTGCCATTTCGTCACTGGCCGCGACCACGATCCCGCCCACCACGTCTGAATGGCCATTCAGGTACTTGGTGGCGGAATGGAGCACCAAGTCAGCGCCGTATTCAATCGGACGCTGAACCATCGGCGAGCAGAAAGTGTTGTCCACGACAATGATGAGCCCATGCTTCCGCGCAAAAGCGCCGACCTTTTTCAGATCAACCAGCTTGAGCATTGGGTTTGTGGGCGTTTCCACCCAGATCATTCGTGTGTTCGGCTTCAGGGCCGCTTTCAGCGCGCCCTCGTCGTTCAGATCGATGAACGTGAAGTCGAGACCAGCGGACCGGCGGCGCACGCGCTCAAACAGTCGGTAGCTCCCGCCGTAGAGATCATCCATCGCGATGACATGGCTACCGCTATCCAGGATATCGAGTACGGTGGCGGCCGCAGCCAGGCCCGAGGCAAAAGCAAAGCCGGCAACACCACCCTCGAGATCGGCTACGCAGCGTTCGTAAGCCATTCGGGTCGGATTCTGGGTACGCGAGTACTCGAAGCCTTTGTGCTTGCCAGGGCTTTCCTGGACGTAGGTCGAGGTGGCGTAGATCGGCGTCATGATCGCGCCCGTCGACGGATCCGGCTGTTGCCCCGCATGGATAGCCCGCGTGCCAAGACCGAGCGCCTCGATTTTATTTTTTGCCATTTCTTTCAACGAGTTAGGTTGGCTCCAGGGGGAGCGGGGCTTGCGCCGACCGCTTAGTTTAGCGCATTGCGGGTCGGGCCTTGGCCGGCGAGGGGAGCGCCATTTAGCGATCTCCCGTCGGCTCAGGCACAATGACGGGTCCGAGTGCAGCCCATCAAAGGATCCATGAAGACATTGCTCGTCACCGGCGGCGCCGGCTTCATCGGGGCGAATTTCGTCCTGCAGGCCATTGCGGCTGGCCACACAGTCGTCAACCTCGACAAGCTCACCTATGCGGGCAACCTCCGCACCCTGGCGTCGCTGGAAGGCAACGACCGTCACATCTTCGTGCAAGGTGACATTGGTGATCGCGCACTCGTCGGGAAGCTCCTTGCATCGCGCCGGCCCGCCGCGATCGTCAATTTCGCTGCTGAATCCCACGTAGACCGGTCGATCGATGGCCCGGCCGAGTTCATCCCGACGAATGTTGTCGGTACTCTCGGACTGCTAGAGTGCGCGCGCGACTACTGGCGCGGCCTAGCTGGCCATGAGTCCTCGGCGTTCCGCTTCCTCCATGTCTCTACTGATGAGGTGTACGGATCGCTGGGCAACGACGGCCTCTTCACCGAAGCGACGCCCTATGCACCCAATTCGCCGTACTCGGCATCCAAAGCCTCGTCCGACCACCTTGTACGGGCATTCCACCATACGTACGGCCTGCCTACGCTTACCACGAATTGCTCGAACAACTATGGGCCGTTCCAGTTCCCGGAAAAGCTCATTCCCCTCGTCATCCAGAAGGCGCTCGCGGGCGAACCGTTGCCCGTATACGGTGATGGCCTGAACGTTCGCGACTGGCTGTTCGTAGAGGACCATTGCGGCGCTATCGCGCGCGTACTGGAAGGGGGGCGGGTCGGCGAGACCTATAACGTGGGCGGCAATTCCGAACGCAACAACATTACCGTCGTGAAAACCATCTGCGCGATCCTCGACGAGGTATCGCCCATGGCGTCGGGCGCAAAGCACGAAACGCTCATCACGTTCGTGCGCGATCGTCCGGGGCACGACCGGCGCTACGCCATCGACGCCACGAAGTTGAAAGACGAGCTGGGCTGGACGCCGGCGCATACGTTCGATTCCGGCATCCGCGCAACAGTCCAGTGGTACCTCGATAACAAATCATGGGTGCAGGGCATTCTCGACGGCAGCTACCAACTGGAGCGACTCGGCGCATGACGACTAAAGGCATCATCCTTGCCGGCGGCTCAGGCACACGCCTCTATCCGATCACGCAGGCGGTAAGCAAGCAGCTCCTGCCTGTCTATGACAAGCCGATGGTGTACTACCCGCTTGCCAACCTTATGCTGGCAGGAATTCGCGATGTTCTCGTCATCAACACGCCTCATGAGCAGCATCTTTTCCAGCGACTGCTCGGTGATGGGAGTCAGTGGGGCATAAACATCTCATATGCCGTACAGCCGTCACCCGACGGCCTTGCCCAGGCATTTGTCATTGGCAAGGATTTCATCGGCTCGGACCCTAGCTGCCTCGTGCTTGGCGATAACATTTTCTATGGTGTCGGCCTGACCGAACGCATGAAGCGCGCGGCAGGGCGCGATCATGGCGCGACCGTTTTCGGTTACTGGGTGAAGGACCCCGAGCGCTATGGCGTCGCCGAATTTGACGCCACTGGCAAGGTCATCGGGCTCGAGGAAAAGCCGGCTCGCCCGAAGTCTAACTACGCCGTCACGGGGCTGTATTTCTACGACAACCGCGCCGTCGATTTCGCCGGTGCACTGCAGCCCTCCGCGCGCGGCGAGCTGGAAATTACCGATCTCAACCGCTGCTACCTAGATGACAATACGCTCCACCTGGAGCAGCTCGGCCGAGGCTACGCATGGCTCGATACGGGTACGCATGAATCCCTGATGGAAGCTGGCGAGTATATCCAGACCATCGAAAATCGTCAGGGCCTCAAGGTTTGCTGCCCAGAGGAGATTGCGTACATGAACAAGTGGATCGATGCCGAACAGCTGTTACGCCTGGCCGAGCCACTGTCCAAGACCGGTTATGGGCAGTATCTGCAAAGCCTGACTCGCCAGGGTTATGTTGCATGAAGTTTAACGAGACCACCCTGCCCGGCTGCATCGTTATCGAGCCACAGGTATTCGGCGATACCAGAGGCTTTTTCTACGAAAGCTATAACGAGGCGAAATTCCAGGAAGCCGGGATCACTCGTCGATACGTGCAGTCAAACGTTTCCCGTTCGGCGCGCGGCGTACTTCGCGGCTTGCATTACCAGTGGCCAAATCCGCAGGGCAAGCTGGTGAGCGTGCTTGAGGGCGAAGTGTACGATGTCGCGGTCGATATCCGCCGCGGCTCGCCGACCTTTGGAAAGTGGGCGGCGGTGATGCTCACAGCAGAGAATCATCGGCACTTCTGGATCCCCGAGGGCTTCGCGCATGGCTTCTGCGTGGTATCGGAGCACGCTACTTTTGCCTACCAATGCACCGCGCTCTACGACCCCAAGGGCGATGCCTCGGTACGATGGGACGATCCAGATATTGGTATCGATTGGCCCGTCTCGATGCCGCTGCTCTCGATGAAGGACGAGAAAGCGCCGTTCCTGAGAGATGTGCAGGCTGATCGACTGCCGGAGTTTCTGGCGTGAGGATCCTGCTGCTGGGTGCCGCGGGGCAATTGGGCCAGACATTTCTCAGTGACGGGCGCCTTGCAGCACGCGGCAAGCTTATCGCCGCCTCGCGAGATGGCAGCGTGCCGGGCGTACCAAGCGTCGCCGTCAACCTCGCGGACGCCGGCGCGATCCGCGACGTCCTGGACGCCGAGCGACCCAATTTGATCGTAAATGCGGCGGCATACACTGCCGTGGACAGGGCAGAAGACGATGAAACGCAGGCTATTCGGGTAAATGCGGATGCCGTAGCGGCCATCTCACAGTGGGCCGTCGCGCACGCTTCGCGTGTGGTGCACTACTCGACCGACTACGTGTTTTCCGGCGATGCGTCGGCACCATACGCACCGGATGCTCCGACAGCGCCGCAGGGCGCATATGGTCGCAGCAAGCTCGCTGGTGAGGCAGCACTGCGCGATAGCGGAGCGATGCACTTGCTATTCCGCACCGCATGGGTGTACTCGACGGTCGGTCATAACTTCCTGAAGACCATGCTGCGCTTGGGGGCGGAGCGAGATACGCTCCGCGTTGTCGCGGACCAGCACGGGACGCCAACGACGGCTGCGCTGATTGTTTCCAGCACGCTCGCCGCACTCGATGTATGGCAAGCCTCGTCGGACCCTTCGACCATCACAGGTACGTATCACCTGACCGCAAGCGGCAGTACGACGTGGCATGGCTTCGCCGAGGCCATCTTCGACGAAGCTGTAGCTACTGGCGTGCTACCTCGCCGCCCCTTTGTCGAGCCAATCACCACTGAGCAGTTCCCGACCCCGGCGCGCCGGCCCGCTTTCTCCGTGCTCGACAATCGCTCGTTTGTTCAGACCTTTGGCCATCCGCTGCCCGATTGGCGTGCAGGCCTTCGCGAAACCATGGCGGCCCTAGGCGCGCAGTGAGGCCACGATGCTGATTCCCCTCATCCTCAGCGGCGGCAGCGGGACACGGTTGTGGCCTATCTCCCGGCGCAATCTTCCAAAGCAATTTCTGTCACTTGCTGGCAGCGAGACGCTGTTCCAGCAGACGGCCCGGCGCGCGGCCCTACTGCCCGAGGCGGCGCCACCCGTCATCGTCGCTGCGGATGATCATAGGTTCCTGGCGGCGGAACAGCTGCAAGAGCTCGGCATTGAGGGCGCAAGCATCCTCCTCGAGCCAGTGGCGCGGAACACGGCTCCTGCCATTGCTGCAGGTGCATTGCAGGCACTTGCGCGAGATCCGGACGCATTGATTCTCGTGCTCCCCGCGGATCACCTCATCGGCAACGAGGTCAGCTTCGTCGACGCAGTGGAAAAGGCGCTGCCTGCAGCCCGTGCGGGCTCCTTGGTCACATTCGGCATCCGCCCAGACAGGCCAGAGACCGGCTTCGGGTACATCCGACGCGGTGCCGACCTCGATGGTACGGCTTACCGAGTCGCGGAGTTTGTCGAGAAGCCTGCTATCGCAGTAGCACAGGATTACCTGAATTCCGGTGAGTACGACTGGAACTCCGGCATGTTCCTGTTCCGGGCCGACCGGTATCTGGAAGAGCTGGCGGAACATGCACCTGCCATGTTCGCGGCCGCGAATACGGCCTTCGCAAAGGCCCGTATCGATCTCGACTTTATCCGGCTAGATGCCGAATCGTTCGCTTCCGCGCCCAATGATTCGATCGATTACGCCGTGATGGAAAAGACCCGGCACGCCGCCGTGGTGCCGGTTACGTGCGGGTGGTCCGATATCGGATCATGGGACGCATTGTGGCTGGCCGCCACGAAGGACGACGATGGCAATCACCTGGAAGGCGACGTCATTGCGCTCGATACCCACGGCTCATTGGTCCGATCGCACGACCGTCACCTCATCGCAACTATTGGCCTTGATGACGTGGTGGTCGTCACGACACCAGACGCTACGCTCGTGGCCCGGCGCGACGCCTCGCAGGATGTCAAAAAGATAGTTGACCAGCTCAAGGCAGCCGGCCGATCGGAACACGACCTCCACCGGGTCGTTCGACGTCCATGGGGAACGTACGATTCGCTCGAATCAGGAGATCGCTTCCAGGTCAAGCGCATCGTGGTGAAGCCTGGCGCAGCGTTGAGCCTGCAAATGCACCATCACCGCGCGGAGCACTGGATCGTCGTCAAGGGCGTGGCGGAAGTCACCTGCGACGACAAGGTATTCCTGCTTGCGGAAAACCAGAGCACGTATCTTCCCCTGGGAAGCCGCCATCGCCTACGCAATCCTGGAAAGGTGCCGGTCGAGCTGATCGAGGTTCAATCAGGGAGCTACTTGGGCGAAGACGACATTGTCCGTTTTGACGACGTCTATGGACGGGCCTAACAAACCAAAGTTGCTACGGGCTGACATTGACCTTTCTGTACATGAGCAAGTCAATGTCGGCAGGCAGCAGGCGCAGGAATGGCAATGCGAGCGCGACGCCACCAAATACGATGGCGTTCTTCGCTATTCCCGAAGTCGTGTCGTAGGCAAGTCGATCCCACAACCCGTTAAGCCGGACACTGGGCAGCGTGCCACGGTAGACCGGCTCGAAGCCGTGCCGGCGCGCAACGGCATCCAAACCGTCGGCATGGAAGTAGTGGAGATGAGGAGATGAAAAGCTCTTTTGCCACATCCGTTCGAACGGTCCCGATATACCCGCCCGTGCCAACGCCTTGCTGATCTTGTAAAAGACACCGCGACTCGACGGTATGGCGATTGAGAGCACACCGCCATCATGCAGGACGCTTCGAACGGAGGCCATGACGTCGTTAGCATATGGAATATGCTCAAAGACGTCA
>NZ_JBQCFT010000004.1:0-10408 GCF_051958795.1 Luteibacter sp. | reverse complement strand
CATCCACCAGCGTGAGTGGATGCTCCCCGATGCGCTGGAGGCGTCCGTCCACGCGCACGCTGGCCAGGGCCGAGGCGATCGCCCCGGCCGGTACCGTGACACGGCTCCCGAGCGTGTGCAGTGTGGCGATCGCCGCCGAGGCATTGGCGAACTGTACCGGTGCCGCCAGCGCCGGGCGCGGCAGTTCCACCGCGGTACCGTCCGTGTGCAGCCAGCGCCAGCCGTCGCCTGACGAAGCCCCGGCGGCCGTTTCCCACCAGTACGACGAGCCAGCGCGTTCGATCACGGCGCCCATGCCCCGCAGCGCGTCCAGCAACCCCTCCGGCGGGTCCAGCTCGCCGACCACCGCTGGCCGACCGGCGCGAGCGATGCCGGCCTTCTCCCTGCCTATGGTGTCGCGGTCGCTACCGAGCCACGCCTGGTGGTCGAGGTCGATGGTCGTGATGACGACCGCATCCGCATCGATGATGTTCACCGCATCGAGGCGGCCACCCAGGCCCACTTCGAGGATCGCGACGTCGACGCTGGCGCGGGCCATAAGGTCGATCGCCGCCAGCGTGCCAAATTCGAAATAGGTCTGCGCGATCGTGCCGCGCGCCGCCTCGATCCGCTCGAACGAGGCCATAAGGTCGCCGTCAGCCGCGTCCACGCCATCGATGCGGATACGCTCGTTGTAGTCCACGAGGTGCGGCGAGGTGTAGCAGCCTGTCCGGTAGCCGGCGGCGCGCAGCATGCCTTCGAGCAAGGCCACGGTGGAACCCTTGCCGTTGGTGCCACCCACGGTGATCACGAGCGGCGCCGGCCGCGGCGCGCCCATGGCTTCCCAGACCCGGCGCACGCGATCGAGGCCAAGCTCGATCTCGTGCACGTTGGTGGTTTCCTGATAGGCCAGCCACTCGGCCAGGGTGCGGGTCATGCGGGTGTCTCCGCGCGGTCGAGCCCGCGCATCCAGAAATCGAGGACGTGTGGCGTCGCGGCCGCATGGCCGCGCTCCTTCCACGAAAGCGTACAGCTCATGCCGTCGACGGGTGCGTAGCCGCGACCGCGCCAGAAGGCGTCGTTCGAACGATGCTGCGCAGGCGCGCGCGGATCGGCCGGATCCCTGCGTACGGAACAGAACGCCGTCCAGCGAAAGCCGCCACAGGCCCGGGCATGGGCCTCGCGCGCATCGAAGAAGGCATGGCCGATCCCGCGCCCACGCCATGGCGCCAGGAGCACCGATTCGCCGAAATAGAACACTTCGTCAAGCGCCATGCCGCGTGCCAGGAATGGCTCGTGGAATGCCTCGCCATCATCGGCGAGCGGGATCCCGGTGGAGGCGCCGACCACCTCGCCGTCCAGGGTGCGCGCCACGACGCACACACTGCGTGGCGACGCCGCATAGGCGGCCAGGTAATCGCGCTCGTAATCGCGATCGCCTTCATAGAGGTAAGGCCAGTCGCGAAACACCGCGATACGCAGGCCGGCGAGTTCATCGACGACGGGCAGGATGTCCTGCCCCACGTACGGCGTGACCGTGATGCCGGGAATGGGGCGCATGGCGGAAAGCGTAATGAAAGAGCGGCAAAGCTTAATGGGCCAACCGCCCGCGCGCACCTGCGCGGCTCGGCCCGTCACGCCCGAGGCCCTCATGTTCGCGCCGTGGTCCCACCTGGTCGACTGGACAAGCGTCCATGCCATCACCCCGTTCCTTGCCATGCTGCACCTGGCGGGATTGGCCGGCGACCCGCGTGAAATCGCGGAGGCGATCCTCATTTCGATGCTGCAGGTCGGCATCATCGCCTTCCTTTTCCGGCCGCTGGAGTCACTGATCCCGGCCGAACGCTGGGAGAACCGCCGGCTCACCCGGGTCGACTGGCAATACACGCTGATGATGCTCCTGGGCATCTTTCCGATATTCAGCTACCTGGTGCTCACGCCTGTCGCCAACTACTTCGGCGGCACCGACAGCGGCCCCGGTGATGAATCCCTGCTCGGCATCGTGCACTGGGTGCCGGCCCTGAAGGATCACCCGCTCGTATTGTTCGTCGTGTACTACATCATCTACGACCTGGTGTACTACTGGATGCACCGGCTCCAGCACGCCCTGCCCTGGTGGTGGGCGTTGCACAGCATGCACCACAGCACGCGGCAGATGAGCTGCTGGACGAACGATCGTGGCAGCCTGGTCGATGGCTTCCTGCAATCCGTGGTGCTGGCGGGCGTCGGCGTCGTCATCGGCGTGGCGCCCACGGATTTCGCGTGGCTGGTGTTGCTCGGCGAGCTGGTGCAGAACTTTTCGCATGCGAACGTCCGCGTGCGTTTCGGGCCCGTCTTCGATAGCCTCTTCGTCTCGCCCACGTTCCACCGGCTGCACCACATGCTGGTGGACCCGGACCGGCCGAACCTGCACAACTGCAATTTCGGGCAGGTGTTCTCTATCTGGGACACGGTCTTCGGTACATCCCTGCACGGCGAGCCGATACGGCCGACGGGCGTGGGCGACCCGATGGTGGACGCGGACAACGACAAGGGCCTGGTCGGCCTGCACTGGGCGGCGTTCCGTCGGTTCTGGGGTGCGATCACGAGCAAACGGGGATGGAGGCTGGGCGAGGTGGCGTTTGGCGAGGATTACTGCCCCGTGCCGGTGAAGGACATCGACCTGCACGCGCTGCATCGCGCGGCGGCCCCTGCCGCTGGATTGGCGGAATCGCGCGCAAGCGCGCTCCCACAGGCGGGCGACTAAAAAAAAGGCCAGCTACGGAGCTGGCCTTTTTCTTCATCGGTAACGACCGCTTAGCAGTCGGCGCCGCCGAACGGGTCATCGAGCACGATCGTGTCGTCACGGTCCGCGCCGGTGGCCACGAGGGCCAGCTTGCAGCCCGAGAGCTCTTCCACCGCGCGCAGGTAGGCGCGTGCGGCCGGCGGGAGCTTGTTCCAGTCGCGGATGCCCGCGGTGGATTCTTCCCAGCCCGGGAACTCGAGGTACACCGGCTTGCACTCTTCCCAGCCATCCGCATCGAGCGGGGCCAGCTCACGGCGCTTGCCGCGGTATTCGTACGCGATGCAGACCTTGATCGACTCCAGGCCATCGAGCACGTCGAGCTTGGTGATCGCCAGGCCGTCGATGCCGTTGATCTGCACGGCGCGCTTCAGGGCGACCAGGTCGATCCAGCCGCAGCGGCGCGGGCGGCCGGTGCTGGCACCGAACTCGTTGCCCTTCTTGCGCAGCAGCTCACCCATCTCGTCGTTGAGCTCGGTCGGGAACGGACCGCCGCCGACGCGGGTTGCATAGGCCTTGCAGATGCCGAGCACGTAATCGATGTCACGCGCGCCCACACCGGTGCCGGCCAGTGCGCCGCCGACCGTCGTGTTCGACGAGGTGACGTACGGGTAGGTGCCGTGGTCGATATCGAGAAGCGCGCCCTGCGCACCTTCGAACAGGATGTTGCCGCCATCGCGACGCACGTCATGCAGGATGGTGGCGACGTCGTCGACCATCGGGCGCAGGTATTCACCCCAGGTCAGCGCTTCGTCGAGCACGGTCTGGTAATCAACCGGCTCGGCCTTCAACCACTCGGTGAGCACGAAGTTGTAGTAATCGACGGCCGCCTTCACCTTCTCCGGCAGCTCGTGCGGGTACATCAGGTCGGCCACGCGGATCGAGCGGCGCGCCACCTTGTCTTCGTAGGCCGGGCCGATGCCGCGGCCGGTCGTGCCGATGGCCTTGGCGCCGGAAGCCACTTCGCGCGCCTTATCGAGGGCGATGTGGTACGGCATGATCAGCGGCGTGGCCGGCGAGATCTTCAGGCGGGCGCGCACGTCGACGTTCTGTGCCTCGAGCTCGGCGATCTCGCTCATGAGCGCGGCCGGCGACAGCACCACGCCGTTGCCGATGAGGCAGAGCGCGTCGTCACGCAGGATGCCCGAGGGGATCAGGTGCAGGACGGTCTTCTTGCCCTTGATCACGAGCGTGTGGCCGGCGTTGTGGCCGCCCTGGAAGCGCGCGACGGCACCGACGCGCTCGGTGAGCAGATCGACGATCTTGCCCTTGCCTTCGTCGCCCCATTGCGCGCCGAGAATGACTACTGACTTACCCATGGTGGTGGCTCTCTTAGGTTGCTGTGCCCGGGAGGGCGATGTGGAGACGTGTTAGCGCTGGCGGCCGGGGCCGTCGTTGAGGTAGCGCAGGAATTCGGAATCGGGCTTGAGTACGAGCGTGGCCTTGCCGTCGGCGAACGACCGCTTATACGCCTGCAGGCTGCCGTAGAAAGCGAAGAACTCGGGATCCTGGCCATAAGCCGCCGCATAGATCGCCGCCGCCTTCGCATCGCCATCGCCGCGCACGGCGGTCGCATCGCGCCTTGCGTCGGCAAGGATCACGGCCTTCTGCCGCTCGGCATCGGCGCGGATCTTCTGGGCGTTCTCCTGGCCCGTGGAACGCAGTTCGTTGGCCAGGCGCGACCGTTCGGTGCGCATGCGCTTGTACACCGACTCGCTCACTTCGGCGGGCAGGTCGATGCGCTTGATGCGCACGTCGACCACGCTCACGCCCAGGTTCTTGCGCGCGATCTCGTCGGTGCGCTGGCGCACATGGCCAGTGATGTCCTTGCGGCCGCCACCGATCAGGTCTTCGAGCAGGCGCGAGTTGAACTCATCACGCAAGGCATCCTTCACGACCGGCGTAAGCCGGCCGATGGCGGCAGTCGGATCGCCCGCGGTGGCACGGTAGTAGGCCGCCGGATCGGCGATGCGCCACTTCACGTAGAAATCGACGGAGACCGACTTCTTCTCGCGGGTGAAATAACGCTCGGGCTGCGCATCCAGGCCGAGGATGCGGTTATCGAACGTGACCACCTGCTGGGCCAGCGGCACCTTGAAGTGCAGGCCGGGCTGGAAGTCCGAACGCACGATGCGGCCGAACTGCAGGAGGAGCGCGTTCTGCCCTTCCTTCACGACGAAAACGCTGTTGAACCCCAGCAGCACCAGGGCGACGACGACGAGGCCGGAAACGATCTTCACGGGTTGCTCCCCTGCTGGACCGGCGTGGCGTCGGTGCTGGCGGACTGGACCACGGCACCCACGCCCGGCACGTTGCGAATGCTGGCGTTGCCGCCGCGCTCGGCGGACAGCTGGAGGATGTTCTTGCCGCCGCTGCCATCGATGATCTTGCCGTTGCGGCTCAGCACGTCCTCGACGGTTTCGAGCCACAGGCGCCGGCGGGTGACGTCAGGCGCGGCGCGGTATTCCTTGAGCAGCAGGTTGAACCGTTCTGCATCGCCCGTGGCCGCGGCAACGCGCTCGGCGCGCTCGGCTTCGGCCGATGCCGCGATACCGGCCGCTTCGCCGCGGGCATCGGGGATCAGCTTGCTCTGGTAGGCCTGGGCTTCGTTCTCGGAACGCTGGCGGTCTTCGCGCGCGGCGTTGACGTCATCGAACGCGTCCTTCACTTGGGCAGGCGGCGACACGCTCTGGAAGCTGACGCTGCTGATGACGATGCCGGAGTCGTACATGTCGAGGGTCGACTGCAGGATGGCGCGCGTCTGCTGCTGCAGCGTCTCCTTCGCCTCGGGCGTGGCATCCACGGCCTGGGCCTGGCCTGCGGCGGTGGCGGCCGGCGCGGTCTGGGCATCCGAACCGGTGGTCAGGATGCTATCCATGGCGTTGGCGCCGACCACCGAACGCACGGCGGCTTCGGCGGCGTTCTTCAGCATGCTCTCAGCCGGGTCGGCATTCGAGAACAGGAACTTGCGTGCGTCCGAGACCTGGTACTGCACGTTGAAATCGATGGCGATGATGTTCTCGTCACGGGTCAGCATCGACACCGTGTCGGAAACGGTACGCACCTGGGTGGTTTCCACCTTGGTGACCGTCTCGATCGGGTTCGGGGCCTTGAGGTGCATGCCCGGGGGCAGCACGCGCGAGAACTGGCCGAAGCGCAGCACGACTCCGACCTGGCGGGCATCGATCACGGTGAAGCTGGACACGAGCAGCCACGCGACCACGAAGACCAGCACGATCGCCAGCACGCCGCCGCTGCCGGCGCCGAAGCGGCCGAAACGCGAGGTGAACTGCTTCAGCAGGCTATCCAGGTCGAACTTGCGCTGACCCTGCCGGTTGCGGTTCCAGGGGTCCTTCTGGCCGTTGCCGGGTTCATTCCAGGGCATGGGCGACAGTCTCCTTCGGGGACTGGAGGGTGGGCGGCTGGAAAGCCTTCAGGCGGGCCTGTCCGACGGGGAACGACAGCAGGCGTATGAACGCCTGTCGCCGGGCCGATCAGGCACGCCAACACTTCGAATTCTAGCAGACCCGCCCCGCTCAGTGCTCGGCGTGGGGCGGATCGATCAGCTCGCGAAGAGACGTTCCGTGCACGTCATCACCCACCAGCGGTGCCAGGACCGAGCGCGGGGCGTCGATATCCAGTTGCCACCCATTCTCGTCGATCGCCTCGCTCGCAATGGCGCCAGCGGCCTTGAGCCGGGCGTGGAGCCGGCCAGCGGTGAGCGGAAGGCGTACGCCTGCGCGGATCCGGTCACCGCCCAGCAGCTCGCCGAGGGCCTCGCGCAAGCCATCCAGCCCGGCACCTGAATGCGCCGAAAGCCAGACGGCCCGGGGCTTGCCGTCGTCGCCCCGATCGACCCGGGGCTCGGCGTCTTCAATGAGATCTATCTTATTCATGACCGAAAGCTGGGGAATATCCCCTGCCCCGACCTCTTCGAGCACCGCATTGACGACACGGCGCAGCAGCTCGCGTTCTTCATCCGCCGCGTCGCTGACGTGGATCAGCAGGTCGGCATCGCGCGCTTCCGCCAGGGTGGCGCGGAACGCGGCGACCAGGTCGTGCGGCAGCTCGCGGATGAAGCCGACCGTATCGGCCACGACGGCAGGCCCGCAGGCGAGGCCATCGATCTTGCGGACCGTGGGATCCAGGGTCGCGAACAACTGGTCGGCGGCATAGACGCCGCCCGTGGTCAACGCATTGAACAGGGTCGACTTGCCGGCGTTGGTGTAACCGACCAGCGCCACGCGCGGCACCGTGTTGCGCAGGCGCGCACGGCGTTGCTGGTCACGCTGGGTCTGGACCTTTTCCAGGCGCTTGGTGAGCATCTTGACCCGCTCGGCCAGGAGGCGGCGGTCGGTTTCAAGCTGGGTTTCACCCGGGCCGCGGTTGCCGATGGCACCGCCGCGCTGGGCGTCCAGGTGGGTCCACCCACGGACGAGGCGCGTGGCCAGGTGCTTCAGCTGGGCGAGCTCCACTTCCAGCTTGCCTTCGTGCGAGCGGGCGCGCTGGGCGAAGATGTCCAGGATCAGGCCCGCGCGATCGACGACGCGGGTCTTCAGGTGCTTCTCGAGGTTGCGCTCCTGGACCGGGGTCAGGACGTGGTCGACAAGGACCAGGTCCGCCTCGAGGGCGCGCACGGCCTCGGCCACTTCATCGGCCTTGCCGCTACCAATATAAAAACGGGGATTGGGCTCGGCCACGCGAGCCGGGATGCTGGCCAGGATCTCGGCGCCTGCCGATGACACGAGCTCGGCGAATTCCTCGCCACGGCGCGCCGCGTCGCCCTCGCCCCGGGAATGCGGGAGCACCAGGACGGCGCGATCGCCTTTCTTTTGCCTGTCGAACACTTAGGGGAATGACCTCATGGATGGAAGAGAAGACGGGCAGGCCGGAATGGCCTGCCCGGTCTCGTCCTTATCGATATGGGTTCCGCCTTCGGGCCCCTCAACCCTCGGCGTCGCCCGCACCTTCCACGTGGCTCTCGTGGCCGCCGACCCGCACGTTCCGGCTCGGGACCACGGTCGAGATGGCGTGCTTGTACACCATCTGGCTCACCTGGTTGCGCAGGAGCACCACGAACTGGTCGAACGACTCGATCGTGCCCTGCAGCTTGATGCCGTTCACCAGGTAGATGGCGACCGGCACGCGCTCGCGGCGAAGCGCATTCAGAAACGGATCTTGCAATGACTGCCCTTTGGACATTTTTTCTTCTCCCCTACGCCTCTCGTACGGGTCCGGGTAAAAAACGCCGAAAACGGCGCCCCGGCCCAAGTGCTTTGAATCTTAACTGCTTTTAAACGCTGGCTGGAAGCACTCAGCGTGACGATGGTGGCATTTACAGAAACTGCGCCACCGCCTTACGCACTTCCGGCAACGGATCCCCCTGATCCGGGTCGAAAGCGCGTGCGTCGAGCTCGCTGCGCAGCCAGGTCACCTGGCGCTTGGCGAGCTGCCGCGTTGCATAGATACCACGGTCTCTGAAGTTCTGGGCATCCCCTTGTCCATCAAGGAATTCCCAGGCCTGGCGGTAGCCCACGGCGCGGATCGCAGGCAGGTCGGCGTGGAGATCGCCGCGAGCCTTGAGACCACGCACCTCATCGAGGAAGCCATCGACGAGCATCGTGTCGAAACGGCGGGCGATGCGCTCGTGCAGGGCAACCCGATTCTCAGGAAGCAGTGCGATCTTCAACACGCGCCACGGGAACGGCTTGCGGGGCGAATTCTGTAGCTCGGTGATCGGGCGCCCGGTCAGCTCGAAGACCTCGAGCGCTCGCTGGATGCGCTGGGCGTCGCCCGGGCGGATCCGTTCGCCGGCGGCCGGGTCGATCGCGGCCATGCGGGCATGCATCGCAGCCCAGCCGATATCAGCGGCTTCGGCACCCAGCCGCTCACGGACGGCGGGGTCGGCTTCCGGCAGGTCGGAAAGGCCACGCTGCAGCGCGCGGAAATACAGGCCGGTTCCACCCACCAGCAGGGGCACCTTGCCCTGCCCCGCAACGCGCGCCATGGCCGCTACCGCATCCTCTGCGAAATCCGCCGCCGAATACGGCTGGGCCGGGTCGCGGATATCGATCAGCTCGTGGGGATAGCGCGCCAGCGTGCCCGCATCCGGCTTGGCCGAGCCGATATCCAGTCCGCGATACACCAACGCCGAGTCCACACTGATGAGCCCGACGGGAAACGCATCGGACAGCGCGCAGGCGAGCGCCGTCTTCCCTGAGGCCGTCGGGCCCATGAGGAAGATGGCGAGGGGGCGGGTGTCGTGGGTCATCGGTCATGCTGGTGGGGGCCAAGGCAAGCTGAGAGTATCCATGCTCCTGCACGGAAGAGGAACGAATGGATGAAGGCAACATGGTTCGCTGCCGCGATAGGCATGGCGATATCGACGACCGGCGCTGCATCGACGGTGATCCCGACGTCGTATGAGGCTGGTCACTTCTTCACCACGCCTACCACCCTGGGCGGCAAAACACTCCGGTTCAATACCGACACGGGCGGCGGTGGCGGGTTCCTGTTACTACGCGCCTCCGTCGCGGCCCCCATGCACCTCACGCCGGCCAGGTGCTTCGACACCGATGGTTTTGTTATCCCGCCGACGTTTGCGCCAGGAAAAGGCATACCCCACCTGGATGGCCTCCCGTGCCATAACGTTGCGCTCGTACCGGATGGCATCGGTGATGGCATGGACGATGGCGTCGTCAGCGCGTGGTATCTGTCGCGGGGCATATGGACGTTCGATTACCCGGCGCATCGACTCACGCTGGAAGACGCCACCTGGAAGCACGACGCAAAAGCACGTGCCGTCCCCCTGGGCTTTCCCACCAAGCCGAACGGCGACCTCGAGGCGCCGTACCCCCGCATTGCCATCAGTGTCGAAGGCGAATCGTTCGATCTTCTACTCGATACGGGCGCGACGGCTCACCCTACGGCGACCGGCAAGAAGCTCATGGGAACGCCCGTCGCGCAAAACGGCTACGCGGCTACCAGCTACATCACGTCATCGGTCATGAACCGGTGGCACGCCGCCCATCCCGATTGGCCTCTGGTCGACGATGCCGATGACCTGTTCGGCCAGGGTCGGGCGACACGGGCGATCCGCGTGCCCTCGATCACCCTCCAGGGCTGGAGTGTGGGTCCCGTCTGGTTCACCGAGCGCGCCGACAAGGCCTTCAGCATGCAGGGCTTGTCCGCGTACATGGACAAGCAAGTGCACGGCGCCCTGGGTGGAAACGTCCTTTCATCGTTTCGCATGACCATCGACTACGCCCATCGCACGGCTTGGCTCCTGTGTGCCGATTGCCAGCTACCGCCCTAAGGCGGCACGCCATGAAAAAGGTTCTTCGCGCATTACCGGGGTCGTCGGGTGCATCGGCGACGCGATGCCGGCTGGTGTCATCGCCGCCGCGCCTCGGCGGATCGAACAACGGTTAGCGCGTGAGATGGCTAGCCGCGTCACCGCTCCGTGGGCTTATCGCGCGCAAGCGCGCTCCCACAGGCGAGCTAGTTGGCACACGCTGCGAGCTCTCCCACCGTGAACCTCGCCGTTTGAGGCGCGGGTGGGCCGGCCCCTGGGGCCGCCATTTGCGGTGGGGCGGGGTAACGGTCGTGTTTTGGGGGAGCGGCGCGACCGCCCCCGGCGAATGGGCC
>NZ_JBQCFT010000003.1:0-5628 GCF_051958795.1 Luteibacter sp. | reverse complement strand
GCTCCGGCGCCGGCAGCCCCGGCTCCCGCCGCGGCTGCAGCTGCATCGACCCCTTCCACCACGGCGCCTGTCGCCGCGGCCAACCCGGCTCCTGCTGCCAGCGCGGCCGCTCCGGCGGCAAGCACGCCGGCCCCGGCAGCCACGGTGGCAACGACGCCGGCCGCAACGCCTGTCGCCGCCGCACAGCCGCCGGCGACCCCGCCGGCACCGGTCGCGAAGCCGGAGCCGAAGAAGCTGTCGCCCGCGCCTGCGCCGGTCGAGGAAGAAGAGTGGTTCATGCAGCCGTGGGCCTGGGGCGGCGGTGCCGTCGTCATCCTGCTGCTGCTCGTGGCCGCCGTCTTCGGCCGCCGCAAGAAGCCGGCAGCTGCCTCGGCGGCGCCGAGCTCGCTGGCCGACCGCTTCAGCAAGGAGCCGACGTTCAGCGGCTTCGATACCGAGCATGAAGACACGATGGATGCCGACCAGCGCGAGATCATCGACGCGCTCGCCGAGCACCCGGACGACATCGGGCTGCACCTCGAACTGGTCAGCCTCTACTACGGCCGCCGCGACGTCGAGCACTTCGAAGCCGCCGCGGAAGCCATGTACGCGCACGTTGCCGATCCGGACCAGCCGGAGTGGCGCGAAGTGATCATGATGGGCGAAGCGCTCGCGCCGTCGCATCCGCTGTTCGGTGGCCAGCCGGTGGATGCCATCGACGACCCGTACGAAGGCGACACCTACGCGCCGTCGCATGCGGGGCACGAGGAATCGGCCGGTCTCGAGGCGTTCGACCTGGGCAACTACGTGACCAGCCCGGACGAGGATGCCCACCCGGTCCCGCCGGCACCACAGAAGCACAGCGAGTACCACTTCAACTTCGACCTGACCCCGGTGCAGCGCGCCGAGGCCGACCGCCGTCCGCACGCCCCCGACGTCTTCGACGTGGACGCGCCGGAATCGCCGTATACCGAGGCAGGCGATGCCCCTGCCTTTGGCGACATCCTCGCCGAGGAGAAGGCCCCGGCCGAGGAGCGTTCAACCTGGTCGTTCGACGACGAAGCGCACGCTGCGCCGGTCGTCCCGGCCGAGCCGCCGCGCTTCGATGAGCCCCCGCGTTTCGACGAGCCGGCGTTCGGGGACGAGGAGCCGGTCGACACCGCCGGCCCGGAGAGCTTCAGCGATGACCCGGTCGATACCAAGCTCGACCTGGCCCGCGCCTACCTCGACATGGGCGACTCCGAAGGCGCCCGCCTCATGCTCGACGAGGTGATCAGCGAAGGCACCCAGATGCAGAAGGATACGGCCCGCCGCATCCTCGACGGCATCGCCTGATAGCGTCGCACCCGTGGGAGCGAGCTTGCGAGCGATGGGCCCCCGCCTGCCCATGGCCCGCAAGCTCGCTCCCACCGTCGTTCCGGGGTAACCTTCAGGGTTTCCCCCGCCCAGATACCCCATGCGCATCGCCCTAGGCGTCGAATACGACGGCACCGACTTCTTTGGCTGGCAGAAGCTCAGCCACGCGAAGACCGTGCAGGGTGCCCTGGAGGAAGCCCTCTCCTTCGTCGCCCACGAGCCCATCGAAACGACCGCCGCCGGGCGTACCGATGCGGGCGTGCACGGCCGCTGCCAGGTCGTCCACTTCGATACCGAGGTGCAGCGCGACATGCGCGGCTGGGTGCTCGGCGCGTGTTCCAACCTGCCGCGCAGCGTGGCGGTGACATGGGCCCAGCCTGTGGCCGACGATTTCCACGCCCGCTTCTCTGCGCGCGCCCGCCGTTACCGCTATCGCCTGCTGCCACGCTTCGTGCGCCCGGCGCTGGATGCCCGTTTCGTCGCCTGGGAAAAGAAGGCGCTCGACGCGCCGCGCATGCATGAGGCCGCCCAGGCGATTGTCGGTGAGCACGACTTCTCCGCGTTCCGCGCCGTGTCCTGCCAGGCGGCCCATGCTCGCCGCAACGTGCGCAACATCCGCGTGTTCCAGGACGATATCCATATCGTGGTCGAGATCGAGGCGAACGCCTTCCTGCACCACATGGTGCGGAACATCGTGGGTTCGCTCATCCCCATTGGCCGGGGCGAGCAGCCGGTCGAATGGATGGCTGAACTGCTGGAAGGCCGGAACCGCGAGGTGGCCGGCGCCACCGCGCCCGCGGAAGGCCTGACCTTCCTCGGCCCGCGCTACGAAGCGCACTGGGGCCTGCCTGCCGAGGTGACCTTATGACCCGCGTGAAGTACTGCGGATTCACCCGCGTCGAGGATGTCCACGCCGCCGCCGCACTTGGCGTCGATGCGGTCGGCTTCGTCATGACCCGGAAGAGCAAGCGCTACGTCGGGATCGAACAGGCCATGGCGCTGCGTGATGCCGTGCCGCCGTTCGTCACGAGCGTCGTGCTGGTGATGGACGACGACCCGGTTTACGTGGACGAGATCGTGCGTCGGGTTCGCCCGGACATGCTGCAATTCCACGGCGTGGAAACCGATGAAGCCTGCGCGGCGCACGGCGTGCGTTACCTCAAGGCGATCGCCATGGGGGAGGGCGAGGGCGCACTGGCGCGCCTGCGCGCTTACCCTCGCGCGACCGGCCTGCTGCTGGATGGCCACGGCCTCGGTGAAACCGGTGGCAGCGGCGAGCGCTTCGACTGGACGCGGATGCCGCGCGATCTGGCGCAACCGCTGGTGCTCGCCGGCGGACTCACCGCGGATAACGTGGGCGAAGCGATCCGCGTAGCGCGCCCCTGGGGCGTCGATCTTTCCAGCGGCATTGAGACATCGCCGGGCCTGAAGGATCGGGCTAAGATGGAACGCTTCCTCGCCGCCGTGCGCGCCATCCCCAGCGCGTGATTCCCCTTCAGCAACACACGGTAACGCAATGACCCAGATCCCGGATTTCCACGCTTATCCCGACGCGCACGGGCGCTTCGGTGATTACGGCGGCATTTACGTGGCCGAAACCCTGATGGAGCCGCTTGCCGAGCTCACGGCCGCCTACGAGCGCCTGCGCCAGGATCCCGCCTTCATCGCCGAGCTCGATCGCGACCTGAAGTACTACGTGGGACGGCCGAGCCCGGTGTATTTCGCCGAGCGCCTGACGAAGCACGTGGGCGGAGCGCGGATCATCCTCAAGCGCGAAGACCTGAACCATACGGGCGCGCACAAGATCAACAACACCGTGGGCCAGGCGCTGGTCGCCCGGCACATGGGCAAGAACCGCATCATCGCGGAGACTGGCGCGGGCCAGCATGGCGTGGCCAGCGCGACGGTCGCGGCCCGCATGGGCCAGAAGTGCGTGGTCTACATGGGCGCCGTGGATATCGAGCGGCAGAAGATCAACGTGTACCGCATGCGCCTGCTCGGTGCCGAAGTGGTGCCGGTGACATCGGGCTCGCAGACGCTGAAGGATGCCCTGAACGAAGCGATGCGCGACTGGGTCACCAACGTCGCCGACACCTTCTACATCATCGGGACCGTCGCCGGACCGCACCCGTACCCGCAGATGGTGCGCGACTTCAACGCCATCGTTGGCCGCGAGGCCCGTGCGCAGACGCTCGAGCAGTTCGGCCGCCTGCCGGACGTTATCACCGCCTGCGTCGGTGGTGGTTCCAATGCGATCGGCCTGTTCCACGCCTTCCTCAACGACCGCGATGTGCGCATCGTCGGCGCGGAAGCCGCTGGCGACGGCATCGAGACCGGTCGCCACGCCGCATCGCTCGCCGCCGGCAAGCCGGGCGTGCTGCACGGTAACCGTACCTACGTACTTTCCGATGCCAACGGCCAGATCGTCGAGACCCATTCGGTGTCCGCCGGCCTCGACTACCCGGGCGTCGGCCCGGAACACGCCTTCCTGAAGGATGCCGGGCGCGCTGACTACGTCGGCGTGACCGACGACGAAGCGCTCGAGGCCTTCCACCTGCTGGCGCGTACCGAGGGCATCCTTGCCGCGCTCGAGTCGAGCCACGCGATCGCCCAGGCGATCAAGCTGGCCCGTGAGCTGCCGAAGGATGGCCTGGTCCTCGCCAACCTCTCGGGCCGTGGCGACAAAGACGTGCACACGATCGCCGCGCGCGAAGGAATCGAGATCTGATGAGCCGCATCGAACGCCGCTTCGCGGCCCTCAAGGAAGCCGGCCGCACCGGCCTGGTCACCTTCGTCACGGCCGGCGATCCCTCGCCGGAGCACGTGGTGGAACTCCTCCACGGCCTGGTCGCCGCGGGCGCCGACATCATCGAGCTCGGCGTCCCGTTCTCCGACCCGATGGCTGACGGCCCGGTCATCCAGCACGCGTCGGAGCGGGCGATCGAGAAGGGCGTAGGGCTGCACAACATCCTCGCCTGGATCGCTGCATTCCGTGAGACGGATAGTGAAACGCCGATCGTCCTGATGGGTTACCTCAACCCCGTCGAGATGTACGGATACAGGGAGTTCGCCGAAGATGCCGTGGAAGCTGGCGTCGATGGCGTCCTGATGGTCGACTGCCCCCTGGAAGAGTCCGCGGTGCTGGCGCCGCTTCGCGATGCCGGCCTGGACCAGATCCTGCTCGCCTCGCCGACCACCGCCGCGGGCCGCCTGGCCCAGCTTTGCGAGGCCGCTTCGGGCTTCCTGTATTATGTGTCGTTCGCTGGCATCACCGGCGCGGCCCAGCTCAGTACCGGCCAGATCGCCGAGCGCGTCGCGGGAATCCGTGCGCAGTCGAAGGCGCCGGTGGCGGTCGGCTTCGGCGTCCGCGATGCAGCCTCGGCGAAGGCGATCGGCGAGTTCGCCGACGCGGTCGTCATTGGCAGTGCGCTCGTCGAGCGCCTCGCCGGTGCGACCACGGCGGAAGACGCCGCTGGCAGGGCTCACGCCTTCCTGGCACCGATCCGCGCCGCGCTCGACGCGCGCTGATCGCC
Organism: Luteibacter sp.; assembly: GCF_051958795.1. Lineage (GTDB taxonomy): Bacteria > Pseudomonadota > Gammaproteobacteria > Xanthomonadales > Rhodanobacteraceae > Luteibacter. The sequence goes on along the minus strand of NZ_JBQCFT010000003.1, from coordinate 760 downwards.
AACGGGGACACACCTTTCGCGCCGGATGCGCGGGAGCAGGCTTTTTGTAGGAGCGCGCTTGCGCGCCATCCGCACGTTATCGGAGATCCACGATGAACTGGCTTCAGAAAATCATGACCCCGAAGACCCGTGCCCCGGCTTCTGCCGCAGGCAAGGGCAAGGTCCCCGAGGGCGTGTGGGAGAAGTGCGCTGGCTGCGGCACCGTGCTGTACAAGCCGGAGCTCGAAAAGTCCCTGATGGTTTGCCCGAAGTGCGGCCACCACCATGCGATCGCCGCGCGCACGCGCCTGCTCTCGTTCTTCGACGAAGGCAGCACGACCGAGCTGTGGGGCAAGCTCGAGCCGGTCGATGCGCTGAAGTTCAAGGACCAGAAGAAGTACAAGGACCGCATCGTCGCCGCGCAGAAGAGCACCGGCGAGAAGGACGCGCTGATCGCGATGTCCGGCAAGCTGCTCGGTCGCCCGCTGGTTTCCGTAGCCTTCGAATTCTCCTTCATGGGTGGCTCGATGGGCTCGGTCGTGGGCGAAAAGTTCGCCCGTGCCGCCGAGAAGGCCCTCGCGGAAAAGAGCGCGCTTGTGTGCTTCTCCGCCACCGGTGGCGCCCGCATGCAGGAAGGCCTGTTCTCGCTGATGCAGATGGCGAAGACCTCGGCCGCGATCGCGCGCATGCATGAAGCAGGCGTGCCGTACATCTCGGTGCTGACCCACCCGACCACGGGCGGCGTCTCGGCCTCGCTCGGCATGCTGGGTGACCTCAACAT
>NZ_JBQCFT010000002.1:0-2766 GCF_051958795.1 Luteibacter sp. | reverse complement strand
AGCCGGCGCCAAGATGTTTGGCGACCTGGCCAGCCCGTTTGCCCGCATGCCGGGCGCCGACCGCGCCGCTGCCGGGTACGAGCTGATGTACCGCCTGGGCAAGGCCTACGAGAAGCCCGAGTTCGACATCCACAGCGTGCATGCCCACGGGCATGACGTGGCCATCGTCGAGCAGGTGGCCATGAGCAAGCCGTTCTGCACCCTGAAGCGCTTCAAGCGCTTCTCGGATGACCAGGCCACGGTCGATGCGATGAAGCACGATCCCGCGGTCCTGGTCGTCGCCCCGCTCTCCGGCCACCACAGCACGCTGCTGCGCGATACCGTGCGCACGCTGCTGCGCGACCATAAGGTGTACATCACCGACTGGACCGATGCGCGCATGGTTCCGCTGGAGGAAGGCTCGTTCTCGCTCGCCGACTACGTGTCGTACATCGAGGAATTCATCCGCCACGTCGGCGTGCATCGCGCCCATGTCGTGTCGGTGTGCCAGCCCACCGTGCCCGTGCTTGCCGCGGTCGCGCTGATGGCCGCGCGCGGCGAAGCCACGCCGGCGACGCTTACGCTGATGGGCGGCCCGATCGATACGCGCAAGAGCCCCACCAGCGTCGACAACCTTGCGACGACCCGGCCCTTGTCGTGGTTCCGCAACCAGCTGATCCACAAGGTGCCGTACCAGTATCCCGGCGCGGGCCGCGAGGTGTACCCGGGCTTCCTGCAGCACGCGGGCTTCCTGGCGATGAACCCCAGCCGCCATGTCATGTCGCACTGGGACTTCTACGAGAACCTGCGCAAGGGCGACCTCGACGACGCCGAGGCGCACCGCAATTTCTACGATGAATACAACTACGTGCTCGACATGCCGGCAGAGTACTACCTCGACACCATCTAAACAGTGTTCAAGGAACACCGCCTGCCCAAGGGCACGTGGGAAGTGAACGGTGAGCTGGTGCAGCCGGCGAAGATCAAGGGCACGGCGCTGTTGACCATCGAAGGCGAGCTCGACGACATCTCCGGCCTTGGCCAGACCGAGGCTGCGCACGGCTTGTGCAAGGGCATCGCGAAAAAGCTGAAGAAGCACATCACGGTGGAAGGCGCCGGCCACTACGGTATCTTCAGCGGCCGCCGCTGGCGCGATGTGGTCTACCCCGACGTACGCGACTTCATCAAGCAGTACGACAAGGGCAACAGCAACACGGGTGAGAAGGGCACGCGCAAGGCGCGCTGATTCGCTCGTGCTGGCGCGCCATGTGATCGGTTCATTCGCTGGCGCGAATGCATGTTTTGAGCGGCTTGCGCCGCCTTAGGCTGGAAGTGTCGCGGGGTCGGGAGCGGTCAGGCCCTGGCGGCCCCAAGGGCCTGACCACCCGCAGCTTCCTCAACGCACAAGGGCGAGGCGGCGTGAGCCGCTCAAAACATGCATTCGCGCCAGCGAATGAACCGATTCGAAGGCGCGATGCGGCGGTCACTCGAACTACAAAAGCAAAGCACCCACTATCGCCATCACGATGAAGAACGGCACCGACCAGAGGTGGAAGGTGCCCCAGGCGTTTTTCTCGCCCAGCAGGCGTAGCGCGATCAGGTTCGCCAGCGAACCCAGGATGAAGCCGAAGCCGCCGACGTTCACCGCCCACGCCAGCGTGCGCCAGTCGTGTGAGTACTCTGCCAGCAGGATCGCCGCGGGTACGTTGCTCACTACCTGGGAGGCCAGTGCACCCGTGGCAAACAGGTGCATGGGCTGGTGCAGGTCGAGCGCACCAAGCACGCCCTTGATGATGTCGAGGCTCGCCAGCATGCGCAGGTCGATGAACATCAGCACGAAGGTCAACAGCAGGCCCCAGTCGATCGCGGCCAGCACCCGTCGCCGGAACAGCGCGAAGACCACCACCACGCCGAGCAGGCCCCACGCCGCGTGGTGCGCGTCCGCCAGGAACAGGAACGGCACGTAGAGCACGGCGGCAACCACCAGCATCCAGCGGTCCAGGCCGTCCTCGGGGTGTTCGTGCACCTCCAGCCGGGTCGCCGGGAACGCCACGGCGGTGAGCGCCAGCAGCAGCACGATTGCAATGGCCACCACGGGCAGCATCACCCAGACGAAGCCACCGAAGCCGATGCCCCACTGCTGCCAGAGGAACAGGTTCTGGGGATTGCCGATGGGCGTCAGCATGGAGCCCGCGTTCACGGCGAGCGCTTCGAAGATCACCAGGCGCATCGCCGGCATGCGCGCGATGCGGCACATGCTCAGCGTCAGCGGCACCCTGACGAACAGCGACACATCGTTGGTGAGCAGCATCGACAACAGCGCGGTCGCAGCGACCAGGCCCAGCGCGGCCAGCCGCCGCGTCGAGGTGCGGTCGATGAGCCAGCGCCCCGCATGGCCGAGGGCACCGCTCTCTTCCACGGCCTTGGTGAGGATGAGCAGCCCGGTGAGCGCAGCGATCGTCGGCCAGTCGACGAGCGAGGGCCAGGTCGCGACGCGCGACGGCATGGCCACCGCGAACACGAAGGCTACGCCGAGCAATACGAGGAAAAACACATCGCGGCGGAGGTTCCGCAGCGATTCGGGCAGCCAGCTCATCCAGACGATCCCACCGAAGTTCCGGTGGATCATATCGGTTCTGGATGTGCTGGAACTGTGGGAGCGGGGGGGGGCCGCCACGGCGGGGGCGGGCACGAGACCCACCCGCCCCCACCCCACCACCACACCCACGGCGGCGGCCCGGGGGGAGTCGGGAGAGCACGGGCCCGCGAGACACAACCGGGCAGCGC
>NZ_JBQCFT010000001.1:0-42969 GCF_051958795.1 Luteibacter sp. | reverse complement strand
GTGGGGGGGGGGGGGGGGGGCGCGCCCCCCCGCGGGGCGGGCGCGCCCGGGGCGCTCCCCCGCGGCGGGGGGGGGGGGGGCGGCGGCGTCCGGGGGCTCCCCCCCCCCCCCCCCCCCCCCCCCCCCCGCTCCCACAGGCATCAGGTGGACGTCGTGGTTAGTGACCCGCGTGGGCCAACGCGTAGTCGATCGAAGCGCGAACCGCTGCCACCTGCGCGTCGTTGCACTGCTGCGGCGTGGCGCGCGGGCTGTCCGGATACACCTCGGTGGTGGTGCAGAAGCGCGCCGGGGTGATGCCGGCGCAGAGTCCGAGCGGCTTCAGTGCATACTCGATCACGCCATGCGCCACTTCCGGTGAACCGATGATCTCGCCGTTCGCATCGGCCGGCGCGATGTGCGTCACCTTCGCCACGGCGTCGATCACCGCCTTCTGGAAAGCCGGCTGCGGCTTGTCCGCATCATCGACGAGGTAGAAACCGTCGGGAATCTCGCCGGGTTCGTATTCCTTGCCATCACGCGCGGCGAGCGCGGGGCGGAACTCGCTCTCGTCCGTGTCGGTGGTCTCGTGCAGGTCGATGTGCATCAGCACCTTGTCGCCCAGCGGCGCAAGCAGCCGTACCAGCGCCGCCGATTCGGCAGCCGGGCTGCCTTCGCGGAAGTTGCGGTTCGGGTCGATCGCATCGTAGTTCCAGCGGTGGATGCGCTCGTACGCCCACGGGCTGACGCACGGCACGACCAGCACGTTCGCGTGGCCGGCGTACTCGTTGCCGTGCTCGCGCAGGAACTGCAGCGCGCCGTGCACGCCGCTGGTCTCGTAGCCGTGGACGCCACCCGTCACGACCATCACGGGAAGGTCGTCACGCCAATCGCGCGTACGCAGCACGTGGAAGGTGTAGGCCTCGCCGGCGTAGCTCACCGAGCCGTAGTCTTCGACGTCGTAAGCGCCACGTAGCGCATCGATGGCCTTCTCGACTTCATCGCTGTAGCTGCGCCGCTTCACCTGCGTCGCGCGCCACGCGTCTAGCTCGGCAGTGCCCCAGGGCTTGCCGGGGGTACCGATGGGATAAGGCGTGGCGTGGTTCATGGCGTTGGCTTCTACGGCTACGGAAGCCTCGATTGTATACAGGCTGGCGAACGTCAGGCCGCGTGGAGTGGTGGCGTCTGGCCAGCGCGCGTGTCGCCCGCCTTCGTGATCTGGTTGAGCGTGAAGATGCGACTGAGACCGAAGCCGAGGCGCTCGTAGAGGGCAATGGCCGAATGGTTACTGCCAAACACGTGCAGGAAAGGGATCTCGCCCCGGCGCTCGATCTCGTCGCGCAGCACGTTGATGAGCAAGGCAGCGAGTCCCCGCCCGCGGTGGGCGGGATCCACGCAGACCGCGCTGACCTCCGTGTAGCCCGGTACGCGCATGCGTTCACCCGCCATGGCGATGAGCTTGCCCTCCTCGCGCAGGCCGATGTAGCGGCCCATGGCATTCGTGCGGCGGGCGAACGGCCCGGGCCGGGTCAACTGGGTCAGTGCGAGCATCTCGTCGACATCGGCGTCGCCCAGTTCGAGGAACCCGGCGTCGAAGCCCGCGCCCGGATCGATCCGCGACTCGGCGACCATCTGGTGCACGGCGCCAAGCGGCGAGGAACGCAGGCCCGGCGGAACATCGAGCGGCTCGCGCGACAGGACCGCCGCGATCTCGCCGGGGTGCATGAGCTCGGCCAGCGCATCGAACGCCTCCGGCAGCTCGTCGGCCACTGCGGCGAACGGCGCGACATCGGCCTGGTAGCGCCGGGCGAGCACATTCGCTTCGCCAAGGTGCGCCTGCCGCGTGCCCAGCGCCTGCCAGATCGGAGAGGACAGCTCAGCGTGCGGTTCGTTGCCCGGGTCGCTCACCATCCACCTCCTCGACTAGTCAGCCATCATGGGCCGGAGTGGTGGTTGCTGTCACGCGCGGGCTCCTGGCAGCCCACACACTGCATGGATCGCCCTCGACAGCCCGCCGGCGCGTAGCCACGGCCAGCCAGCCGAAACCGACACCCATCGCCATCGCGACAAGGTCCACGCCGAGCACGTCGTAGCGGCCTTCGGCGAGTGTGCGGACCAGGCGATCGCCGTGCAGGGCCATGTCCAGGACGCCTACCAGCACCGACGCCACGGCCGTGGCCCAGAGCAGGTCGACGGCGGCCTTCGCCGGGCGACGCCAGAAGGTCCAGGCGACAGCGGCGAAGAACGTGATGAAACACACCGGCTGGACGACAAGCGTGGGTTCGGCGCCGAAGTACGGTGCGAGATGGTTGGCGATGAAGGTCACGGAAATCGCCAGGCACGTGCCGATGCAGACACCCACCGTCGCCGTGGCCATCGCACGCACCTTCATGGGCTGTTCGGCGTTGCGGCGTTTGCGGCGGGTCTCGATGTAGAGCAGGTTGCCCGAGTAAAACAGGAACGCGCCGGCCAGGCCCAGGATGAAGTACAGCCAGCGCAGCGACAGGCTGCCGAACGTGCCGAAGTGCAGGCCGAAGATCGCCGAGTACGTGGCATGGTTCGCATCGCGCGCACCGGTGAGCTGCATATTGATGATGCGGCCGGTGCTGGCATCCAGCGCCACCATGCCGTACTCACCCAGCGTCTTCTCCGAAGTACCACGCACTTCCGCCGCGGCGCCCGGCTGGCCGTAATGCACGTAGCGCATGTAGTCGGGGTCGAAGTTCGTGGCACCGGCGCCGAGCGCTGCCTTGCGCGCGATCGCGCCGAGTTCGGCCGGGGGCAGCATGGGTACGTTGGTCTTTGCATCGGCGCCAGGGCCAGCGGCGGTCATGGCAGCGGTATCGGGCAGCGCGCTGGTCATGCGCTCGAAGGCGCTCATCAGCTTGCCATCGAAGATGGCGACGTTGAACGCCATCAATGCGACCAGGGTGAGGCACAGCAACGCGCCGGTGACGGCAAAGATGATGTGGAACGGCAGGCTGAGGATGCCGATGACGTTGTGCGCGTCCTGCCACAGCCGCTTCAGGTTATGGCCGGGGCGCAGCGCGAACAGCTCGCGTACCAGGTTCGGCAGGTGGATCAGGACACCGGTGAGCAAGGCCACCCCGTAGATGACGCTGACGATACCCATGAGGTAGATGCCGATCTCGGGGATGCCGAGGTCGTAGTGCAATTCGTAGACGAAGTCGGCGAGGCCGTGCTCGTGGTCTTCCGCATCGTGTGCCCCGGCGTCGTCGATGGCCTGGGTCATCCAGGTGCCATTCTTTTCCATCCAGTACGCAGCGACTTCATGCGACGGATGGCCCGCCGCGTAAGTCACGCCAATCGATTCGCGCGCGGCCGGATGCTTCGCCACGATGTCGGCCATCATGGCGCCGGCCTTGTCCATGACGCGCGCGTCGGCGAGCTCCTGCTTCGGCAGCGCCCAGGTATCGATCGGGTCGTGGAACATGGTGATCGCGCCCGCGTAGAACGCGATGAACAGCGCGAAACCCGCGAGCAGGCCGGTCCAGGTGTGCACGGTGGTGAAAGTGCGGATGGTGCTGGACTTCATGGCTCAGATACCGGGCAGGGTGTGCTTGGCGAGGAACAGCGCGGCGAACGCGCCAACGTTGGCGATAGCCAGCCAGGCCCAGGCACGCACGCCGGTGCGGAACATATAGGTCGCCGCGATCACCACCGTCCACAGCGGGAAGAAGGCCACTAGCCACGGGATCAGCACGGATTCGGTCGAGCCCGGCCACAGGTAGGCGCCCAGCCCGACGATGGCCATGCACAGCGGCAAGCCCAGCAGGATCCCGGCGAAGGTCTTGGCGAGCATCAACGGGCCTTCCTTTCGGCTGCCGGCTTGAGGAGCCAGGTGACGTAGGGGAAAGCCACCGCGCCGAGCATCAGGGCGGTCAGCGTTGAGAAAATTCCTGGAAGTGTCGTTTCACCGGTGACCCAGCAGGCCAGTGCACCGGCTGCGAACACCCATGCGAGAAGCTTGCCGCCCCGGCGCAAAGGCAGCGCCAGGACGCGCTGGTTGCGCGAAGAAAGGTAGGCGAGCGCCATGGCGGCAAACGCCAGCAGGCAGCCAAGGACATTCATGGGAAGCGCCGGTCGGACAGTTATTGATAATTGTTATCATTCGCTGCTCCCCGGTCAAACCGTTAGCAGCGCTGCCCACCCTTCCGGGCGCGTGCTGGCGCGCGATTGCTCATTTCCCATCGGCTGCTCAAGTTTTGACCAACCCATCCGCTAACTGAATATGGGGGTTTGGTAAAACTAGCGTTAACCCCTGTCGTTAGTTTAGAGTTAACCCCTCGATCCATCAGCGTGGTGCGTCATCTCGTTGCACCGCGAGACAGGAATACAACGTAACTATCTGATGTAACCGCCATGTTGACCATCGCCCTCCTCAGCATTGTTCTTGTCGCCAGCGGCCTCGCGGTCGCCTCGTTCAAGCGTGTCCCGGAAGGGCAGGTCTACAGCGTCCGCCGCCTTGGCCGTACGCCCGCGCTGTTGTCGGCCGGCACCCATGTCGTGCTGCCCATGCTCGACCGCATCACCCACAAGATCGACCTCGGCGGCCAGGTGCTGCGGTTCGAGGGTGGCACTGTCTACTGGCAGGTGCTCGAGCCGGAAGCGGCCGATCCGGTGATCGAAGAAGCCCCGGAACTGATTCGCAGCAACGTCGTGGCCGCCCTGCGCGATAGCGCCACGGCCCACGCCGCCGACCGCCGCGCGGTTGGCACCCAGCTCAAGCACGCCGTGAATGGGTCGCTCCGCGCCCGCGGCATGCTGGTTACCCGCGTCGAGCTCGACGCGGCTTAAGGCGCCGCATAAGAAGAAAGCGTGTGTGTTGTTTAAAAGGCGGCGGCAACGCCGCCTTTTTTTGGTTACGCGAATGCCCCTGATTGCATCTGCCTGACGAGTTGCAGCACGGTTTCCAAGCCGGTCGTGCTTCGCATGAAGTGGGCCGGCGTCAGGCCGCCTAGAGCAGGAACTGGCTCACCTATCCATGCCTTGACCCATTTCGTGGCTCCGAAGGTCGCTAGCTGCTCACGATCTCCGCTCTCCATGAGCACCCGTTCGATTTCGCTCACGATACGTGCTTCCCCCAACGCGGCGGCACATTCGCTCATGGTCATTTTCCCCGGCAGTCGCACAGGCCTCCACGATAGTTTGTGTACGAGCCATTCGCTGTCATCTTTTTGCGACGGGAGTCGTCAGCTTTCGACTTCAAAGACGACTCAAGCGTGGTAAGTGCCCGGGTATATCGAGATAATTCCGCCTTAACGAAAGGTTCCCCACGCCAATGACCGCACGCGACGACCTCAAATCCCTGCTCGAGCGCGGCATTGCCAGCCTGGACGTGACCTTGCCGGAGGGCGCCGTGGAGCGCCTGCTCGATTACCGCGAGCTGCTGGAGCGCTGGAACTCGGCTTATAACCTCACCGCGATCCGTGAGGACCGCGCCCAGGTCAACCTGCACCTGCTCGATTCGCTGGCGATCCTTCCCTATGTGCACGGCCGCTCGCTGGCCGACCTGGGCACGGGCCCGGGGCTGCCGGGCATCCCGCTGGCCATCGCCGAGCCGGCGCGCGAGGTGCTCATGGTGGATTCCAACGGGAAGAAGGTGCGTTTCCTGCGTGAGGCCATCCGTTCCCTGAAACTGGGCAACGCCAAGGCACTGCAGAGCCGGGTTGAAGAGGTCGAGGGCACCTTCGAGTGCATTACCGCCCGCGCGTTCGCCTCGCTGGCCGACATGCTCGGCTGGGGCGGCCACCTGCTGGCGCCGGGCGGGACCTGGCTGGCCATGAAGGGCAAGCATCCGGAGGTAGAGCTGGCGGGGGTGCCAGCCGGGTTCTCGGTGGAGGCTATTCACACCCTCACCGTGCCGGGGGTTGAGGGTGAGCGGCATCTGGTCGTTATTCGGCGCGATTAGCGTTGAGGCTGGCCGGATCGCGCGCAAGCGCGCTCCCACAGGGTGGCCGCATGGGTGGTCTGCAGGCTTTGGGCGCTAGATGCTACGCTAGCGCCCCTTCCGTGCACGGTAGCTAGCGACTTTCCATGGCCCGCATCATCGCAGTCGCCAACCAGAAGGGCGGCGTCGGCAAGACCACCACTTCCGTGAACCTCGCCGCGGCCCTCGCCGCCGCGAAGCGCAAGGTGCTGCTCGTCGACTTCGATCCGCAGGGCAACGCCACCATGGCGTCGGGCGTGGACAAGCACGAGGCCAAGCCGAACGGCTGCGAAGTGCTGCTGGGCGAGGTCGGCATCACCGATGTGCTGGTCCGCACCGAGGCGGGCTATGACCTGCTGCCGGGCAACGGTGACCTGACCGCCGCCGAGCTGAAGCTCATGGACGGCATGGCCCGCGAGCAGCGCCTGAAAGAGCAGCTGGCCAAGGTCGCCGACCGCTACGACACCATCCTCATCGATTGCCCGCCTTCGCTGCACCTGCTGACGCTCAATGCGCTGACCGCGGCCGATGGCGTGCTGATCCCCGTGCAGTGCGAATACTTCGCGCTGGAAGGCCTTTCGAGCCTGCTGGATACGATTTCGGCCGTGCGCCAGCGCCTGAACCCGGCGCTGGAAGTGGAAGGCCTGCTGCGGACCATGTACGACGTGCGCAACAACCTCGGCAACGAGGTTTCGGCCCAGCTGACCACGCACTTCGGCGACAAGGTGCTGCGCTCGATCATCCCGCGCAACGTGCGCCTCGCCGAGGCACCCAGCCACGGCCAGCCGATCCATCTCTACGACCGCGGCTCGCGCGGCGCCATCGCCTATATCGGCCTCGCCGGCGAGATCATCCGCCGCGAGCGCAACCTGGCGGGCGCAGCCAGCACCGGCGCCGAAGCGGGTGAAACCGCGACGGACGCCACCGGCGCGACCCCGACCACGCCTTAAGGAGCCCCCATGGCAGCAGCGAAGAAACGTGGACTCGGCCGTGGCCTGGATGCCCTCCTGGGCGGCGGTGCCGGCCCCGAAGCCGCCCCCTCGGTGATCGAGCAGGAAGGCGAACTGCGCACGCTGCCCATCCACCACATCCAGGCCGGCAAGTACCAGCCGCGCCGCCACTGGAATGACGAGGCGCTCGACGAGCTGGCCGCGTCGATCAAGGCCCAGGGCCTGATCCAGCCGGTGGTGGTCCGCTCCATCGGCAAGAACAGCTACGAACTCATCGCCGGCGAACGCCGCTGGCGCGCTGCCCAGCGTGCGCAGATGAGCGAGATTCCCGCGCTGGTGAAGGACGTCCCCGAGCAGTCCGTGCTCGCCATGGCGCTCATCGAGAACATCCAGCGCCAGGAGCTGACGCCGCTCGAAGAGGCACAGGCCCTGCAGCGCCTGGTCGACGAGTTCGACCTGACCCACCAGCAGGCGGCCGATGCCGTGGGCCGCTCGCGCGCATCCGTGTCCAACCTGCTGCGCCTCAACGAACTGCCGGCCTCGATCAAGCAGCTGCTGGACGAAGGCAAGCTCGAGATGGGCCACGCCCGCGCGCTGCTCACCCTGCCCTCCACGATCGCCGAACCGCTGGCGCGCGAAGCCGCGCGCAATGGCTGGACCGTGCGCGAGCTGGAAGAAGCGGCACGCAAGGCCCAGCTGGAACCCAAGGGCAAGGCCAAGTCGGCCGGCCCGGTGGATCCGAACGTCGCCAACCTGGAGCGCGAGCTGGCCGAGCGCTTCGCCACCCGTGTCGAACTGGCCCAGGGCCGAGGCGGCAAGGGCAAGCTCGTCATCCACTACCACAGCAACGACGAGCTCGACGGCATCCTCAGCAAGATCCGCTGAGACCGGGGCAGGTGTAAGGAAATGGCCAGGCCCCCGGTCCATGAGGATGTGAACCCGAAGCAGCGCCAGTACGAAGCCATGGTGCGCGCCCTCTCGGCCGACCTTTACCGGTTCGCCTGGTGGCTGACGCGCTCCGAAACCGTCGCCCAGGACCTGGTCCAGGAGACCTTCCTGCGCGCGTGGAAGAACCTCGATGCACTCCGTGACGCGGAGTCGGCGAAGGCCTGGCTGTTCACCATCCTGCGTCGCGAGCACGCCCGCCTGTACGAGCGGAAGCGGCTCGAAGTCGTCGAACTTGATGACAACGTCGTCGAAGATGCCGCCTTCGCCAGCCCTGAGCGCAGCAGCGATGCCGCCCAGGTGCGCGATGCGATCGGCCGCCTGCCCGACAAATACCGTGAGCCGCTGGCCATGCAGGTGCTTGCCGGCATGAGCGCCGACGAGATCGCCGCCAGCACCGGGCAGAAGCCTGGCGCTGTCATGACCCAGTTGTTCCGCGCCCGCCAGCAGCTCAAGCGCCTGCTCGGTGGCCGCGCCGCGGCCGAGGGGGGCCGGACATGAATTGCCTCGACTTCCGCCGCCGGATCAGCACGGAGCCGCGTTCGCGCGATCCGGAGCTGCTCGCCCACCGCGATAGCTGCAAGGAAGGCTGCGCCGCGTTCTGGCAGCGCGCGCAGCGCTTCGAGGATGACCTCGAGGTCGCCATGGCGGTGCCGGTACCCGACGGGCTGGCCGACCGCATCCTGCTCGCCCAGGCCACCGGCGAACGGCGCACCCAGATGGGCCGCCGCCGCGCCTGGATGGCCATGGCCGCCTCGGTCCTGATCGCCTTCGCCGGCGTGGGCATGTTGTGGCGCTATACCGACCAGCATTCGCTGGAAGCCATGGCCGTGGCGCACATGCCAGGCGAAATCGAGGCGCTGGCGCTGACCCGGCCCATGACCGATGACGAGGTGGCCGCCGGCTTCATCGGCCGCGCGACGAACCTCAAGGGGCCGGCACCCGCGATGGTCACATACGTGCACGACTGCGTCGTCGGCCAGTACCCGGTGGTCCACGCGGTGACCCGCATGGACGACGAACCCGTCGTGGCGCTCTACATGCCTGGGAAGATGGACGGCACGCCGGGAACCTTCCACCGCGATGGCTGGGATGGTCGCGAGGTCCAGCTGCGCGGCGGCACCCTTCTGCTGCTAGCCCAGGGCCCCAGCCACAAGGCCATGGACACCGCCGAGCGCGGCTGGCGCGCCGCGATCGACGGCACCAACCTCACCGCCTCGTTGTAAAAAACGCTTGTCGGAACGCCTGTGGGAGCGTGCTTGCACGCGATGGGTGCTCGCGGCAAGGCCCATCGCGCGCAAGCGCGCACCCACAAGTCCCCCGCCCCGCTTCGGCACCTGAACGGAGCGTGCCGCGCCTGCGGGCTTTTGCAACGCGGCATGGGCGATAATGCCGCCCGACCTTTGCTACCCGATCCGGAACCACGATGACTGACCTCGCCGTGGTCGTGCCTGTCTTCAACGAGCGCGACAACATCCCGCCCCTCCTCGCCGAGATCGCCGCGGCCCTGCGTGGCCGGATCGACTTCGAAATCATCTACGTCGACGACGACAGCAGCGATGACAGCGTGGCCGTGCTCAAGGCGGCGCAGAAGGACTACCCGGAGCTGCGCATCATCCACCACGTGACCCGGAGCGGGCAGAGCACGGCCGTGTGGAACGGCGTGCGTGCCGCGCGGGCGCCTTGGATCGCCACGCTCGATGGCGACGGCCAGAACGACCCGGCCGATATACCGAAGCTGCTCGATGCGCGCGCCAGCGCCGCACCCGACCTGAAACTCTTCGCCGGCTGGCGCGTCACCCGCCGGGACAGCTTCAACAAGCGCATTTCGTCGAAGGTGGCCAACGCGGTGCGTTCGCGCATGCTCCAGGACAGCACCCCGGATACCGGCTGCGGCCTGAAGCTGTTCGAGCGTGAGACCTTCCTCCGCCTGCCCTACTTCGACCACATGCACCGCTACCTGCCGGCGCTGGTCAAGCGCGCCGGTTACACCAGCCAGAGCGTGCCGGTCGGCCACCGCCCGCGCACGGCGGGTACCTCGAAATACGGCATGCTCGACCGCCTGTGGGTCGGCCTGGCCGACCTGCGCGGCGTGGCCTGGCTGATGCGCCGGGCCAAGGTTACGAGGACCGAAGAACTCTAGCGCGTCGTAGGAGCCCACCCTGTGGGCGACGCCGTTCGCGGGGAACCAACAAGGTCCTGCGGCGCTATCGCGAAAGATGTCGCCCACAGGGTGGGCTCCTACCGCGATAGCCTCAGCGCGGGGCCAGCCCTCTCGGCACCCACTTGTCCAGCATCTCCTCGGTGCGCTCCCTTCCCAGCTCGATCAGCTCGCGCGCCCGGTAGAACTCGTACACCGCCGAGACATTCCGCGGCAGTTCGATCAGCAGGTCGGGCTGGTAAGCGGCCAGGCGCAACCGGGAAAGGTTGGCCTGCATCAGGTCCATCGCCTGGGTCATGAGTTCGAACGCGCCCGGATCGCGGTGCAGCTTCGATTCCGCCGAGCCGGGCAACACCTTTCCGATCAGCCGGCCCAGCTTCGCCGCATAACCTTCATCGGGTACCGCGGCGACGTCCTTCTCGGGCGCCTTCTGCAATTCCGCCGCGCCGTCGACGCTCACCGCGACGACGTAGTCCGCATCCTCGCGCATCAGCGGCAGCACGGGCAGGGGGTTCAGCAGCGCGCCATCCACCAGCCGGCGGCCGCCGTGCGAATACGGGCGGAACAACGTGGGAATCGCGATGGACGCGCGGATGGCATCGAACAGGGGGCCGCGGGTCAGCCACACCTCGCGTTCGCGATCGATATCGGTAGCCACGGCCGTGTAACCGATGGGCAGCTCCTCGATGTTCACCTCACCGATGAGTTCGCGCAGCGCGGCCATGATCCGGTCGCCCTTGATGAAGCCGCCACCCGTGAAGCTCCAGTCGACCAGGCGCAACACATCGAACCGCGCGAGCGTGGATACCCAGTCGCGATAGACATCGAGTTTGCCCATCGCATAGATGCCGCCGACCAGCGCACCCATCGACGTGCCGGCCACGGCGACGATCTCGAAGCCGCGATCCTCCAGTGCTTCGATTGCGCCGATATGCGCGAGACCTTTGGCCGCGCCGGCACCAAGGGCCAGCGCGACGCGGGGTTTACGGGGTTGTCCACTCGTGGCGGGCAGGGCGCCGGGATCGGCGATATCGAGGTCGCTCATGGAACCCTGTGCGCGATCAGTGGTGGTTGCCGTTGCCGTTCTGGTAGCCGGAGAGCGCCAGTTGCAGCAGGATCTTCATTTCCTCGCGAAGCGGCAGCGGCGACACGATTTCCGCATCCGGGCCGTACTTCAGCACATCCATCAGCAGCTCGCGGGAATTCGAATACGGCACTTTCAGTTCGTAGCGGCCGTCGGGCAGCCACTCGCCCTTCTGCTGTGAATGCCAATGCTCGTCCGCGACCCAGCGTGCGGCGTGCGACGAGAAGCGAATGGTCGCCCATGCCTTCGGCTTGCCGGCGAAGATGCCGTAGCTGGAAGCGAGCAGTTCATTGAGCTCGCTTTCCTCAACGTCCTTCGCGCGCGCTTCCTGGGCCTGCGGCTCGGCGATGCGATCGACGGCGAAGCTGCGCAGTGCCTCGCGATCGTGGTCCCAAACATCGAGGTACCAGTTGTCGCGGTAGTGGGTCAGGCGCTGCGGCGACACCGTGCGGCGCGTATCCGAGTTGGTGGTGCGCGCGCGGTAGCGGAACGTGACCTGGCGGCGCTCGAGTACCGCGCCCGCCACGATCCGGAACACCTGCTGGTCGAGCTTGCGTGCGCCCCAGCTGATGACACGGATGCGATCGACCGGCAGTGCCTTGCCGCTGCCGTGGTCCGAGAGCAGGCGCTCGATGCGCGCCTTGAACGGCGCCAGCGCGCCGGCGAGCACACCGGGATCGGAGCGGCCGATCAGTTCGTTGAGCGCCATGAGCGCGGCCAGCTCATCACTGGTCAGCCACAGCCCGGGTAACTCGAAGCTGTCCCCCTCGCCCGCCTCGTAGCGGAACGAAGCCTGTTCGCCGGCCACGCTCTGCACGGGGGCGCCCAGGGCGTCACGCAGGAAGGCGACATCGCGATAGAGGGTAGCCCGCGAGCACTCCAGCTCATCCATGAGCCGCGAAAGCGGGACCGGATAATGCGCGGACTTCAGCAGTCGGTGCAGGGTGAGAATGCGCTCGTAGCGGTCCATGGGTCTCGCCGGCAGGTGGAGCTAAGCAAAGTGTGTCCGCGCGGGCGTGACGCCCGTATCTACGCCCAACAAGCATGGCGTTGGCGGGGGCCGTCCGCAAGGGTTGCCGCACTACGCCAGACGGCCAGGTAAGGGGGCCACGGGCTGTAAGGTTTGCGCCCGGGGCGAATAGGCGCAAAAATGAGCCTTTGCCATCGCCGTAGCCCCCGACCATGGCGCAACCCGACGACGCACCCGCCGTCGCGCTGGGCCCCCAGGGCCAGCCGAACGGCGGTTCGCGTGCCCAACGCCTGTTCTCCCTGCCCGCCGTGGTCATCCAGACCGCGACCGCGACGGGGTACGGCCTGTGGATGGTGCTGGGCACCGCGGTGGCGCTGGGTTCCTACCCCGATGGCCGCGGCGACGTGCTGGTGCCGCTTTCCTTCGGGCTGGTGCTGGTGAGCCTCGGCCTGGTGGCGACCTGCCTGCGCATGGGGTTCGCCCCGGATTGGCATGGCTGGGACCCGGTCCGGCGCATGCTGCCGACCACCGAGGGCATGGTGGCGATGGCGAACTACCTCCCGATGCTGGCCCTGGGCGGGCTGGCGCGGGGGGACAACGATTTCTGGGCCACCCGGCTGGCTGGCGCGGCACTCATGATCTGCAGCCTCGCGACGCTGATTTACACAGCGCGCGGCGTGGCGCGGGAGATGCCGGCACCGCTGGCCTCCGTGGTAAATGCGCAACCGTTGGGGCGTGCGGTATCCGCGGTATTCGGCGGGGGCCTGTGGTTCTGGGTATGCGTCGCACTGCAGAGTGAGACGGTCGTCGGGCCGCTGAATCCCTGGCGGCTGAGCATGCTGGCCATGGGGCTGGCGCTCGGCGTGATCGAAGGCATGCGCTGGCGGGCCCTGCGCCAGCTGGCCGATGAACGTGGTGCCAGTGCGTTTCTTTCCCCTGACCGGGGCGCGGCAACGCTGCTGGCCTGGTGTTTCAGCATCGCGGTGCTGTCCGTGGGCCTGCCGTGCGTGCTGCTGGTCTCGCACCCGACAGGGCCACTGGTGGCGGTGGCGGCCGGTATGGCCGCGTTAAGCTGCGTTATCGGTCAATGTCTGGAGCAACGGCTGTACGGGCGTGCCCTGGCACAGTTGACCGGCCGTTGAGCAAGCAGTCCCCCGGCGCGTGGGTGCGCCAAGGGCCGTTCCCCCGGCCCACCCCCAATTCAAATTTCTTTCCACATCCGGGTAGACGATGAAAAAGATCCTTCTCGCCTCGCTTGTCCTTGCCGCGCTGCCGTTTGCAGCCCAGGCCCAGGACTCCTTCTCCACCGCCAACCCCAACGGGGGCGGCGCCCCGAGCTCAGACGCCTCCAAGAACGGCGGCTGGACCGGTTCAGGTGAATTCGGCTTCGCCTCCTCCCGCGGTAACTCGCGCACGGAGAACGCCAACGCCAAGCTCGGCCTGTCGCAGGAAAACGAGGTGAGGAAGAACAACTTCTACCTCAACGGCCTGCGCTCGAAGGGCGACGTCACCGTGCAGGAAAACGGTACGGACGTCGAGCGCTTCAGCACCACCGCCAACCGCTACGACAGCGGTGCCTCGGTCGGCTACAAGTTCGACCCGCGCAGCTATGTGGTCACCGCGGCCCGTTACGAGCACGACGACTTCGGCGCCAATTTGTGGCAGGGCATCGTCTCGGTGGGCTACGGCTACATTGCGCTGAAGAACGAGCGCGCCGAGCTGTCCTTCGAAATCGGTCCCGGTTTCAAGCGCTATCAGCCGGCCAAGACCACGGAAGAGGTTGCGCAGGCCGATGGCCCGCCGATCACCGTGGTCACCACGCCCAACGCGGAAAGCGAAGTCGTCGGCCGTGGCCTGGTCAACGGCAAGTACCGCCTCACCGACAACACCGCGCTGGAAGATACGTTCCTGGTGGAAGCGGGCTCGAAGAACCAGTACTACCAGAACGACATCGGCCTCTCGGTCAGCATGACCAAGAAGATGGCGCTGAAGCTCGGCTACCAGATCCGCTACAACAGCGACACGCAGCCGGGTACGGTCAGCACCGATAAGCTGATGACCACCAACCTGGTTTACAACTTCTAAGACGCACCGTAGGAGCCCACCCTGTGGGCGCCAGCTTTCGCGACAAAGCCGCAAGATCCGCGGCTCTCCCGCGAACGGCGTCGCCCACAGGGTGGGCTCCTACGCGATGTTCCTTTAGCGCTGCGGCTTCAGCAGCTCGTCCGCGCCCTGCTCCAGCAGCATCGCGGCTACCGTGTGGCCCAGGGCCACCGGGTTGTCGTCACGCATATCCGCCTGCGCGCGGATCAGCTCGCCGGTGTGCGCATCGCCCACCAGCCCATGCAGGGTCAGGCCGTACTCGGCCACCACGCACATCGCGCCGATCGCCACGGCGCAGCTTCCGCCGAGTTGTTCATTCATCGCGCGCTCCGCGTCGATCGCCAGGCGCGTGTCGGCATCGTCCAGCGCGGCCATCAGCTCGGCGACGCGGACATCTCCTTCGCGGATCTCGACGGTGATGGCGCCCTGGCCCGGTGCGGGAAGCCAGTCGGGGCTGGCCAGACGGCTACGGACGCGGCCACCCAGGCCGAGCCGGTCCACGCCTGCGCAAGCCAGCACGATAGCGTCGTAATGCCCTTCGTCCAGCTTCGCCAGGCGCGTGTTCACGTTGCCGCGCAGGTCGAGCAACTGGAGGTCCGGCCGCAACGCGCGCAGCTGGGACTGGCGGCGCAGCGAGGAGGTACCGACCCGCGCGCCGTTCGGCAGGTCGGCGATCGTCGCGTAATCGTTGCTGATGAAGCCATCGGCGGCATCGGCGCGCGGCAGGATCGCGGAGAGGGCAAAGCCCGGCTCCAGCGTGGCCGGCACATCTTTCAGCGAATGCACCGCGATGTCCGCGCGGCCCTCCGCCATGGCCACTTCCAGCTCCTTGAGGAACAGCCCCTTGCCGCCGATGGTGGCGAGCGAGCGGTCGAGCACCTCGTCCCCGCGGGTGGATAGCGGCACCAGTTCCACCACCAGCCCCGGGTGCGCCTGGCGCAGCTGGGCGGCGACGTGTTCGGCCTGCCAGAGGGCGAGTGCACTCTTGCGGGTGGCGATGCGGAGCGGTGCGGTCATGGGGATTCCGAAGGCACGTGGGGCAGGCGCCCATTGTCCCGTAAAACATCGCCCGGGCGCAGCGCGGCTATCCGCCGCAAAGCACTCAGGTATCGGCGCGCAGCAGCTGGCGGATCGCCGGCAGGTTGCGCCGGCTGACCTCGGGGGCGCTTTCGGTGCCCGCCAGGCGTGCGAGCACGCGGCCGTCGGCCAGGGTGCGCAGGCCGACCAGCCGCTCGCGCGGCACCAGGCAGTTGCGGTGCAGGCGCACCACGCGCTCACCCAGGGCCACTTCGAGCTGGCGCAGGGAATCGTCGATCAGGCGCGAGCCGCCGGTGTGTTCCACGGTCACGTATTTTTCGCCCGCGGTCAGCAGCAACACATCGGCCAGCGGAATGCGTACCTCGTCACCGCCACTGCGCGCACGCAACCAGCTGCCGCGCGCCGACGGCGCCGCGACAAGGCGGGCGGCGGCGCGGTCGAGCGCCTCATCCAGGCGCTCCGCGCGCACAGGTTTCAGGAGGTAATCGGTGGCGCCGAGGTCGAACGCACTGAGCGCGTGCTGCTCGTAAGCGGTGCAGAACACAACCTGTGGGCGAGTCGGCATCGCCGCGAGCTTTGCCGCCACCGCGGTGCCGGAAAGCCCGGGCATCTCCACGTCCAGCAACAGCACGTCGGGCCGCTCGCTGGCACACGCGGCCAGCACAGCCTCGCCATCGGCGACGCTGCCCACCAGTTCCACGTCGGCACGGCGGGCGAGCAGGGTCGCCATGCGCGCGCGGGCCAGCGGTTCGTCATCGGCGACCAGGACGCGCACTCGCAACCTCCGGCAGGAACAGGGTGACAACGAAACGGCCATCGCGCGCTTCGGCCTTTACGGTAGCGCGCTCTCCAAAATGCAGGCGCACCCGCTCCCGGACGCTGCGCAGGCCGTGGCCCGTGCCCGGCGTGGTCGGCCCATCGGAAAGCGGGTTATCCACGGTCAGCAGCACCCCGCCCGGTGCCTGCCGCCCGCCCAGCCGCAACACACCGCCCTGGCGCGATGGTTGGATGCCGTGGCGGATCGCGTTCTCGACCAGCGGCTGTAGCAGCAGGCGCGGCATGGGCAAGGCTTCCGGCACATCGATGTCGCGCTCCACGCGCAGGCGCTCGCCCAGGCGCAGCGTCTCGATCTCGAGGTAGTGGTCGACCAGCCGCCACTCCTCGCCCAGCGTGCCCTGCGTACTGCCCTCGCTACCGAGCGCGGCGCGGAACAGCTCGGCCAGGTTCTCGAGGGGGCGCTCGGCCGCCTCCGGATCGACCGGGATCAGCGCCGCCACCGCGTTCATGCTGTTGAAGAGGAAATGCGGGCGGATGCGCGCCTGCAAGGCAGCGACCTGGGCCTGGGCCACGGCTTCCACGCGGACCTGCCATTGCGCCACCACGTAGAAGTAGCGCAGCAGCGCGGCGCCGAGCAGGCCTGTCGCCAGCAGTGTGTCGCGGACGAAGCGCGCGGTCGACGCCGGGGTCAGCCCCGAACCGAGGTTATGGTCGATCCATGCCACCGAGACGCTGGTGACGCCGACCATCGCCATGAGCACGAGCCACACGGCGGCATACGGCAGCATGCCGGGCAGGCGCTGCATGGCTGGTCGGCCCTTGCAGAGCACCACGGTCAATAGCACCGAAAGCCATGCGGTATAGAGCACGCCCACCGAGAGCGAGCGGAGCCGCAGTTCGCCACCGGGTGCCAGCCACATCAGGCACGAGGTGATGGTGCCCACCACCAGCAACGCGAAAAGCGTCGGCAGGCTGCAGAAGTCCGGCAGCGGTGCCGACGCGCGCGGCGTCGCGGTTTGGTCGTTGGGTCCCCTGGCCATGCGGCGAGTATGCCGGATGCCCGGCTGGCCCGCCGCGCGAAGCGTCACGTACCGGCGAAGATCCCGCCCATCCACGTACGGATATCGTTGATCTCAGGGAGGCTCACCTGGTGGCCCATCGGGTACGTGTGCCAGTCGATCCGGTGGCCGAGGCTCTCCAGCAGTTGGCGCGATTGCTCGCCGAGGGCGAGCGGCACGACCGGGTCGGCCACGCCGTGGCCCCAGAACATCGGTGTGGCATGGTTCGCGCCGCTGCGTTCCGCTTCGATCGTCTCGTGCATCGGCAGGTACGCCGATAGCACCAGCAGGCCGGCCAGCGCCTGCTTGTGGCGCAGGCCCGCCGCCAGGGTCATGGCGCCACCCTGCGAGAAGCCGGCAAGGATGATCCGCGAGGCCGGCACGCCGCGCGCCTCTTCCTGGGCGATCAGTGCCTCCACCTCGCCGATGGAAAGGCGGATGCCCTCCGCATCCTGCTTGTCGGCCAGCGCCAGGCCCTTGATGTCGTACCACGCGCGCATCGGCACGCTGTTGTTGATCGTGACCGGGCGGACCGGCGCATGCGGAAACACAAAGCGGATCGCCGGCCATGCCGGGTCGACCAGCTCGGGGACGATCGGCGCGAAGTCGTTGCCATCGGCACCCAGGCCGTGCAGCCAGATCACCGACCACTCGGGCGAAGGGCGGGTTTCGTGTTCGACGGTGGGCAGGGGCATGGGTGCGGTCCGGCAGGGGAATCTGCGGAATGCTAGCAGCCCGCGCTACCTCACGACGGCGTGGCGGCCTGCTTGCGCACGTGTGCCGGGTACCACGCCGTGAACTTGATGGCAGCGTAGAGCACAGCGGCGTTCATCAGCACGATGTGGCCGGGCGTGGCGAGGTGCCGCCACAGCAGGATATCGATGAGCGCGAACAGCGCGAACGCGCCCGCCCACACCAGCGAGATCACCTGGTTGGTGCGCAGGAAGCGCGGCGTCGACCACAGCTCGCGGGCGACCTTCTGGCGCGCGTAGTCGATGGTGAAGGGCCTGCCGACCATGACGCTGATAAGGATGATCACCAGCAGGCCGACATCGACGCACAGGCGTACCAGGCCAAGCGATAGCGCCTCCCCCGAGGCCATCGCGTAAATGGCGAGTGCCGCGAAGAGCACGGTCGTACCCACGTCCAGCAGCTTCACGCGGTGGGTGACGATCTTGTCCCACGCGAGCATCCCGCCCGCGATCAGGGCGGCCGCGACCAGGCCCGCGACCGTGTAGCCCAGCGCGCTGGCGATCGCGAAAACGATGAATGGCAGGAAGCCAAGCACGATGTTCATGGGAAGACGGGCCGCAAGGCATGTGATGCGGATACGTTAGGCGCGGCGTGGGTCGGCCGATTGCCGAAGCGCACGGCACGTTTCCAAATCACACGGTGGGTAACCCGCGCCGCGCGCCTTCAGCGGAACAGGTGCGGCACGAAGCAACTGGTGTTCCGGGTGATCCGGTCGTTGTCTTCGCGGATGCCGATACCGGCAGGCCGGTCGCCGACGATCCATGATCCGACCAGCGTGTGGCGGCCTTCGAACACGGGCAGCGGCGCCAGTTGCTGGTAGACGCGGTGTGGCGCGACGACCGCGCCCTGTCCCGCATCGAGGATGCTGATGCCCTCGCCTTCGCGGCCCCAGAACGGCTTGGCCACCGCAGGCCCCGCGACGTCCTCGCGCCGCAGGCTCGCCGGTAACAGGTTCGGGTGGTTCGGAAACCATTCCCACAGCAAGGGCAGGATCGCCTTGTTCGAAAGCAGCATCTTCCACGCGGGTTCGATGAAGCGCGTACGCAAGGGTGCGATGTGCGCGGAGAACGCCTCGTCGAGCATCCATTCCCACGGATACAGCTTGAACAGGCGATCGATCGGCCGGTCGGCCAGGTCGATGAAGGCACGGCCGTTCCAGCCGATCTCCTCGATATCCAGCGCCTGCACGTCGTGGCCGGCCTGCATGCAGGTATCGAGCAGGTAGTCCGTCGTGGTGCCGTCTTCGGGGTTGTCGTAGCACGCGGCGAAATGCACGCGGCCGCCCCCGCCGACGATCGGCCAGCGCTCGATCAGCTTTTCGTGGATCGAGTTGAACTGGTCGGCATCGGGGTAGCGGGCTTCCAGCCAGTACCACTGCACTACCGAGGCCTCGAACAGCGAGGTCGGCGTATCCGCGTTGTACTCGAGCAGTTTTGGCGGCGAGACGCCATCCCACGACAGGTCCATTCGCCCGTACAGCGAAGGCTCGCGATCGAACCAGCTGCGCTCGGCCAGGCTGGCCGCGTGGCTATCGATGCCCAGTGCCTCGTAGCGGCCGTCGCGGACGATGCGGTCGACGGCTTCGAGGCACAGTGCGTGGAGTTCGCCGGTGGCGGCTTCTACTTCATCGATGGCATCGGCTTCGAACACGTAGCACGCGTCTTCGCGCCAGTAAGGCTGGCCGTCGATGGTGTGGAAACCGAAACCGATGGCTTCGACCTCGGCCTGCCAGTCGCGGCGTGGGGTGATCGACTCACGCCGCATCAGCCACCCCGCGCGCCGACCCGGCCGTGCGCGCCGAAGCCGCCACGCGAGCCGAAGTCGAACCCGGTCGGGCCATGGCTGTTGAAGCCGCTCATGGTGCTTGTGCCAGCGCGGAACGTCCGCCCGGGGCCCGGATCGCCGGCCACGGTATTCGTGCGCCAGTCGCTGCGGTACCAGGGGCCGTAGTAGCGGTAGCCGCCACCGCCGTAGTGCCCGCTACCGCTGCCGCTCGTCGACTGCTCGTACGTGCACTGCCCGGTCACGTAATCCTGCTCGCAGTCTTCCTTGCTGTTGTAGCTGTTGCGCTGCACGTCGGTGCGCGGCCACGCGGCATAGCCGAACAGGCCCATGATGCCGACGACCACGGCGGCCGAGCGCATGCGCTTGCCGCGCTCGCCCAGGTTGAACAGTGGCTCGGTCTTGCCGTTCGGATAGAACGAGGGGTGCTTGTAGTTCGGCGGCAGGTTGAACTTCGCATCCGGCTTCTGCCCTTGCGCGCCCGGCTTGCGAACCAACGGCTTCTTGCCTTTGTTTGCCATGACCGCGGCCTCAGTAGGTCATGGCGGCGGCGTTGATCGCACCCACGCAGGTGGCGACCACGGCGACGAACAGCGCGACCGAGCACAGGTTCGCCTCGATCTTGGCGCGCAGGTCGCGCACGATCAGGCGAAGCACGAGGTGGGTCAGCAGCTGTACCACCCAGGCCACCAGGCCCCAGAGGGCGAGGTCCACCAGGCTGACGCTATGCGCGATGGCGCTGGTGAGCGGAAGCACGAAGCCGATGGCGGCACCGGCCAGGCTGATCGCCGCGGCCAGGTTGCCGGCACTGATCAGCGCCATTTCCCGCTGCGGCGTGATCCAGATGTAGCTGACGATGAAGGCGATGAAATAGAGGATGCCCAAGCCGAGGTAGGCCACGAAAGCGGGCAGGGTAAACAGATCCGAGATGAGCACGAACGCTTCCTTGTAAGAGGCGGCTCCCCATGGCCGCCCCGCCACTATAAGGCGAGGCGGCCGTTCCGTGCGTGAGAAAGCCGGACGTTCGCGTTACTCGCCGAGCCCAAGCTCGTTCGCGAAGAAGGTCATCGACAGTGCGGCGTTACCGACGCGCTGGCTGAAGGGCGCGCCGATGCCGTGGCCCGCGTTCATCCGGGTGAGCAGCAGGATCGGGTTACCCGAGCTCGATGCATCCTGCAGGGCGGCGGCGAACTTGCGCGACTGCCACGGGGCAACGCGCGGATCGTTGGCGCCGGTGGTGAACAGGACCGACGGATAGGCCGTGCCCTTCTTCACGTTGTACAGCGGGCCGTAGGCGCGCATGGCCTTCGCGATCTCCGGATCCTTCACCGAGCCGTATTCGCTGCGGTTGTACGGGCCATTGGCGAAGGCGGTTTCGTGGCGGGCGATGTCGTAGATGCCGACCATCGCGACCACGGCGCGGAACTGCTCCGGATGCTGGGTGAGCGATGCGCCCATCAGCAGGCCGCCATTGCTGCCGCCGAGGATGCCGAGGTGCTTCGTGTCGGTCCACTTCGTATCGACGAGCGCCTGCGACGCGGCGTAGAAATCATCGAACACGTTCTGCTTGCGCGTGCCCTGGCCCTGCTCGTGCCACTGCTCGCCGTATTCGTTGCCACCGCGGATGTTCGCGTAGGCGAGCACGCCGCCACGCTCCAGCCACGCCAGGTTCGGGCCGATGAAGGACGGCGTCACCGGGATATCGAAACCGCCGTAGCTGTACAGGATGGTCGGGCGCTTGCCGTTCGGCGTGATGCCGTCCATCGAGATCACGGTGACGGGGATCTTCGTGCCGTCCTTCGAGGTGCCATCGATGCGGGTGACGTGCACCTTCGAGTAGTCGGCGGCCGGCTTCACTTCGAACACCGTCTTCAGCGAGCCGCTGGTGCCGTCGTACTCGGCCCAGTGCGTGGGCGTCGTCCAGCCGCCATACGTGATCAGCGCCTTGTCCTGGCCCTTTTCAGCGGCGATGCCGCCGATGGTGATGCCGGTGGCCGGCAGCGGCAGGCGGCGGACGAAGCCTGCCTTGCTGTCGTACTGGTCGGCCCACCAGTCCGGACCGGCGCTGCGCACGACGATGAAGCCGTTTCCGATCGGGGTCACGCGCTGGATCGCGCCGTCGCCCTGGGCCAGCACATCGCTCTGCTTGCCGCTTGCGTCGAACGCGATCACCTTGCCGCGCGGCGCGCCGGCAAAGGTCACGACATAGAGGCGATCGCCGACCCAGTGCGCCGAGCGCACGTCGGCCTCGTGGCCCAGCACCTTCTTGAAGGCACCGTTGCCCTGGCGCAGGAACACTTCCGCCGGACCGCCATCGCCTTCGTTAGCGAGGAGGGCCGTGGCCTTGCCGCCCTCGCCTTCCAGCAGGATGTATTCGGCGATCGGCGAGTAGCCCTTGCCGAACACGACGGTGTCCTTGTCCTGGCCGTTCCCGATCACGTGGTGGGCCAGGTATGCGTCGAACTCGCGCAGCTCCTTGCCCTTGGCGGGCGCATCGAAGCGGGCGTAGGTCATGCCCTTCTCGTCCGCATCCCATGCCAGCGCCTGCGGCGTGGTGCCGCCACCTGCCCAGGCCAGGCTATCGGGCAGGGCCTTGCCGGTCTGGGTATCGAGGATGTGGATCGTGGTGAGCTCGCTGCCGCCTTCCGCGGTGCCGTAGGCCAGGTAACGGCCGCTCGGCGAGGGCCAGTACTCGGTGATGGCGGTGTTGCCGTCGCCCTTGTTGAGGTCGACCAGGGTGCGCACCGGGCCGTCCGGCCAGGCCTTGGCCACGAGCACCGGCTGCGGCTGCGGCGGGGTGTTCTCGAAATAGAACAGGGTGCCGCCAGCCAGTTCGGGCGAGGAGCGCGTGGTCGAGGTGATCGCCAGTTCGCGGATGCGCGCGCTCAGTTCCTTGCCGAGCGGCGCCTTGCCGATCGTGGCTTCGGTGTACGCGTTCTGCGCCTCGATCCACTGGGCGACGCCTTCGCCATCCGGGTTCTCGAGCCAGCGGTACGCATCCGGCCGCGGCTGGCCACCCAGGGTGTCGCTGACTTCGTGCTTCGGCGTGGGCGGCGGGTTGGTCGCGGCATGGGCGGAGAAGGCGGCGGCCAGGCTCAGGGCGAGCAGGCGGGGAACGATGGGACGCATGGGGCAACCTCGTGGGCGGGATCGCCCGAGCGTAGCAAACCCATGACGCCTGGCACCCCTGCCGCCAGTTGGGTAGCGGCAGCGGTTATCCTCGCCGCATTTGTCGCTGCCGGATTCACCCATGCGCACGCTCGCTACCGCCCTCCTCGCCGCCCTTGCCGCCACGCCGGCCCTCGCCGCGCCGCCGCCGGCGCTGGACATGGAGACGATCATGGCCGACCCGGACTGGATCGGGCAGGCGGTGGAGGACCCCTACTGGAGCATGGACGGCAGCCAGGTCTATTACTCGCTGAAGCGCGATGGCAGCCCGGTGCGCGACCTGTACCGCGTGCCGGCCGCCGGTGGCGCCGGGGTGAAGCTGGATCCCGCCGCCGTCGCGGCCGCCGACGGTACGAAGCTGGTCTTCGATCGCGAGCACCGCCACGCCGCGTTCATCCGCCACGGGGATGTGTTCCTGCGCGACCTTGGTAACGGCTCGACGGTGCAGGTCACGCGTTCGGCCAAATCCGAGACCTCGCCGCGTTTCTCCGCCGATGGCCGCCTGCTCACCTGGCGCGCGGGCGATGACTGGTTCGCCTATGCGACCTCGGGTGGCCCCGCCTGGCAGGCCGCCGTGGTCGAGGCGAAGGACGATCCGAAAAACGAGAAGAGCTCCGACCTGCAGGATCAGCAGCAAGCGCTGTTCTCGACCCTGCGCGGCCTGAAGGCGGACGAGAAGGCGCTCAAGGCGGACGCCGATGCGCTGGCCGCGGCCGATCCCGGCCATGCGCCGCAGGCGTTCTACCTCGGCAAGGATGTCGCCATCGTCGATACCTCGCTGTCGCCGGATGGCCGCTACATGCTGGTGGTGACGAAGGCGAAGGACGCCGACGCCGGCAAGATCGCCGACCTGACCCATTACGTGACCGACTCCGGTTATGCCGAGGCGGAGTCCACGCGCTCCTATGTCGGCCGCAACGATCCGGTGCCGCAGGCGCTGAAGCTGATCGACCTGCGCGGCCACGCGGTCTACAACCTCGATACCGCCAGCCTCCCCGGCATCCACGACGATCCGCTGGCCGCGATCCGCGCGAAGACCGTGGCGGCGCTGCGCAAGGAGGGCAAGGACGACCGCGCCGACGCGCTGGCCGCCCCGAAGACGCGCCCGGTCATCGTCAACGCCGAATACAGCCCGGGCATCGTCTGGAGCGACGACGGGCACGCCGTCGCCGTGCAGCTGACCTCGGTGGACAGCAAGGACCGCTGGATCGCCACGGTCGACTTCGACCACCACGCGCTCGTCAGCCAGCACCGCCTGAGCGACAAGGCCTGGATCAACTGGGACAACAACGATTTCGGCTGGCTGCGTGACGGCCGCACGCTGTGGTACCTGAGCGAGGAGACGGGCTACTCGCATCTCTACACCCGCGCACCGGGCGGCAAGGCCAGCGCGCTCACCTCGGGCCGTTTCGAAGTGGACCACCCGGTGCTCAGCGCGGACGGCAAGACCTTCTACGTCCGCAGCAACCAGGTGGCGCCGTACAGCTACGACGTCTACAAGGTCGCCGTGGGCGGGGGCGCGCTTGCCCGCGTGACGAATTACGAGAGCCTGGATGACTTCGCGCTTTCGCCGGATGACCGCCAGCTCGCGGTCCTGCACTCGTCGCCGTACGTCCCGTCGCAGCTTTCGACGATTAGCGTCGATGGCGGCTCACCGCGCGAACTCACCAACACGGTGAAACCCGGCTTCGCGGCGCATCCGTGGATCGCGCCGAAGATCGTGCAGGTGCCTTCGACCCACGGTGCCGGCGTCGTCTACGCGAAGTTCTACGGCCCTGCCGATGCCGCGCAGGCGGCATCGCGCCCCGCGGTCATCTTCGTGCATGGCGCGGGCTACCTGCAGAACGTCCACCTCTCCTACCCCTCGTACTTCCGCGAGCAGATGTTCCACAACCTGCTGGTGCAGCGCGGCTACGTGGTGCTCGACATGGATTACCGGGCGTCAAAGGGCTACGGCCGCGACTGGCGCACCGCCATCTACCGCAACATGGGCCATCCGGAGCTGGAAGACCTGCTCGACGGCAAGGCGTGGCTGGTGAAGAACCAGGGCGTGGACCCGAAGCGCGTGGGTATCTACGGTGGCAGCTATGGCGGCTTCATGACCCTGATGGCGCTGCTGCGCGCGCCGGGTGAGTTCGCCGCCGGTGCGGCACTGCGCCCCGTCACGGACTGGACCTCGTACAACCACGAGTACACCGCCGCCATCCTCAACGACCCGCAGCTCGACCCCGAGGCGTATGCCACCAGCTCGCCGATCCAGTACGCCGACAAGCTGCAGGATGCGCTGCTGATCGAGCACGGCCTGATCGACGATAACGTGCTGGCCAGCGATTCGATCCGCCTGTACCAGCGCTTCATCGAGCTGCACAAGAAGAACTTCTGGATGTCGCTGTACCCGATGGAGCGCCACGGCTTCGTCCACCCCGACTCCTGGCACGACGAATACCGCCGCATCGACGAGCTGTTCCACGACAAGCTCGGACAGTAACGCTCCAGCCGTAGGAGCCCACCCTGTGGGCGACATCTTTCGCGACGCCGCCGCAGGCCCCGTGGCTTTCCCGCGAACGGCGTCGCCCACAGGGTGGGCTCCTACGGCGCGCGGAAAAATTTACGCAGACGTTACGCACCCCGCGCACCCCCTTACACCGTAAATATCCACGAGAGCAAAAAATACCCACCGTCCTTTCATGACGGAACGCTCCCGTGGAATTCCTGTACGTCCTTCTCATCGTCGTGCTCACGGCGGTGACGATCGGCTTCCTGATGATCTGCGACCGCCTGGGTCGCCGGTAAGGGAGCCGCCATGTCGCTTATCCATATCCTGGCCGCCGTGATCGCGCTGGCCCTCTGCGGCTACCTGTGCGTCGCCCTGCTGAAGCCGGAGTGGTTCGAATGACCGCGAACGACTTCTTCCAGATCGGTCTGTTCCTTGCGGTCTTGCTGGCGCTGGTGAAACCCGTGGGCCAGTACATGGCCCTTGTCTTCGCCGACGCACCCAACCGCGTGACCCGCTTCGGTGCCCGCGCCGAGCGCGTGCTCTACCGCCTGGCCGGCATCCGCGCCGATGAAGACATGGGCTGGAAGCGCTACGCGCTGGCCATGCTGGTCTTTAACGTGGCCGGCCTGCTCGTCGTCTACCTGCTCCAGCGCACGCAGCAGTGGTTGCCGCTGAACCCGCAGCACCTTGGCGCCATTACGCCCGATTCGGCGATGAATACCGCGATCAGCTTCGCCAGCAACACCAACTGGCAGGGCTACGCCGGCGAATCGGCCATGAGCTACCTGACCCAGATGCTGGGCCTGGCCGTGCAGAACTTCCTCTCGGCGGCTACCGGCATCGCAGTGCTCGTCGCCGTGGTGCGTGGCTTTACCCGGCGCGGTGCCCGCGCCGTGGGTAACTTCTGGGTCGACATGACCCGCACCACGCTCTACGTGCTGGTGCCTTTCTCTATCGTGATCGCGCTGCTGTTGATCTCGCAGGGCGTCGTGCAGAGTTTCTCTCCTTACGTCGACGCCGCGACGCTCCAGCACGGCGCGCAGCAGATCCCGCTGGGCCCCGTGGCCTCGCAGGAGGCGATCAAGATGCTCGGCACCAACGGCGGCGGCTTCTTCAATGCCAACTCCGCGCACCCGTTCGAGAACCCGACGCCGTTCTCCAACTTCGTGGAAATGCTGTCGATCTTCCTCATCCCGGCGGCCCTTTGCTACACGTTCGGCAGCATGGTCGGTGACCGCCGCCAGGGTTGGGCGATCCTTGCGACCATGCTGCTCATTTTCGTGCCGCTCACCGTCGGCCTGGTGGCCGCCGAGCAGGCGGGTAATCCCGCCCTGCATGGGCTCGCCGTCGATGCACAGGCCTCGGCCATGCAGAGCGGTGGCAACATGGAAGGGAAGGAAACCCGCTTCGGTATCGTCTCGTCCGGCCTGTTCGCCGCGATCACGACCGCCGCCTCGTGCGGCGCAGTGAACGCGATGCACGATTCGCTCACCCCGCTGGGCGGCCTGGTGCCCATGTGGCTGATGCAGCTGGGTGAAGTGATCTTCGGCGGGGTCGGCTCGGGCCTGTACGGCATGCTCGCTTTCGCCGTGGTCGCGGTGTTCATCGCGGGGCTGATGGTTGGCCGCACGCCTGAATACCTCGGCAAGAAAATCGAAGCGCACGAGATGAAGATGGCCAGCCTGGCCGTGCTGATCCCCTGCGCCCTGGTGGTCATCGGCACCGCCATCGCGGTGATGTCGCCGGCGGGTAAGGAGGGTGTCGCCAACCCCGGCGCGCATGGCTTCAGCGAAATGCTGTACGCGGTGACCTCGGCAGCGAACAACAACGGCAGTGCGTTCGCCGGTCTCTCCGCGAACACGCCGTTCTGGAACGTCCTGCTCGGCATCTGCATGTTCCTGGCCCGCTTCCCGCTCGCCATCGCCATGCTCGCCATGGCCGGCTCGCTCGCCGCGAAGCGCCACGTACCACCCTCGGCCGGCACCCTGCCGACGCATACGCCGCTGTTCGTCACGCTGCTGGCCTGCGTCGTCATTGTCGTCGGCGCACTCACCTTCCTCCCCGCATTGGCCCTGGGGCCGATCGTCGAGCACCTCACCGCCGCCACGGGGCACTGATCCATGACTTCCCATGCCCATACCCCGCGCGGTTTTGATCGCGCGCTGGTGGCACGCGCCCTGCGTGACGCGTTCACCAAGCTCAACCCTCGCTTGCAGTTCCGTAACCCGGTGATGTTCGTCGTGTTTGTCTGCAGCGTGCTGACCACCCTGCTCTGGGTGCAGGCGCTGTTCGGCCACGGCGAGGCGCCCACGGGCTTTATCTTCCAGGTGTGCCTGTGGCTCTGGTTCACCCTGGTCTTCGCCAACTTTGCGGAAGCGCTAGCCGAAGGCCGCGGCAAGGCCCAGGCCGACGCCCTGCGGGGCTCGCGCCGTGACGTCGCGGCGAAGAAGCTCACCGCGCCGCAGCGCGACGCACAGATCATCTTCACGCCCTCGAGCGAACTGCGCACGGGCCACCACGTTCTGGTCGAGGCCGGCGATATCCTGCCGGGCGATGGCGAGATCGTGCTCGGCGCCGCCAGCGTCGACGAGAGCGCGATCACCGGTGAATCAGCGCCGGTGATCCGTGAGGCGGGTGGCGACCGCAGCGCCGTCACCGGCGGCACCCGCGTACTTTCCGACTGGCTCGTGGTGCGCATCACCAGCAATCCTGGCGAAAGCTTCCTCGACCGCATGATCGCGATGGTGGAAGGCGCTTCGCGGCGCAAGACGCCCAACGAAATCGCGCTGACCATCCTGCTGGCGAAGTTCACCCTGATCTTCCTGCTCGCGTGCTCCACGCTGCTGCCGTATTCGATCTACAGCGTCGAAGCGGCCGGCGCGGGCAACCCGATCACCCTGACGGTGCTGGTCGCCCTGCTGGTCTGCCTGATCCCGACCACGATCGGCGCCCTGCTCTCGGCAATCGGCATCGCCGGCATGGACCGGATGATCCGCGCCAACGTCATCGCTACGTCGGGCCGTGCGGTGGAAGCCGCGGGCGACGTCGACGTGCTGCTTCTGGACAAGACCGGCACGATCACGCTGGGCAATCGCCAGGCCGTCGCGTTCCACCCGGCGCCGGGCATCGAGGAGCGCGAGCTGGCGGAAGCGGCCGACCTGGCATCGCGTGCCGACGAAACGCCGGAAGGCCGCAGCATCGTCGCGCTGGCCGAGTCGAAGTTCAGCATCGCCGGCCGCTCCCGCCGCGAGGAAGCCCGCGCCGAGTTCGTGCCCTTCACCGCGCAGACCCGCATGAGCGGCGTGGACACCGGCACCCGCCACATCCGCAAGGGCGCGATCGACGCGGTCGAGCGCTACCTCGACAGCCAGGACAGCCACATGCCGCCGATGGTGAAGCGCATGGCGGAAGATGTGGCCCGCCGCGGCGCCACGCCGCTGATCGTGGTCGATGGCGCGCTGACCCTCGGCGTGGTCGAGCTCAAGGACATTGTGAAGGACGGCATCAAGGAGCGCTTCGCCGAGATGCGCCGCATGGGCATCCGCACCGTGATGATCACCGGCGACAACCCGCTCACCGCCGCGGCCATTGCCGCCGAAGCGGGCGTGGACGATTTCCTTGCCGAAGCCACGCCGGAAGCCAAGCTGAAGTACATCCGCGACATGCAGGCGGAGAACCGGCTGGTCGCGATGTGCGGCGATGGCACCAACGATGCGCCGGCACTCGCACAAGCCGACGTCGCCGTGGCGATGAACAGCGGCACCCAGGCGGCCAAGGAAGCCGGCAACATGGTGGACCTGGACTCGAACCCGACCAAGCTGATCGAGGTCGTGGCGATCGGCAAGCAGATGCTGATCACGCGCGGTGCGCTCACCACGTTCTCGATCTCCAACGACATCGCCAAGTACTTCGCGATCATCCCCGCGGCGTTCGCCAGCACCTACCCGGCGTTGAACGCGCTGAACGTCATGCACCTGGCCACGCCGCAGAGCGCGATCCTTTCCGCGGTGATCTTCAACGCGCTGATCATCATCTTCCTCATCCCGCTCGCGCTCAAAGGCGTCGCGTACCGCGCGCTCGGCGCCGCCGCCCTGCTTCGCCGCAACCTCTTGGTGTATGGCCTGGGCGGCGTCGTGGTCCCGTTCATCGGCATCAAGCTCATCGACATGTTGCTGGTCCTTTGCGGACTGGCCTGAACCGAGGTTCCCCCATGCATACCGTGAAACTCACCGTGCTTATCGACGATCCCGGCGACATCGACATGGAAGTGCGCCTGGTGGCGCCCGACACGGCTACTGCAACGACCGGCGCCGCGGTCACGCCGCTCAAACCGCGCGTGGTGGCCAGCACGACCGGCACGCGCGATGCGATTGCCGATGACTACGCTCTCGGCGGCTACGCCGGTATCTGATCCACCGCTCCCCACACACACTCACACAAGGCGTCCCGAGAGGGACGGTTCACGATGCGCACCACTCGCTATGCCTACCTTGCCGCCCTGCTCGCGGTTGCCCCGGTCTCCCAGGCGCTCGCCGCCAGCAGCGATGACTGCTCACAGGGCTTCACCAGCCGTTTCGCCGCGGCGTACCGCGAAGACGCCCAGCCAGCCGACCCCAACGCTGAGGCGCCGGCACGCCGTGCCATGCCGTCGCCGTTCCCGTCGCTCCCGTTCCCCTCGGCGGAATGGCAGCTCGGTGGCGTGGCCTACCCCATCGGCGTGCCCAATCTGAATTCACAGTATCCGCTGGAGCGCGCGTTGGCCTGCAACGCTCTTGGCCAGTGGATGAAGAGCCATCGCATCGAGGTATACGGCTGGCTCAATCCGTCCGTCAACGCCAGCAGCTCGGCGCATTCCAACTATCCGCTCTCGTACGCCACGCGGCCCAACCGTGTCGAGTTCAACCAGGCGCTGCTGCGCATCGAGCGCTTGCCGGATACGGTGCAGACGGACCATCTCGATTGGGGCTTCCATCTGGATAACCTGTATGGATACGACTACCACTACACGACGATGAAGGGCGTGCTGAGCAACCAGCTGCTGAACAATCCGCGTGCGGGCGAGGCGCTGAACGGCAAGACGTATGGGTACGATCCCATGCTGTTCTACGGGGAACTGTATATCCCCTGGGTGGCCGAAGGCATGGTGGTTCGTGTCGGCCGTTATCTTTCCCTGCCGGACATCGAAGCACAGTTCTCGCCCAACAATTACCTCGTCACGCACTCGGTGCTGTACACCGTGGACCCGTACACCCAGATGGGTGTGATGACGACGACCCGACTCAACCAGCAGTGGACGCTGCAGGTGGGTATCAACGGGGGCAACGACACGGCGCTGTGGAACCACAGTTCGCGGCCGACCCTGCAGGCCTGTGTTCGTTGGGTTTCCGCCGACAACAACGACATGCTGTACCCGTGCGTGAACAGCTTCAACAACTCGGACTACAACTACAATAATGTGCAGATGTACGTCACCACGTGGGGCCATCGTTTCACTGAGAACGTGCACATCCTCACCGAGGCCTATTACATGTACGGGCGGAACATCCCTGGCTTCGGTCCGGGTGGCGAGCCAGGCGTGGTCGCGTCTTCGCCCTTGCCTGGCAAGGCCGGCGAGTATGGCGTCGTGAATTACATCAACGTGGCGCTCGATGCGAAGAACATGTTCTCGTTCCGCAACGAGTGGTACAACGACCAGAAGGGCCAGCGCACCGGCTACGCCACGCGATATACCTCGCATACCCTGGGTATGACGCATTGGGTCAGTCCGGATCTCGAGATCCGCCCCGAGATCCGCTACGAGCGTTCGTACGATGTCGACGCGTACGACAAAGGTAACAAGGGTTACCAGCTCACCGCGCTCGTCGACGCCATCTGGCACTACTGAGGAACGCGGCCATGGGTACCCTGCTGCGCAATGCGCTTGTCCTGCTTCTCCTGCTGACCGCCGTGACCGGCATCGCGTATCCGGTCGTCGTCGGTGGCATCGGCCACCTGCTGTTCCCGCACCAGGCAGCGGGGAGCCTGATCGAGAAGGACGGGAAGGTGATCGGCTCGTCGCTGATCGGCCAGACCTTCACCGCACCCGGCTACTTCTGGGGCCGTCCGTCGGCGACGACGCCGGATCCATACAACGCCGGTGCCTCCAGCGGTTCCAACCAGGGCCCGTCGAACCCGGCGCTCACCGAGGCGGCGAAGCAGCGCATCGCCACGCTGCACGCGGCGGATCCGACCAACACCGCGCCGGTCCCGGTCGACCTGGTCACGGCCTCCGGCAGCGGCCTCGACCCGGAGATCAGCCCCGCAGCCGCGGAGTACCAGGTGGGGCGCGTTGCCAGCGCGCGGCACATGGACGCGGGAAAGGTGCGTGAGCTGGTCGCGGCGAATACGAAGGGGCGGCAGCTTGGCGTCCTGGGCGAGCCGCGGGTGAACGTGCTGGCGTTGAACCTGGCGCTGGACCAGGCCTCGCGGTAACCGCGCGTCCCGTAGGAGCCCACCCTGTGGGCGACATCTTTCGCGATAACGCTGCAGGTCCTGCGGCGCCTCTGCGAACGGCGTCGCCCACAGGGTGGGCTCCTACACCGGCCCTCTGCGCATTCCGCATCCCCCACCCTGTATCGTTCGCCCCATGACCGACTCCCGCGATGCGCGTGCCGATGCCCTGCTCAATGCCGTCAACGGCGAGGGTGGACAGCGCCTGAAGATCTTCCTTGGCGCGGCGCCGGGCGTGGGCAAGACCTACGCCATGCTCTCGGCCGCGCGCGACCTGCGCCGGCAGGGCGTGGATGTCGTGGTCGGCTTCGTGGAAACCCATGGCCGCGCGGAGACGACGGCCTTGCTCGAGGGCATGGAGGTGCTGCCGACGCGCACGGTGGCGTACGCCGGGCGCGACTTCCAGGAGTTCGACCTCGAGGCGGCGCTCGCGCGGAAGCCCGCCGTGCTGGTCGTCGACGAACTCCCGCACACGAACCTCCCCGGCGGTCGCCACGCCCGCCGCTGGCAGGACATCGCCGACCTGCTCGACGCCGGCATCGAGGTGTACACGGCGCTGAACGTGCAGCACCTCGAAAGCCTCAACGACCAGGTGCGCCGCATCACGAACGTCGCCGTGCGGGAAACGGTGCCGGATGCGTTCCTCGACCGCGCCCGCGATATCGTGCTGATCGACCTGCCGCCGCGCGAGCTGATCACGCGGCTGAAGCAAGGCAAGGTCTACGTGCCGGAAACGGCGGCCGTGGCGCTGGACGCGTTCTTCTCGCCGACCAACCTGGCCGCGTTGCGCGAACTCGCCGTGGAGACGGTCGCGCACCACGTGGACAGCGACCTGCGCGAGCACATGCTGGCCCGCGGCGGCGCGATGCCGGTGCGCCGGCGGACCATGGCGGCGATCGACGGCCACGCGCAGAGCGAATACCTCGTCCGCATGACCCGCCGGATCGCCGAGCGTCGCGGCGGCCCATGGAGCGTGTTGTTCGTCGATACCGGTAGCGTGGATGGCGAGCGCCGCGCGCGTGTCGATGCCGCCATGCGGCTTGCCCGCCGCCTGGGTGGTGAACCGGTGATCCTGCGCGGGCACGGCGTGGCTGATGAACTGCTCGCGTGGGCCGACCGCGAAGGCGTCGGCCAGATCGTCGTCGGCCGCACGCGCGAGCGGCCGATCGCGCGCCGCCTGGGTTTTTCGCTGACCCAGCAGTTGCTTCGGCGGGGGGCGCACCTCGAGCTCACCATCGTCGCCACGCCCGCCGAGCGGGCCCGCGCGCGCCATCGCCTGCGCATCGGCGATGTCGGCACGCGCAGGGAGTACGCGTTCGCCACGGCCGCGACGGCGATCGCCATGGCGCTGTCGTTCGTTGCTGACCGTTATCTCTCGGTCGCCAACCTCTCGCTGATCTTCCTCACGGCTGTGCTGATCGTCGCTGCGCGCACGCGCATGGCGGTCGCGGTGTATACGGCCATCCTCTGCTTCTTCGGCTACAACTTCTTCTTCGCACCGCCGCGCTACACGCTGGCGATCGCGAATGCCGATGACGTGCTGGCCGTGACGCTGTTCCTCGTCGCCGCCCTGGTGTGCAGCCGGCTGGCGACGCGCCTGGCGGGCCAGGTGCAATCGCTGCGTGCGGCGCAGGTCCGCGGCCGCGCGCTTGTCGCGCTGGGCCAGCAACTCGCTACGAGCGCCGACGCGGAAAGCATCCGCACCGCCGGCGCGCGTGCCCTCGCCCGTGCGCTCGATGTTGAAGTGGCCATGCTCGCCCGCGATGCCGGGGCGGATCTGCAGGTCGCCGCCTCCATGCCCGATGCGTTCGCGCTGTCGACCCAGGATCGTGCCGCCGCCGACTGGTGCGAGGCACACGCCGAACCCGCCGGCCGCTACACCGATACGCTCAACGGCGCGTCCTGCTGGATGTTGCCGCTCGGCACGGAGCAGCGCCGCGCTGGGGTCGCCGCGTTGCGCTTCCCGTTGAATGCGCGCGAGCCCGATGCCGACCGCCGCGGCCTTGCCCTCGCTATGGCCGAAGATATCGCCCTCGCCCTTGAGCGCGCCCGCCTCGCCGTGGAACTGGAGAGCGCCCGCGTCCAGGGGGAGACGGAGCGCCTGCGTAGCGCGCTGCTCTCATCGGTCTCGCACGACCTGCGTTCGCCGCTCGCCTCCATGATCGGTTCCGCGGGCACGTTGCTGAGCTACGAAGCGCAGCTGCCGGCGGAAGAACGCCACGAACTGCTGCAAGCCATCCTCGGCGAAGGCCAGCGCCTCGACCGCTATATCCAGAACCTCCTCGACATGACCCGGCTGGGCCACGGCACGCTCAAGCTCAACCGCGATTGGGTGGACGCCGGCGAGATCGTCGCGGCGGCTGTGTCGCGCCTGCGCAAGCTGTTCCCCGATACGCGCGTCGACGTGCACCTCCCGCACGACACCGTGCTGCTGCATGTGCATCCCGCGCTGATCGAGCAGGCCTTGTTCAACATCCTCGAAAACGCAGCCCGCTTCTCCCCGCCGGGTGAACCGGTACGCGTCATCGTGCGCACCGAAGCGGGCCGGCTGTTGGTCGACGTTGCCGATCGCGGCCCGGGCATTCCCGAAGAAGAGCGCTCACGGATCTTCGATATGTTCTATTCGGTATCGCGCGGTGACCGCGGCAAACAGGGCACGGGCCTGGGGCTGGCGATCTGTCGCGGCATGGTCGGCGCGCACGGCGGCAGCGTGGAGGCCTTGCCCCACGCCGGTCCAGGCACGACCATCCGGGTTTCGCTTCCGCTGCCGCCACCCCCTGAAGAAACCGCATGAACCCCGCCGCCCCGCGTGTCCTGGTGATCGATGACGAAGCGCAGATCCGGCGCTTCCTGGATATCGGCCTGCGCGCGGAGGGCTACCAGGTGGTGCTTGCTGCGACGGGTGCGGAAGGCCTGGGGCTGGCCGCGACGCAATCGCCCGATATCGTCGTGCTGGATATCGGCCTGCCCGACATGGAAGGCCATGACGTGCTGCGCGAACTGCGCACGTGGAGCCAGGTACCGGTGGTGATGCTCTCGGTCCGTGACGCGGAAACCGAAAAGGTGAAGGCGCTGGATACCGGCGCCAACGACTACGTGACCAAGCCGTTCGGCATCCAGGAGCTGATGGCGCGCCTGCGCGTGCTGTTACGGCAGAGCGCGAAGGCCGGCCAGCCGGAAGCGCCCGTGCGTTACGACGATGGTGCGCTCGTGGTCGACCTGCCGCGCCGCGAGGTCTTCCTCGATGGCGCCCCCGTGGCGCTCACGCGCAAGGAGTTCACAGTGCTCGCCATGCTCGTGCGCCATCCCGGCCGCGTCGTCAGCCAGCAGCAGATCCTGCGCGATATCTGGGGCCCCACCCACGTGCAGGACACGCACTACCTGCGCATCGTGATGGGCAAGCTGCGCCAGAAGCTAGGCGATGACGCGACCACCCCGCGCTGGCTGAAGACCGAGCCAGGCGTGGGCTACCGCTTCCCCGCCTCGTAGGAGCCCACCCTGTGGGCGACGCCGTTCGCGAAAAAGCCACACACCTTGTAGGGACGCCGCGGAAGATGTCGCCCACAGGGTGGGCTCCTACGGCACGGCATCGTGCGCAAGATCCGTGAGGGCGGTCACACGTGCCGAGATTGGCCAGATTTCTCAGAATAGTCTGATTCCATTCGCTCCCCGGGAACCGCAGGCTCGTTGGCCCAGTGTCCCCCGGAGCCCGATCATGCGCCGTTTCACCGCCCTTCTTCTCAGCGCCTGCGCCGCGCCTGCCTTTGCCGCCACGGCGTGCACCGATGAGCGTTACGTATTCGGCAACCATCGCTTTCCGTCGCACGAGGAGGCGCTCGCCGAATGCACGCGCGACGAAGCGGAAATGACCAATGCGGAAACCGGAAACTACGAACGTGGCGGCGGTTGCCGCGATATCGGCGAGACCGGCCAGCACGACGGCTGGACCTATGGCCGCGTGGCCGTCGACGTCGTCGCGCGCGACAGCGGCGAGCCCTACACCTTCGAGGGCCTGTGGATGTGCAAGCCCGCGCTTTAAACCGCGGCCGCCTGGCGCGACAGGTAGCGCCCCGGCGTATCGCCGAACGCCTTGCGGAACATCGCCACGAACGCGCTCGGCGTGGCGTAGCCGAGTGAATCGGCGATGGTCGCCACCGTTTCACCCTCGGCCAGGCGTTCCAGCGCGCGCGTCAGCCGTGCGGTCTGCCGCCACTGCGCAACGCTGCACTGGGTTTCCTCGCGGAACAGCCGGGTGAGGGTGCGCACCGACAGCCCCGCCCAGTTCGCCCAGTCCTCGATGCTGCGGGTGTCTTCGGGATGTTCGACCATCGCCATGGCCACCCGGCGCAACCGCCGGTCGCTGGGCATCGGCAGGTGCATGCGTTCCACCGGGGCATGGCGGATTTCATCCAGCAGCACGGCGAGCAAGCGCTCCTGCTCCGGCGATCGGGCGCCATCCGGCGTCCAGGTCGCCGCGCGCTTCACCACCGCACGGAACACGTCGTCGACGCCGACCACGCAGGCGTGGTCGGGCAGGCCCCTCGATGCCTCGGGCGAGACGAACACACCCCACGCCCGGCTGGGGCCCGAGATGCTCACGGTGTGCAGGAGGCCGGGTGGCATCCAGCCCGCGCGATGGGGTGGCAGGAGGTAGGTGCCGCGATCGGTGCGGGTGACGATAAGGCCTTGCTCTACATAGAAAAACTGGCCGCGCACGTGCTGGTGCCAGTCGATCTCGTGCAGCGCGGAGTCGCGCTCCATCGCATAGGCGAGCAAGGGCGGGCCATCGGCCCGATCAAACACCTCGTGGAACGATTCTTTTTCCATTTTGGCCGGATCTCGACACTAATTGGCCCGATAACGATATCAGGCCGATAGGGTCCATGTATAACATTTGCATCCCCAAGTAATTGTCCCGCGCGCGGCATCCGCCGACAGCCCGTGCAGGGGACACCGACGCCGGAGGCCCCCCATGATCCGCCTCGTCACCACCGACTTTTCCGAACTCCACGAGGACAGCGCCGCAGGCGAAGCCCTCGTCACCTTCGTCGCCTGCGCCCATTCGATGCTCGATCCGACCACGCCGGAAGAGCTGCGGCGCCGCCTGGAGCCACGTCTCCTGGCCCAGCTGCCGACCCTCCGGGCGCTCGGCGTGTTCGATCTGTTCGCCGTCCGCAACCCCGCCCTGGCAGCCCTCCTGGACGACGAGGAGTAGAAACGCCAAGCCGAGAATATATGACACAGGTATATTTGCCTTGACAATTAAACGTCAGGCAATAGAATCTGCGTCCATGAATACGAACCTGTGCGCTTCCCCGGATGGCCGCGATAGCCTCGGCGCCCTCATCGGCATGGTCCGCGGCGAAATCGTGCGGGCTATCGAGGCCGACCTCGCCGCGCTGGGAGCGGACCTCAAGTTCACCCAGTTCCACGTGCTCAAGCGCCTCGCCAACCTGGGCCCGATGACGGCCACCGAGCTGGCGCGCGCCGTGGACCTGGATGGCGGTGCCATGACCCGCCAGCTGGACCAGCTGGAAGCCAAGGGCTACCTGCGTCGCCAGCCGCACGAGCAGGACCGCCGCGCGCTGCGCATCGAGCTCACCGAGGCGGGCCACGCGCTGTGGCGCCACCTGCACGAAAGCAATGTCGCCACGCTCGAGCGCGCGCAGAAGGATCTGTCGCCGGAAGAGCGAAGCCAGCTACTCGATTACCTGCAGCGCGTGCTTTGCGTGCTGCGCGACAAGAACTGATCTAAAAAACCTGAGGCAAAACGCATGCGTCTGCACACTCTCGTGGCGGCCATCGGTGCCGCCTTCGTCCTTTCCGGCTGTGTCACCAGCCGCGGACTGGAAACGCAGGGCCACCTGACCGACCCGGCCACCCTCCACGCCGAGCAGAGCCTCGGCCGCGGCGACGCCAGCCCGTCGGCGTGGCCGGCCGCTGACTGGTGGACGGGGCTGGGCGATGCCCGCCTTTCCGCGCTGATCGACGAAGCCCTGAAGGACAGCCCGAACCTCGCCATCGCGGATGCCCGCGTGCGCCAGGCCCAGGCCCAGGCCGGCAGCGCCGACGCGAACCGCGATCCCACCTTCAACGTGGGTGGCGGCGTCGCCGGCGCGCACCTGCCGCAGGGCCTGGTCGGCAACGAGCTCGGCCACTTCAGCTGGACGAAGTACGGCTACGGCAACTTCAACTGGGATCTCGACCTGTGGGGCGGCAAGCGCGATGCGTTCGAAGCAGCCGTGGGATCGCAGCGCGCGGCGGAAGTCGATGCCCGCGCCGCGCGCATCGAGATTTCCACCAACGTCGCCCGTGCCTACGTGCAGCTCGGCTACGCCTTCGACCAGATGGATGTCGCGAAGGCCGAACTCGACCGCAGCCGCACCTCGCGTGACCTGACGAAGCAGCGCGTCGCCGCCGGCGTCGACAACCAGATGCAGGTGAAGCAGGCCGATACGGAAGTCGCCTCCGCCGAACGCGAGATGGCCGTGGCGCAGCGCGCGATCGATACCTCGCGCACCCAGCTCGCCATGCTGCTGGGCAAGGGCCCGGATCGTGGCCTGGCGATCGAGCGCCCGACCACGCTCACACCGTCCGCCGTCGCGGTGCCCGCCAACGTGCCCGCCGACCTGCTCGGCCACCGCGCCGATCTCGTCGCCGCGCGCTGGCGCGTCGAAGCCGCCTCGAAGGACATCGATTCGGCGAAGAAGGAGTTCCTGCCCAACGTCACGCTCGGCGTCCTCGCCGCGCAGGTCGCGGGTGGGTCGAGCAACCTGTTCTCGTCGGCCGCGCGCTTCTGGCAGGTGCTGCCGGCGATCAGCCTGCCGATCTACGACGGCGGCCGCCGCCGCGCCAACCTGGCCGGCAAGGATGCGCAGTACGACCTGGCCGTCGCGCAGTACAACCAGACCCTGGTGGGCGCGGTGAACGAAGTGGCCGATGACCTCGCCGGCCTGGATGCGCTGAACGCGCAAATGCAGGCCCAGCAGCGCGCGCACGATGCCGCGCAGCAGGCGTACGACCTCTCGCAGCAGCGCTACAAGGCCGGTGTCGGCAGCTACCTCGAATCGCTCGTGGTGCGCCAGCAGCTGCTCCAGGCCGCGCAGCGCCTCGTGTCGCTGCGCGCCGAACAGGTCGATACCTCGGTACAGCTTATCCAGGCGCTTGGTGGCGGCTTCCGCCCCGAAGCCGGCGACCAGCCGGTCGCCGACGCCACCCGCTAAGAACACACACACTTTCCAAGGCACACACCATGTCACAAGAAACCACCGCACCGACCGGCGCCACCGTGGCGCCACCGCCGAAGAGCCGTCGTGGGTTCTTCCTGAAGCTGCTCGTCCTCCTCATCGTCCTCGCCGCCATCGCATGGACGGTGTGGTACTTCGTGGACGGCCGCTGGTATGAAGATACCGACGATGCATACGTCAACGGTAACGTCGTGCAGATCACCCCGCAGATCGCCGGTACGGTCACCTCGATCGGCGCCGATGATGGCGACCTCGTCCACCAGGGCGACGTGCTGGTGAAGCTCGACCCGAGCGACGCCGAAGTGGCCCTGGAAAGCGCGCGCGCCAACCTCGCCACCACCGTGCGCCGCGTGCGCGGCCTGTACAACAACGTGACCTCGGCGCAGGCCGATGTCTCGGTGCGCCAGACCGCCGTGGATCGCGCGCGCCAGGATTACAACCGCCGTCGTGACCTCGCGAAGAGCGGCGCCATCTCGGCCGAAGAACTCTCGCACGCCCTCGATACGCTGACCTCGGCCGAAAGCAGCCTCGCTTCGGCGAAGCAGTCGTACAGCAGCAGCAAGGTGCTGGTCGATGACACCGTCGTCGCCTCGCACCCGGATGTGCGCGCCGCCGCCGCCAAGCTGCGCTCGGCCTACCTCGACTTCGTGCGCTCCACACTCGTCGCCCCGACCGATGGCTACGTCGCCAAGCGCAGCGTGCAGGTCGGCCAGCGCGTCCAGCCGGGTGCCGCCCTGATGGCGGTCGTGCCGCTCCACGAGGTGTGGATCGACGCGAACTTCAAGGAAACGCAGCTCACCCACATGCGCATCGGTCAGCCCGTCGACGTCACCGCCGACGTGTACGGCAGCGGCACGGTCTACAAGGCCAAGATCCGCAGCCTCGGCGTGGGCAGCGGCAGTGCGTTCTCGATCCTGCCGGCGCAGAACGCTACCGGTAACTGGATCAAGATCGTCCAGCGCGTGCCGGTCCGCGTCGTGTTCACCGAGCCGAAGCAGCTCGATGAGAAGCCGCTGCGCCTTGGCCTTTCGACCAAGGTCACCGTCTC
Source organism: Luteibacter sp. (assembly GCF_051958795.1). Taxonomy (GTDB): domain Bacteria; phylum Pseudomonadota; class Gammaproteobacteria; order Xanthomonadales; family Rhodanobacteraceae; genus Luteibacter. The sequence continues at coordinate 2,973 of NZ_JBQCFT010000001.1, read as the reverse complement.
GCTGCATGACCAGAACGGTCCGCTGCTCGCCCAGCAGGCACCGACCAAGCCGGAATTCTCGACCAACGTGTATGACAAGCAGCTCGCCGATGCCGACAAGGACATCGCCCGCGTCATCCACGAGAACGCGTCGGCCGGCGACGGTGCCGAGCAGCAGAAGGCACCGAAGTAAGGAGCCCGCTCCATGAATACGCCATTCCGGCCACCGAACCTGGCGTTGTCCACGGTCGGTCTGTCGCTCGCCACGTTCATGCAGGTGCTTGATACCACCATTGCGAACGTGTCGCTGCCGACGATCGCGGGCAACCTCGGCGTCAGTTCCAACCAGAGCACGTGGGTGATCACGTCGTTCGCAGTGAGCAACGCCATCGCGTTGCCGCTGACCGGCTTCCTCACCCGCCGCTTCGGCGAAACCAAGCTGTTCGTGTGGGCCACGCTGCTGTTCTCGCTGGCCTCGTTCCTGTGCGGTATCGCGCAGAGCATGAGCATGCTCATCCTGTTCCGCGCCATCCAGGGCGCGGTCGCAGGCCCGATGTACCCGATCACGCAGTCGCTGCTGATCTCGATCTATCCACCGGCGAAACGCGGCATGGCGCTGGCGTTGCTGGCGATGGTCACCGTCGTCGCGCCCATCGCGGGCCCGATCCTCGGCGGCTGGATCACCGACAACTACACCTGGCCGTGGATCTTCTTCATCAACGTGCCGATCGGCATCTTCGCGTCCATGGTGGTCGCGAACCAGATGAAGGGCCGCCCGGAGGTCACCGAGAAGCCCAAGGTCGATTACATGGGCCTGATCACGCTGATCATCGGCGTGGGCGCGCTGCAGGTGGTGCTCGACAAGGGCAATGACGAGGACTGGTTCAACTCGCCGTTCATCGTCGTCACCGCGATCATCGCCGCGATCGGCCTGGCCGTGTTCCTGATCTGGGAGCTCACCGACAAGGATCCGATCGTCAACCTGAAGCTGTTCCGGCACCGGAACTTCCGCATGGGCACGTTGTGTCTCGTGCTGGCCTACGCGGCGTTCTTCGCCATCGGCCTGCTCGTGCCGCAGTGGCTGCAACGCAACGTGGGTTACACCTCCACGTGGGCGGGCTTCGCATCGGCACCACTCGGCATCCTGCCGGTGATCCTCACGCCGTTCGTGGGCCGGTATGCGCACAAGTTCGACCTGCGCATCCTGGCAAGCGGCGCGTTCATCGTGATGGGTGCCACGTGCTTCCTGCGATCGGACTTCTACCTCGAGGTGGACTTCTACCACGTGGCGATGGTGCAGCTGATCCAGGGCCTCGGCGTAGCGTTGTTCTTCATGCCGGTGCTGTCGATCCTGCTCTCGGACCTGCAGCCGAACGAGATCGCGGCGGGCTCGGGCCTGGCGACGTTCCTGCGTACGCTGGGTGGTAGCTTCGCGGCCTCGCTCACCACGTTCCTTTGGGATCACCGCGCGATCGTCCACCACGAGCGCCTGGCGGAAAACATCACGCCCTACAACCAGGGCGCGCAGGCGGCGCTCACCCAGATCGGCCACGGCGACAGCACCTACGCCGCGGCCTCGGTGAACCAGATGATCACGCAGCAGGCCTACCAGGTCTCGTTCAACGAAGTGTTCTACCTGCTCGGCTTCGTGTTCATGGCGCTGATCTTCGTGGTGTGGCTGGCGAAGCCGCCGTTTGCCGCGAAGGCGGGGCCGGCGGCTTCGGGGCACTGAGTCCCCGCCAAAAAGAAAAAGGCCCGGCATGAACTGCCGGGCCTTTTCTTTTCGTAGGAGCCCACCCTGTGGGCGACGCCGTTCGCGAAAAAGCCACGGAGTCTGGGGCGGCATCGCGAAACATGTCGCCCACAGGGTGGGCTCCTACACGGGTCAGATATCAAACCCAAGACCAATCAAAGCCATCGTCTCACCGCGGTTCGGCTCCTTGAAGCTGCCGTTCGAGATGTGCCGGACCTGGAAGCTGATGTTCTTCCACTGCCAGCCCAGCGTGCTGACGAACTGATAGCTCGACGACAGGGCCTGGGTGTGGCCACCGGCCGTACCGGCCACCTGGAAGCTGAAGAAGAACGGGTGGAACCAGTCGCCATCCACGCCGTAATGCAGGCGGGCACCGGCGGCGCCGATCCACACGTTGTTGGTCACGCCGGGATTCGAATTGGCGTAGCGGCCGACATCGCGGCCCTTGATGTAGCCGATCGACACATCGGGGGACCAGGTGAAGCGGCTGGCGCCGATCTGGTAGGGATTGAACACCGACTCGATGAAGAAGGCATTCGTGGGGTGGCTATCCATGTAGCTGCGGCCACCCTGGACCTCGATATGGGTCTCCGCGGCGGCGGGCAGGGCGGTTGCGGAAAGTGACAGGGCGGCGAGGACGCCAAGGACGACGCGGGACGAGCGCATGGGGGAACGGGTCCTTATAGTGGGACGTTTCTATGGAGCGAATTTTAGAACTCGATCGTTCGGTAAATAGTGTTGAGTGGGCGTGAAAAAAGGGGGTAGGGAAAGGATATTTCTGCCGAATATCCGCAGGATTGCATTGGCGTGTTTCAGGCATGCCGTCTCAAGCACACGCCCGGCTCGCCGATAAAGGCCATGGGCTGCGTTTCGGCAGCCTTTCCAACGGGCAAGGGCGAGGCTGAGACGGACGTGACGGGGGCGTTGGACAAGGGAGCGACCAGGCTGCGCGCGCGCCGGATCCGTCTTGCGCTCTGGCTTGCCGCCGCCGCGTTGTCCGTCGGCGTGGTCGCGATCGTCGGCCACATGCAGTTCGATGCCTACCGGCGCATGCTCGGCTCGGCCCAGCGGCAGATCGCCGGCGCCTCCTCCGGGGTCATCCGCACGCTCGACCAGGACATCGATGCCAGCCTTGGCCCGCTGCTGGCCCTGCGCATCGGCGTAACGAGCGCGGACCCGGGCCCGTTGCAGACGGCGCTTGCCGAGGTGCACGCACGGCACCCTGAGCTGGGCAACCTCGT